>NZ_AHAM01000226.1 GCF_000236565.1 Mesorhizobium alhagi CCNWXJ12-2 | reverse complement strand
ACTGCTCTTCCGCGCCTTCACGTAGCCGCTCTACCGGGACGGGGGTCGAGTCTCTTGGTACAATGTATACCTTCCCCTCAATTTCACCTATCGCGCGATATGTATCGAGCGATTTCTGGCTTCTGAGTAGATTGAACTCAAAATCCAAGGGTGGGAAAGCCTCACTAACCTCCGCATGTTGTAGATACAAGCGTGGCACACCTACCGACTTCATCGCCATCGAGATAGCGATGTGTACAGGCATATGGTCGTTGGCGAGGACCAGCATTGAAGGCAGAACAGCTGATGCGTCGAGCAGTGAAGCGCAATAACTAGCGTACGAGCGGGTATACAGGTACTGCTGATAAAAAATGCTGGAATTAATGTGACCCAGTGATTGATAAAACTCAGTCACATCGTCCACAATTTTACTGATAAATTCTTTGGGAAGCGATTGGGACAACCGTACTTTGTTACGCTGATATTTAGCAACATTATTATCAAGTATTTTTACGCTATTGTGTTCGCATAACTTTTCGAAGAATTCGAATTCCCTAATGTTATTCTTTGTGGAACCAAAACATGCTATTCCCGAATTTGTAAATCGAGCAACATTAGCATACCCAGAGAGAAGTGCACTAGAGTTCTCCAGCGCAGCAGCGTCCACTTTTTTGACAAAATCAAGGTCTCCATCAAAAATCGCAAGATGTCTGCTGCTAATCTTACCCGCAAGGACTGCTGAATAATCGGGAATATTCTGAGCAACCTTTGTCGCCCTTGTCAGACCCTCTCGATGGCACTTTAAGAGAGACAAGGGGTTACGGCGGATATTTTCCACCAAAACCTCTGACCTCAAAACTTTTCGATCGCTTAGGATTCCGCGTTGTGTCATCAGCTCCCGCTTCCTCACGGCTTGTTTGGCCGGAACCTAGCCGCAGGACCTTGTTTCCACAAGGCACCGAGAAATGTGTCGCTGGCGCCACTGGAATCCAGGACCCCTGCTCTGAGGGTGGACGTGATCGGGCGGTTGTTTGTTTGCCAGTCCGCCTGATGGGTTATCCTGGAACAGCGGGCAAGCTCACATAACCTATCGCCAAATGAGGTTGCGCTTGTTGCAGACTTCAGCGATACGCGGGACGCTGTCCAGAAAAGCGTTCTCGACAATTGCGTAATATCAGAGCGGTCAGAAAACGAGATGGCCGCCGATTCACCCGACACCCCGACAAATGCCAACTTGATTCACCCGCGGCGACGGCAAATGTCTCGTCGCGGCAATCCACTTTGCGGTCGAAACGATTAAAACGCAAGGTAAGCCTCATCAAAGGGACTCTGATCCCCTGCTCAAACTTGCGCGAACGATGCAGGCCCCCTAAAAGCCCACACGCTGACAGCTCGAATTAGCAACAAAAAACGAATGGCGGTACTATGCTGACTGGACAATCGATTCTCATCACTGGCGGCACTGGATCCTTTGGTCATACCTTTCTGCCGATGACGCTGCAGCGTTACGATCCGCGAAGGATCATCGTCTATTCTCGCGATGAGATGAAGCAGTGGGAAATGGCCAAGAAATTTCAAGGCGACAAACGGGTCCGTTTCTTCATCGGTGATGTGCGCGATCGCGAGCGCCTCTACCGGGCGCTTGATGGTGTCGATTTTGTGGTGCATGCGGCCGCAACAAAGATTGTTCCCACGGCGGAATACAATCCCTTTGAATGCATCAAGACGAATATCAATGGCGCGATGAATCTAATCGACGCGTGCATCGACAAAGGGGTGAAGCGGGTTGTGGCCCTCTCCACAGACAAGGCCAGTAGCCCGATCAATCTCTACGGGGCTACCAAGCTCGCCTCGGATAAGCTGTTCGTGGCCGGCAATTCCTACGTCGGAGGGCATGGAACTCGTTTCGCGGTCGTTCGATATGGAAATGTGATGGGGTCGCGCGGATCAGTTATCCCGTTCTTCCTTTCAGTCAAGGAGAAGGGAGTCCTGCCGGTAACCGACCACCGCATGACCCGTTTTATGATTACCTTGGAAGAAGGTGTTGAACTCGTCTGGCACGCGTTCGACGACATGGAAGGGGGCGAAATCTATGTGAAGAAAATCCCTTCAATGAAAGTGGTGGACCTCGCTCGAGCCGTCGCTCCCGAGGCGAAACATGATTTCGTGGGGATCCGACCGGGCGAGAAGCTACACGAGCAGATGGTTGGTGAGGAGGACTCTTTCTATACGTACGAGTATCCCGACCACTTTAAGATCTTGCCCGCGATCAACAATTGGGATTCAAGCGTAGAGCGGATAAAGGGTGGCGTAAAAGTTCCCGAGGGTTTCAGCTATACAAGTGATAGCAATAAGGAATGGATGAGTATCGAGACCCTTCAGGAGTGGATCGCTAAGAATCGTGCAAAGATCGGCAACCTATGACTAAAATTCCGTATGGTCGGCAAGATATTGATGAAGCGGACGTAAACGCAGTTGTGGAGGTTCTGCGTTCGGATTTTCTGACACAGGGCCCAGTGGTGCCTCGTTTCGAACGGGCTGTCGCTGAGTATTCTGGTGTAGAGTACGCGCTTGCGGTGAATAGCGCAACATCAGCGCTGCATATCGCCTGCCTAGCGCTCGGGTTAGGGCCGGGTGATTGGCTTTGGACGAGCCCCATCACCTTTGTAGCGTCGTCCAATTGCGCTCTCTATTGTGGGGCGAAGGTCGACTTTGTCGACATCGATAAGCATACGTACAACCTGTCTCCTCATGCCCTGGAGAGGAAGTTGGTTCAGGCCGAGCGCGACGGACGACTTCCCAAGATCATTGTGGTGGTTCATCTTTGCGGCCAAGCTAGTGACCTTGCTGCCATTCACACACTTGGGAAGCGATACGGGTTTTCGATCATTGAGGACGCCTCCCACGCAATTGGCGGCCGTTATCAGAACAGGCCAATCGGCGATTGTCGCTACAGTGATGTGACTGTCTTCAGTTTTCATCCTGTGAAAATTATTACCTCTGGCGAAGGCGGTATGGCCGTTACCAACAGTGCCGAGCTTGCAAGCCGCATGTCCCTGCTTCGCAGCCACGGCATCACCCGGGATCCGGCTCTGATGACGCACGAGCCCGATGGCCCCTGGTACTATCAGCAGGTGGATCTTGGGTATAACTACAGAATGACAGAACTGCAGGGCGCACTTGGATTGAGTCAAATGGCCCGTGTGGATGCATATGTGGGACGCCGCCATGAGTTGGCCCGCCGCTACGACCGAATGCTCAAAGAGTTCCCGGTTACTGTACCTTGGCAGCATCCCGATGGATATTCGGGCTTGCACCTTTATGTCATTCGACTGCAGCTTGATGCGATCAAGGGCAGTCATAAGGATGTTTTCAAGTCTATGCAGGCCCAGGGTATTGGGGTGAATCTTCATTACATTCCGGTTCACATGCAACCCTATTATCAGAGCATGGGCTTTAAGCGCGGAGACTATCCAGAAGCCGAGGCCTACTATTCCGAAGCGATGACCATCCCGATGTATCCTACGATGACATATGATCAACAGAACTTAGTGATGAGCGCGCTGGAAAAGGCTCTTGCCTAATGAGATTGGCGGTAATTCCGGCGCGGGGCGGTAGCAAGCGGATACCGCGCAAGAACATCCGCCCCTTTTGTGGCCGGCCGATGATTGCGTGGTCTATCGAGGCGGCATTGCAAAGCGGCTGTTTTCAGCAAGTCGTTGTCTCCACTGATGACGATGAAATCGCAGACGTCGCGCGTGCGTGGGGCGCTGGGGTCCCTTTCAAACGTCCCGGAACACTTGCCGACGACCATACGGCCACACTGCCTGTGGTTACCCATGCTATCGAGTGGTATCACCATCACGGCGACACACCGACCCACATCTGCTGCGTTTACGCCACTGCTCCCTTCATACGATCAGAGGACTTGCAGACGGGATTCTCGCTGCTCGAACGGGAGGGTTGTGATTATGTTTTCCCCGTCACCAGCTACCCTTTTCCGGTCCAACGGGCGATACGGATCACCCAGGACGGCCGAGTGGAGATGTTCAACCCAGAACATTTCTATACACGGTCGCAGGATCTGGAGGAGGCTTATCATGATGCCGGCCAGTTCTATTGGGGACTGTCGGAAGCTTGGCTTAAGAAAAGACCGATCTTCTCACCTGTAGCAACGCCACTGGTTCTACCGCGGTACCGAGTTCAGGATATCGACACGTTGGAAGATTGGGAGAGGGCTGAGCGAATGTTTGAGGCGCTACGAGAGAAGTAATGACCGGGTTCACTCCGAGAGTTGTTATTCGTGTCGATGGGTCCACGACCATTGGTTCGGGCCATGTGATGCGGTGTGTATCGCTGGCGGAACGCCTGAAGCGAGAAAACGCGGATGTGCGGTTCGTTTGCCGGGAGTTGGATGGCCATTTCTGCGGACTTATCCAAGACCGAGGTTTCTCCATAGAGCGTCTACCAGCTCCGGCATCGGAGGCAAATTACGCTGAGAACGAGCCAGCACACGCGGCGTGGCTTGGCGTCTCCTGGGAGGAGGATGCGTCGCAGACGTCAGCCTCCATCAGCCATCTCGCGCCGCCTCATTGGATTGTGGTCGATCACTATGCGCTCGATGCAAGGTGGGAACAGCATTTCCGCGCAAAAGGCATAAAGATCATGGCTGTCGATGATCTCGCCGACAGACCACACGACTGCGATATTCTGCTTGATCAAAACCTCGTTGCACACCACAGCGAACGATACCTTGGAAAGGCGCCGGAGCGCTGCACTATGTTGCTCGGGCCTTCATATGCGCTACTGGACGCCGAGTATGCTCGCTTGCGCCCTCGCGCGTCGCCGCGGGAAGGCCAACCGCGCCGTCTGCTCGTATCCTTCGGTGGCATCGATAAGCATTTCCTGGCCGAAAAAGTGGTGAATGCGCTTGTCGGCTTCGACCGAAGGGATGTCGAAGCTGACATTGTACTTTCTTCGACGTCGCCGCAGTTCCAGCAGATCGAAAGCATCGTAAAGGAATTTCCGAACCTGCGGCTCCATGATCGGGTAACAAGTCTAGCTCCGCTGATGCTGGCAGCCGATCTGGCAATCGGCGCAAGTGGAACAACGAATTGGGAGCGGCTCTGCCTCGGCCTGCCTACCCTAGTCGTCACTGTTGCCGATAATCAACGTCCGGTCGCCGACGAGCTTTCCCGGCGCGGGCTGGTCCATTGGCTTGGGGACGCGGATATGGTGGATCAAAGCCGAATGCAAAGCGCTCTTGAGGATGTCCTGGACGCTGGACTCGACGTTACCTGGTCGGAAAAATGTCTTGAGATCGTCGACGGCCGCGGTGCGGCGCGAGCTTGCGCGGTGTTGCTGGCCGAACCTGGTATGAGTTTGTCTGTTCGGCATGCCGAGTTGCGAGATGAGGCTACGCTGCTGGACTGGGCGAACGACCGCGCAACGCGCGAATATGCGTTCAATCAGAAGCCCATTACACCGCAAGAACATCGGGCATGGTTTCGCGCCCGCCTTCGCCAGCCCGATTGTTGTGCGCTGTATATCGTAGAAACCACATCGGGTATTTCCTTAGGCCAAGTTCGCTTCGATCGACGCATCGACGAATGGGAAATTAGCTACTGCGTAGCCCCCCTTTTTCGCGGCAGGGGGGTCGGCCAAACCATGCTCGAAGAGGCGATCCGGCACTTGCTTAAGTGCCACGGAAATGTCTTGCTTTTTGGACAGGTTAAGCTGGCGAACTCAGCTTCGCGAAGAATTTTTGAGTCGTTGAACTTTTCGACTCGCGTCAGCGCTCAGGACCGCATTATCTACGAACGCTTCTACAGCAAGTGAAGGATTCCATGTTTATAGGAAATCGTGAAATCGGGCAAAATGCCCCTCCGTTCATCATTGCCGAGATGTCTGGCAACCACAATCAGTCCCTTGAGAGAGCGCTAGAAATCGTCGACGCCGCCGCCGTCACTGGCGCACACGCGATCAAGCTGCAGACTTACACAGCAGACACCATCACTCTCAATCTTCGCGGCGGGGATTTCGACATTTCAGACGAGAAAAGCATTTGGAGTGGGCGGAACCTTCATGACCTGTACAAGGAAGCGCATACCCCTTGGGAGTGGCACGCTCCGATTATGCAACGTGCACGGGAACATGGGATGCTGTGCTTCAGCAGCCCGTTCGATGAGACTGCCGTCGATTTCCTAGAGAGTCTCGACGTTCCGGCATTTAAGATCGCTTCGTTCGAGAACAGCCACCTCCCATTGATCCGCAAGGTCGGGGCCACCGGGAAACCGATGATCATATCTACCGGGATGGCGAGCATCGCTGAAGTAGACGAGGCCGTTCGTACGGCACGCGAAGCAGGATGCCGTGATCTCGTCCTGCTTAAATGCACGAGCACCTACCCGGCAACGCCCGAAAACACCAATGTTCTCACCATTCCTCACATGCGTGATTTGTTTCGATGCGATATTGGACTTTCTGACCACACCATGGGTGTCGGCGTTGCGGTTGCCGCGGTTGCACATGGCGCGACCGTGGTGGAAAAGCATTTCACCCTGCGCCGCGCGGACGGCGGTGTCGACAGTACCTTCTCGCTCGAGCCCGAAGAAATGAAGGCACTGGTTGTGGAATCAGAGCGGGCTTGGCAATCGCTCGGAAATGTCGTGTACGGTCCCACCGAAGCTGAGAAGAAGTCGCTCGCGTTCCGCCGGTCGATATATGTTGCGGAGGATGTCGCGGCGGGACAGCCGCTTACCCGAGAAAACATTCGGATCGTGCGGCCAGGGCACGGCCTTGCTCCCAAGCACTACGACATGCTGCTTGGGCGTCATGCCAACCGAGATCTGAAGGCCGGAACTCCGGCGAGTTGGGATTTTGTGATGTCCTAACCCTTCTCGCCACATTTTGCACGGAATTGCAGGATTGTTGCCTCGTTCTCGTTGAGCAGATAGGAACGCAAGAGAAATGAACGCTGCGAAGCCGTTCGGGGCTGACCCGTCCCCATCGGGTGCGGTTCGGGCAACGGACGAAGCAGCCCGTCCGGTTGCCACCCGACCGGCCGCAGGATTACTTCTGGCGTCCCAGTCTGTAGTCCAAAGATGACGTTCGGAGTCCGACTCGCCATATGCCGTTAACAAGTCACGTCACCGTGCCCGGTCAGTCCGCGGGTAAGCAGACCCTTCGGTTGCGGCATGTTGGATTCCATTTACTTTGTTTCAGCTAACCACCTTCAGGGTAAGCGATCTGCAAAACCCGATCAATTTGGCGAACCAAATGGAACTCTGGAATAGAATTCGGCCATATTTGTCCAGTTTGGTCCGTTTTTTCCACATTAGCTATATCGAGGCTAAGTCGGAGCACAGCGGAACCCGACTGGGCATCCTGTGGGCGCCCCTCTCGTCGTTAATTTTTTCGGCCTTGTTGGCATTGGTCTTCCACCATTCTGCCACGATGAGTGTTTCCGAATATTTTATCTATGTGTTCGCTGGATACGCCCTTTGGAACTTTATCTCGGATTCCATCACAGGCAGCACGGACGTGATCCAAGGTCAGCTCGATTTTGCCGTTCATAACAACCTCTCGCTGGTTGGCTTGTTCGGCAAACTTTTGGTGGATCGGCTTTTCGAATACTTAATGAATGCGGTCGTTATTCTCGCGCTAATCTTACTACTTAGACCAGCAAATTTTGGGGTGGGACTAACGCTGTTTCTGCCGTTCCTGGCGATAATCACCCTGACATCTCTTGGGACTGCCTACCTTGTCAACATTACCACGGTCCTTTACCCAGACTTGAAGGCGGCTGTTAAAGTCGGGGCACGCTTCATGTTTTTTGCCTCTCCTGTCTTCTGGAGTGCTGGCGAGGTCTCCAGCGGGACGCGGGCCTTTCTCGTCCAGTACAACCCTGTCTCATATTACCTTTCCCTCGCACGCCAAGTGTTTGGCGTTGAGCCGCTAGAGCCCGGCGCCTGGGCCATGGCCGTGCTCGTATCAGCGACAATTTCTGCAACGGGCTATCTTGCCTACCGGCAGTCACACAGCTTCGTAAGGAACTTTAAATAGCGATGGCGAAGATTGTGATCGAGAACGCCAGCGTCAGCTATTTTCTCCGCAAGCGAGGGGATGTCGCCAAAAGCACGGAGCGCGGTGCCGTTGGAGCAGAGGTTATTATTGGCCAGCGATATCTCGAAATTGCGGCGCTCAAGAACATCTCGCTGCGCCTCAATGATGGTGACCGCGTCGGACTTATCGGTGTAAACGGTTCTGGGAAGTCAACGCTTCTAAAATTATGCGCCGGCGCACTTGGAGTGCAATCGGGCCGTGTGACCGTCGAAGGACGGGTGAGTCCACAATTTGCCCTTGGCTCGGGACTGAAACCCAAGCTCTCCGGACGGCAGAACACGGAGCTCAAATGCTTGTATATGGGCGTACCTCAGAGTTCTGTTGGACGACACGTCGAGGATGTGAAGGCGCTGTCTGGTTTGGGGGGCTATTTCGAATTGCCGGTCCACAGCTACTCTGCAGGCATGCGGTCGCGGCTGGTGATGAGCCTGTTGCGACTCGTCCGCGGTGAGATCTTGATCATGGATGAGTGGATCAATGCTGTCGATCCTTCGCTGAGCGCGGCAGTCGGCGGACTGCAAACGCAACTCATCGAGAAGGCGAAGATTCTCCTTCTCGCGAGCCATTCCCAACGGGTTCTCGAGGAATGGGTCGATCGTCTCATCTGGCTGGACCACGCGGAAATCCGCGCAGACGGTAGTCTACAGAAGGTCCATCTAGAGTACCGAAAGTGGCTCAAAACGCGCAGCGCGTACGGGCCTGTAAAGCAGCCTACGTGAACGACATGGCCTTGCAACGCTTGTTATCTAGCCCCACAGTTTCGAAATGTGAGCACGGCCGTAGACGCTTTTCGGTTATTGTGCCCATTTATGAGCACTGGCATCTTGTGCCGCACCTGCTCGCCTGCCTTCAACTGCAAACGTTTCCGGACGACTGTTTCGAGATTATTCTCGTTGATAATGGTTCCTCAAGCATCCTACTACCTCCCGATTTGCCGGCCAATGCAACGGTGCTACACTGCTTGATTCCGGGTTCATATGCTGCTCGCAATTTTGCAGCCGATCACGCAACGGGAGAGTGGCTCGCCTTTATAGATGCTGATTGCCTACCCACGCCGGAGTGGCTGGAAGGCCTGGATGAAGCTGCCCGCGGGCTTGCCGCTACCGACGCTTTGTTGGCCGGTGCCATCGACGTCATTCACACGTCAGAGAAGCCCAATCCATATGAAATCTATGACATGGTCAGGGGCATCCCACAGGAACGGTATGTGACCCGCGGATATGGTGCCACTGCCAATCTGGCAGTGCCAACGGAGCTCTTTCGTCAGTTGGGAGGCTTCGATGGAAATCGTTTCTCTGGAGGAGATGCAGAGTTTTGCAGGCGAGCGGGCTCTATGGGATCGCCGATCCGATACGTGCCGCGGGCTCAAGTTAACCATCCTGCGCGTGCGACTTGGCGCGAGATTGCCACAAAGGCGCGGCGCGTGAAAGGCGGGCAGATAGCCGCGGGAGATTTAGCACGACGTCGATTGTGGATTGCCGCCACAATTATGCCACCTTTGCGGAATGCGTGGTGCCTTCTGAGAAACAGCAGATACTCGCTAATCTCCCGCATGATCGCGATTTATATCCTTCATCTTCTCTGGATTGTAGAGTTGCGCGAACTGCTTCGCTTGCGTCGTGGTGGTCAAGCTGAGCGTCGTTGACGCGCAGCCAGCCCGATCCGATCCAGTAAGAGGTAATTGTTCATGTCAGAGGTCGCGGGAATGCTACAATTCCATTGCGAAGGGTTGCAACGCATTTGCAAGGTGATCGATGCAAATTCAGACTATGACGACCTTATGGCGCATCGGATCACCGAGGACGACAAAGCCTTATTTGGTGAGGATGTCGATCTGTCTGATAAAATTAAACGTGCAACTTCTTTGTTTGACAGTAAATTTAGAAGCAGAACATACAAAATAATATTACCCGAATTTTCCGGGTTCGCCTGCGATGGAAGCACCGAAAATAATCTGAGGGAGTTCCTGTTTTTCGAGCGGATATGTTCTCCGGCTGGGATAACCATCGGTTCGCGCAATTACGCCAAGTCCACAAAGATTTCAATCTCCGATCTAAGCCCTTCACAGATGAAAGCGATGGAGTCAATAATCGCTGACGTCGACACGTTTTACCGTTACCGCAGTACAATAACGGCAAGCTTGGTTCACCAGCAGATCATTTATAGTTGCACCTTCTTCAGCTTTCTAATCTCTTTTTCGAGAGATGGGGCGGTTAAGCCGACAGCATTGGTACTTGCCAATGATCATTCGCCGTCCCGCGTGGCACTTTCGATGATTATGAAGGGATTGAACGTACCCCGCGTATACCTCCAGCATGCGGAGGTGACATCAGGATTTCCTCCGCTAGATTTTGAGTATTGCGTACTCCGAAATAAAAAATCGCTCGACACCTATAAAACCATTGGCCCAATAGCCGGACGTGTTTTTGTGATCACCCGCTATACCGAACCGTTCACACGTGAGCTCCTTGTCAGGCCGCGTGGCCAGAAGGTGACGGTTGTCATTTATCCAACCTCGCGAATTATAGTCGAGATGCTGAAACAGCTGCTGATCGAATTGAGGAGCAATTCCGGCGTTGAGAAAATAATAATTAAGGAACACCCCGGAGCGGCGAAGCAGTTACGAAATCAGTTTGAAGGAGTTGGGGTGGAGTTTACCTGCGCAATTCCGGAAGACGACCACATAGCAATAGTGGGAAATTCGTCGGTTGCGATTGAACTCCTTCATCGCGGAATACCGGTTTATCAGAATTTCGATTTTGATCCTGTGTGCCCCGACTACTATGGGTTCGTGCGTGGCGGGCTAACCTTTGAGGTTGACCTGACGCAGCTATCGTCGGCATTTTGGCGACCTTATCACGCTGATGCCCGGTGGCTTAGTACCTTTGTGCAGTGGGATGCGTCGGCAAACGATGCCTATCTAACCGATCAGGCACAATTCGTGAAGGAGATGACGAGCTTGGCGGAAAAATCACGTACGGCCACAACGACCCGTGTCCGACCTAGCATGAAGGGGCGTTTTCGGGCGCGCCTTAAAGGGGTTGTTAAGAGAGGTGCGATCCGGCTCATCAACGCCAACCGAAAGCGATCTTCGCGGGCTGCGAACTTCGTGTTGTCCCGCGCGAGCCGTGCTGCGAACTTTTTGTCGATCAATGCCGACCGATTGGGCCGATTTTTGCTTGCGAATACCGAGGTCGAAATTAGCGCTCCCATCTGGAGAACCCCGAAACAAACCGCCAACAAGTCGAGGGCATCCAAGAAAGTCATCCATAAGGACGAAATTCGCTTGTTTGAATTACTCGAATATACACTACGTCAGGTGCCGCGACCCGCTGAGTGGCTGTTGATGAATGAGCAAGCGAACGTATTTAACCCCGCAGCCGTGATCGCAACATTGGAAAAAATGTTCCAGGAGAGAAACAATGTTTTAAATATTGTATTTGATGGGTTTCGCAAGTGGCCGTCCGGTTCCGTTGTAGGCACCTGGGTTTATCTCAAAAGAGCGGAGTGGGGAAACTTTGTTGTCGATCCGGCTGAATTAGAGGCAATTTCGACTTTTGTGTTTGGCTATGAAGGTGACGGCCATACGAGAGCTCTTCTTGAGAATTCACTTCTGACTACAATTTTGCGATCCGGAACATGCGATCAACTGGATAGTTTCTGGCTGAATGCATCGGTCGTCAAGAAAGACAAACTGTCGATAAACAGAAAAATCCAGGTACTTCGCAAGCTACGCTGCACCCCCGGGCGCGAGGCTGAGGCAGAGCACACCCTCGAGGATTTTGAGCGGCAAGCTAGCACTTTCGAGTTGCTTAAGCTCAGGAATACCGAGTTCTTGGAAGGGAGGGTGGTTGAAGGTTGGCATCACCAACACGTTGAACATCAGTTTTCGCAAGTCGCGCCTCGCAACCTTGCCCAGGAATTTGAAGCACATCTAAGGCCTGTCTACGATGCACTCCGCCCTCGAATGGAGCTGATGAATGTCCGTGCCTATCCGTCCGAGGCAAAGCATTTCTGGCAAATGGCCCAGCGTGCGCTCAACGAAAGAGCACCGTTGTCGATGATTCGTCTGAGCGATGGAGAAGGATACCTTTTCCCAGACAGAAATCATTTCCATCAAGAGGACATCGCCAACCGCGAGCGGCATTGGTGGGGTACGGAACTCCCCACCGACCTAAGATCTGAAATCATTAGAGAAGCCAGGCAGGCGATCGCCGAAGCGGATGTCGTCGGTATTCCCGCGATTTATCGTTTCATCCGGGACCATAGCGAGAGCAGCCGGTCACTGGGGCAGTCACTGCAGGGACGGGGCCTACTCGAGGTATTATCCGGCGTTGGTAAGATTGTATCACCTTCTGCACTGATTACAGAAGACAAAGTCAACGTAGCCCTATTCTCAGACCCGGCGACGCTACTTCCACTGATTGAGTCCGCTCGTAAAGTCACAATTTTGAGCAGCGTTGTTCCGGCGACTCTTCCATCGATCTTTCATAACGCCAGAAGATTAGAGACCATTACCATCCCAACCCACTACAAAACAATGCTAAATGAGAGTTACAGCAGAAGCCCGCAGGCTCTGCCGTTTCTTTACCGTTCGATATTGGACAAGGTTGATCAAATTGTGATGCCAGGGGATCTTGTCTTGGTTGCTGGCGGAATTATAGGAAAGATATTCATAGGGCGTGCGCGAGCCAAAGGCGCAGTCGCGCTGGATCTGGGGCACGTGGTGGATGACTGGATCCATCCCGCACTCCCGTCAATACGGTAGTTTTCGTACATGAGAGTCTGGCTCGTTCGAGATCTCGAACCAATCCCAACAGATCCCGGGAGTCCGAGGCTGCTACGCGCCGGCATGCTCGCAACAACTCTTGCCTCGCTTAATCATGAAACCACGTGGTTTACGTCGAGCTTCAATCACTACTCTAGGCAGAGACGGGGAACCGGCGCCATTTCACCACAGGAGAATTTGACGGTCGAGGTCCTGAATGCGCCTGGCTACAGCCGCAATATTGGTGCGAGGCGCCTCATTCACAACCATTGCTTCGCCCGCCGATTTTTGGAAGTTGCTAGGACCAGCAAACGATTACCCGACGTTATCGTCGCGGATTTGCCGACAACGGATGCGGCCGCCGCCGCGGTCCGTTTCGGCCTTGAAGCAGAAATTCCTACAGTTGTTACGATACGCGATCTGTGGCCCGATTTTTTTCCGGATTTTGTGCCCCGCCCCCTGGGAACACTGGCTCGATTCGCATTGGGGCCCCTTAACAATCAAGCTAAGTTCGCCTGTCGGCATGCCACGTCCTTGGTTGGAATTTCAGAAGGTTATTTGAAATGGGGTCAAGAAAAAGGAAACCGTAAATCGGTTGCCTCCGATCGCGTCTCATACCTTGGCTATCTTCGTCCGCCACCAAATGACAGACACGAGTTCATCGAAGCGCTACGAAAACTAAATGTCCCCCTCTCCGGACATGTGGTTTCATTCGTCGGATCGTGGGGAGCAACTTATGACCTATCGCTTGTACTCCAGGCAGCACGTCTACTTCGCGATCGTAAGGATATCATATTTGCAATTTCCGGTGATCCATCGACCCAGCCTGATCTGAAGCGGGGCTTCCAGGAGCTTCCCAACGTGCGAATGCTGGGGTGGATTGACAAAAATCAGGTGGCAGCTCTGCTTAGTCGTTCAGTGGTTGGCCTGTTGCCTTACATTGCGAATGCTCCTCAGGGTCTGCCGAACAAGATATTCGAGTACATGGCGTACGGAGTATTTCAGATTTCCACGTTGTCTGGGGAAGCAAAGGACCTTCTCGAACAGACCCGTACGGGCCTTTCGATTCCATCAGCATCATCCGCCGACTTTGCTCGGGCAATTGAAGCAACCGTCGATGACACCAATACCCTGCAGGAACGGGACCAGCGCGCAGCGGTTTTTGATGCTCGCTTTGATGCCCAACGGATTTACAGGCAGTTTGTTCACCACATTATCAGCGTAGGCCAAAAGTGATGTGCGCCTGACCGAAAGAAAAAGATTTTCTCCCAAGACAAGACATGATGTAGCCGCTTGTACCGCCCCAACTGGGCGGTAGTCGTCCGTGAATTATCCGCAAGCCATTTAACGTACCGAGAGTTCTGATGTTTCTGCTTCCTGTTCTACGTTACGTCCTGAGCTCCAGCTGGATATTCTCCAAGGTATGTCCAGACGGATGCCAGTTTAGCTTTGCCGCAATCTTTGAGCTATCGATTTCAAGCGACGATAGCAGCCCTTCTGCCGTTGATATGTGACCCAAGGACCGGAACGCCCACGCGAGGAAGGATGGCGGGAAGGAGAACAGGCGTGGCTTTCGTCCTCTCGCCCGCGCAATGGCCGTGATTATCTCTGCCGTAGACGCTGGTTGCTTCTCGGCCACGACGAAAGTCTCATTGGCAGCCAAGGGGTGAACCGCGCATGTCACGAGCGCGTCAGATAAATTGCCACGTGAGATAATGTTTCTGCGGTTGCGAACAGAGCCAAACGGTAGGGGCAGACCAGAGGTCGCGAGTCGCTCAAGCTTGCCAAAGTTTCCTTTGGCGCCTGGCCCATAAACCAGCGGTGGCCTGACGATTACCAATTCTAGTTTCAACTCACCGCACAGTTTGGTAAGTGCGAGTTCGGCTTCATATTTTGACAGGGCGTAGGAATTCCTGGGCGAAGGGGGAGATGCTTCTGTGAAGGCTTCATCTTTGGTAGTCTGCCCCAAAACCCCGATCGAGCTAGCGAAGACAATGCGGTTTGCTCCGGCCTCAGCAGCCTGCTTAACCAATCGGATTGAGCCTTCCACATTGGTGCGCCTGAAATCCTCGATGGGAGGAACCGGGGAAGCCTGATGGGCCAATCCTGCTAGATGGATCACAGAAGTTACTCCTGCGAGAGCGGCTGACCAATCCGTGTGTTCGTCTACTTCCCCAACCATGACGCAGCCTTCGCTTGGGCCGCGGCTAGCGGCTCGATGCTCCATACCGCGCTGCCTCAGCGCTTCACAAACACCCAGGCCGATAAATCCACTACCGCCTGTAACAAGCATCATGTGCCATCGCCCATTCAAGTATTGCTGCGTGTTCGGCAAGAGTCCGTTTGGAAAGTCGAGAGTGTTGGGCTTTTGCGGTGAAGCGATGTGATTCAAGCTCTGAATGCGAACCGAGCAGAGCCGCGGGCGCATGGCACAGATCGCCAAGAAAACCAAGCGCTACCCATCCGATTTTGACGGACGAGAATGGGAGCAGATCGCTCCGCCAATGCCCAAGCCTGGGTCTCGACCGTCCACGCGAGGTTGATTTCCGGGAGGTGATCAACGCCGTGCGCCACCTGGTCCGCTCCGGTTGGGGCTGGCGGATGCTGCCGATTGACCTGAGACCCTGATCTCCTCCGGTTTGAGGGAGTCCGGAATTTCATTTCTGGCCTCATGCAGCCTGTTTTTCCAGTGTGGATTTGATCGTTCTGGAACGTACACTAACGCTTCTCCATCAGGAACCACGTGAGATCGTCCAGCGGAAACATTGGGTCGTTTCTATACACGAACCCGTAGTCGATCAGCTTCAGATCCGGGTATTTTTGCATTAAGTCGCCTGCGAAATCCCGCTTGAAGAGTTTTCCCGTATGCCCGCGGTATGATAGTTCAACCGGGTTTTGGTTGTAGTATTCCGCTACGAGGACGTAGCGGCGGCTAGACTCATAAAGTCGGGCATAGGCTTCTACCAGTCGGTCCGGATTGACGTGAATCAATACCCCACATGTGAAAGACAAATCGACCTTTTGCCCGGTGTGCTTGTCGAGTAGTGAACCCAGCTCTGCTCGAATGTTAGGGATCTCGCTGAGTTGCCCGAAGGCGACTTGGTTTATTTCTACCGCGTGAAATTGCGCTGCCGGAAGGAGGCACTTGAGCGCCACGATATTCAGGCCGATGTTAGCACCAAGCTCTAATACCGACGAAACCCCGGGCGCATGTTCTACGATCCGCGAGAACATCGCGACTTTCGAAGATTGAAGACCTGAGTTCTTGTTCCGGTCAATATAGTGATTCCCGAACTCACCGGCCCAGAATTCTTCCTGCGGTGTCCGTTTCGTTTCCTGCATCGTCTTCTCCCGTGCAACACGCACGTCCCTTTAAACACGCAAAGGACCAGGCGGCAATCTGGAATCCGATCGCGGTCGAGTAGCTCTGCCATTCGGCCCTCGCGGATTTCCCGCACACGGCTCTTCCCGGGGTGACCCACGTCATAATCGGGCTTACGCACAAGTTTGAGTGATGCGCGGAGTTTGGCAGGGGACAGCGCTAGCGGGGTCTCGCATTCTGACAGCCCATGCGCCCAGCATTCTGGCGCCGTCTCAGACGCCGTAGCCATACCCGGCCCGCCGGGCGCGCGGGTGTGGCTCTCGATGGGCCACACCGACATGAGGAAGGGTAGGCAGGGCTTGGCTTTGCCGTGCAGCAGCACTTGGAGCGCGATCCGTTCTTATGTGGCCGAGCGTATGCTGAGCCGGTTTAGGACGGGGCGATGCTGTGATCCGTCAAAAGCGGACGAGTTCGCGCACCAGCTGCTCGGTCGCTACGTTAGTCTTGTAGCGGTTTTGGCCAGACCGGTTCTTCACGACTTCGAGCCGCGTGTGATCGCCGCCCTGCCAGTGCAGCACCAGGTGCAGCCGACCGGCCGCGGCCGTCACGACGATCTCGTTGAGCACGGTGCGCAAAATCCGCTTGCGCGTCTCGACGGACGCTGCGGGATGGTTCCACAGCGCAGGCAAGTCGTCTGCGAGCGCCATAAGCATGGTGCGTTCGTCCTCGCTTAGGGCGCTCGGCTGCTCGCTGCGCAAGCTCCGGACCTGATCCTCGAGCCGGGCGACCGCCGCGAGATAGTCATTCCATCGCCGTTCGAGCTCGCCGGCGACCAGGCGGTTATCGGGATCAACGGCGTCGTATTGCCGGCGCGCATGCGCCGCCTCATAGCGGGCCTGGTCCAGGGCGAGCTCGCTTTGCCGCAGCCGTTCGCTGCCGGCCTGCTTGCGATCGGAAATCAATTGCAATGCGCCTCGAGTGCCAGCGGCGCAATTGCCCGCAGCACTTCCGCCGACACCGCCGCATCGATGCGCATGTTGCTGAAGACGGTACACCGTTTCTCGGTCGACGGATCGACATGTGTAGCGCAGACAGCGCGCATCGCGGCGTGAATGGTGCAACACCTTGAGCTTGCGCCGCAGCAGCCGCAGCGCCGCAAGCCGACGAGAAGTCCACTGCCATTGCGCACCGCGCCCGCGACCCCTTCATGTTCGCATTGTTGGCAATTATCGTCTGGTTGCGATCATACTCGATCCAGGAGATATAGCCATCATGGTGATCGCGGATCAGAACCGCCCAGTCCTCACGTCGGCGCGCGACACCGTGGGTGACAACTTTGCGGCCGTCTTCGACGCGCTTGCGCGTGGCGGTGCGGCCAAAGACATAGGCACCAGCATAGACCGGATTGGTCAGCAGCCGATGGACGGCGTGGTAGCGCGGCGCCCCCCACCGCACCGTCCACCCCTGAGGACCATTGACCGCGGTCGGCAGGTCGATCCCCTCTTGGCCCAGCCACAGGACGAGCTGGCGCACGCTGCCGATCTCACGAAATTTGTGGAACACCAGCGACAGCGCTTCGCGGATGCGCCGGTCGGGGTCTTCCAAGCGATCGTCAGCGCCCCGCCGGAAGCCGATCGCCACCGTCGTTTGCAGTTCGCCGCGCCGCCTTCAGGCGCAACGCCTCTTGCGAGCGCTGCCGCAGCGTCGACAACTCAAGTTCGCTGAAAGTGCCTTCATGCCGAGCAGCAAACGATCGTTGACGAGCCGGGGATCGTAGATCCCATCCTTATCGATGATCAGGCTGCCCACCAGGGCACAGAACTCCAAGAGGGGTGCCGGTCGCGCCCGTTGCGGGGCCAGGCGCGAGGGCGCGAGGCCTCGAGCCCCAACTTAAACACCGCCTGTCAGAATATGTCATTAAGTCAGCATGTTAGGCGCGCGCTGGCGCGTGTTACCACTACATTTTGGGGGTGATCTCCGGCGAGTTGTTCGTCGAAGTTGTGTGGCAGAGCGATGCCGGCTGCCTTGAAGACGTTGCCCACTTGGCCGGTGACGTGAGTTCTGGTTGTGACGATGCGACCATCCTTTTCGATGGTGGCTTCCTGGAGGCGGTCGAGATCGCGTAGGAGCGGCTGCCATTCGGGCATCAGGCCTTTGGCCCGGCAGAGGCGGCGCAGTTTCTTGCTGAGCACGAGCGCCAGGAACCGCGGATGGCGGCATCGGATTGGTGGAAGATCGGCCGGGTATTGAAGCTTGCCTTGGCGGCGCGCAACAGGCTCTCGACCTCGAGCAAATCGCGATACCGTAGCACGGCCTGGAGCGCCGTCACCTACGCGTTGGTCCGCACCACGGTGATACCGTCGTAGCGGGCTTCCTCGGCAAGCTTGCCGACATCGATCTAGAAGTTCTTGCCGCTGGCCTTGAGGTAACGCCGGTAGGCCGAGTTGCCGACCAGTGCCTTGTCGCCCTTCTTGAGCTGTGCCTCGAGGCCGGCGATGATCGCCTGGCGGTCGGCCTTGTCCTTGGAAAGCCGAACTGGCGCCCTTCCAGCACCTCTTCCAGCACATCGCCGATCCCGAGCCGCGGCCACAGCCGCCCGAACAACAGCGGACCGCCAATGCGGCGAGAGGCAATCCGCCCCGCGTCAATGTCGGACAGGATGAGGCTGCGTTCGCCATGGCGCGCAATCGAGGCCGCCAATCTGTCAAGTTCGCCGCTGGCAACCAGCGCATCCTTGCGGCCCAGCGCCTTTATCGTGCGCTGGCGAACGGTTTTGCCGTTTCGGACACTTTCCACGAGGTAGAGATAGCGTGGCCGCGGGCGACTCTCTCAACGACAAACATGCCAGCGTTGTTAGCGAATAAACGCCGTAAGATCCATATAAACACGGGTAACAGCACAAATGTTGTTACCACACATTTTCGCACCGGAAATACAAAACAAATGAATTCAATGCCTTGACGGACAGTGTTCACTATCCGTTCACTTCCAACTGTTCAAGTTGGGCGAGGGCAAACACCGCGCCCGCGCCGACATGGGTGGTCGCTCGACGGGATCGACTGTTGCGCTGTCGCGGACGCTTGCCGCGGAGCCGAATAGCTCTCCTCGACAATCCGCAGCTTCTCCTCCTCCGACCAGCGGCGCCGGGGCGCCGGCAGCCAGTGTCAACAATCTCGAACGAGTGACTTGGCGACTGTCAGTAGCAATATCCATACCGACCGTCAGCTACACCCGCCCTCCTCCGGCAAGGCGGCCCTCCCCGGAGGCGTACGACTGGCGCAACCCGCAGTATAGTATAGCTAGCTGGCGTCAGGCGAGCGCGGGATAGGACGGCTTGTAGCCCGCTCCGAGGCGCTCGTGACAGTCGTGGTTTGTAATTCTCTTTTGACAATCGACAGAATGTCTATATAGTCGGCTGTTCTCGATTGAACTGCACGCGACCAATGCTGTGATAATCAAGGTCGTAGCGGGAAACAACTTCCGGATCGTAGAGGTTCCGCCCGTCAAAAATAACCGAATGCGTCAGCGCTTTTTTGATATACTCAAAGTCTGGTCCGAGGAATGCCTTCCATTCGGTTACAATAACAAGTGCATCTGCTCCGATGAGAGCGGCCTCCTTGTTCCTGGAAAGCACAAGCTCATGGCGCTCTCCATAAATGCGCCGGCATTCGCGCATGGCCTCTGGATCAAAAGCCTGAACTTTGGCACCGGCCTGCCAAAGTGCCTCCATTATTGTCCGCGATGGCGCCTCACGCATATCGTCTGTGTTGGGCTTGAAAGCCAAACCCCACAGGGCAAAGACCTTGCCGGTTATATCGCCGCCAAAATGCTTCAGTATCTTGTGAAATAGAACACTCTTCTGCTTTCGATTTTGTTCGTCAACGGCTGTGAGCACCTTTGCATCATAGGCGACTCGGTCAGCGATATGAATGAGGGCTCGCACATCCTTCGGAAAGCAGGAGCCTCCGTAACCCACACCAGGATAAATGAACTGATATCCTATGCGTGGATCGCTTCCGATTCCTTGACGTACCCTCTCGATATCGGCGCCTAGAGCCTCGGCCAGATTGGCCATTTCGTTCATAAAGGTGATCTTTGTTGCCAGCATGCAGTTGGCCGCGTATTTCGTTAACTCAGCACTTCGCACATCCATAACAATGATTTTTTCGTGGTTGCGGTTAAATGGTGCGTAGAGTTCCCGCAGTACCGCTTCGGTTTCCCTGTTCGACGTTCCAATAACTATGCGATCAGGCTTCATACAATCGGCAACAGCCGATCCTTCCTTCAGGAATTCGGGGTTTGAGGCAACGTCGAACGTCAGATCTTTTCTCCCAGTTTCCGCTAACGTGAGTTTCATAATCTTACTAATCTTGTCGCAGGTTCCTACGGGCACGGTGGACTTGGCAACCACAATGCGGTGACCATCCATGGTCGCAGCAATCGCTTTGCCAACAGCCAAAACATTGTTTAGATCAGCGGAGCCATCCTCATCGGGCGGCGTGCCGACAGCAATGAATTGTATGGTGGCATGCAGAACTCCTTCTGCGGCATCAGTAGTGAAATGGAGGCGGCCTGCTGCATGATTGTCTCGTACGAGGCGTTCAAGACCCGGTTCGAATATAGGCATTTCACCGCACGCCAGGCGCGCTATCTTCGCGGCATCAACATCCACACAGACCACGTCATAGCCGGATTCCGCCATTACGGCTGCTTGCACCAAACCTACATAGCCGGTGCCGAAAATAGTGATTTTCAATGGTTGCTTTCCCTTGGCAAAGTTTGTGTGATGCATAGGATTCGATCCGGGCGAAGTCAAACGGGATCCCGAAGGAATCGAAAAAGCTTCTACCTTATGCCTCACCACCCAAAGCCGGTTGGTGAACTGCTGTCGCCCCGCGCTAAGCATAGCGGAGATGTTCACAGCGCCGGGCTGGGGCAGGCCAGAGCGTCTAATGCCCGTTCCAGCCGGCCTGCTCAAGGCGGTTGCAAGGCTTGCGGGGCGCAGCGAAGACTGGCAGGGCCTGTTTACCGAGCAGATCTGCGATTCTTCGGCGCTGGCGGAAGATGGATGGCGGCGGACCGAAAATCCCCGACCGGGTCTTGCG
>NZ_AHAM01000227.1 GCF_000236565.1 Mesorhizobium alhagi CCNWXJ12-2 | reverse complement strand
GCCCGCAAAGCCGTGCGAGATCCAGCGTGACGCTGCGGCTGGTCGGCAGGTAGACCAGCGCAAAGGAGCCGTCGCCTGCTCGCGCCGCCACCGCGCGCGCTTTTTCGCGTCCGCCGCCCTCGACCAGGAATGTGTTCGCGACATCGGGTTCCAGCAGCCACCATTTTTTCGACGACATCACCTTCAGGAGAAGGGTCATGCTTTGAGCGCCCCGGCTGTCGAGGGCCTGCTGCCAGCTGACTGGCGCCGGATAGATGCCTGGCCCGTCGAAATGCCAGATCGGATTGTTTCCGAAAATGTGTCCCATGGCGCCAGACAGGACAGCCTGGTAGGCCTGCATGCGCAGGCGATGTTCGCTCGCATCGTGCTCGTTTTCGTAGGCGCTCTCCATCAGGAAGAATGGCATGGCTTCCTTGCGGCCATATTCCGACAGTGCAGCGCCGTGCACCGGCCCGTAGGTATAGACATTGTTTATCGCCAGCCATGGCTCGCCGCTCCAGTGTTCGAGAGCGGGACTGCCTGGCGAACCGTGAGCCGTGTGGAGCGCGTCGGGATCGTTCTCTTGAATGCCTTCGACCAGCGCACGGATCAGGTCCTTGTCAGGCGGGTTGTAGTCGCCGCCCTGCACCCAGACGAGATTGGTGTGGTCCCCGTAGCGTTTTCCCAGGAAGCGGCCGTAGTCGCGCATGCTTTCGGCTCCGCCATCCTCCATCTCCCGGTACCAGCCTTCCGGACCGCCTCCGTTGCCGACATAGGAAGGCGTCAGCAGCACCAGCAAACCCAGCTCGCAGGCTTTGTCCAGCACCCAGTCGGCATGCTCGAAATAGGCCTCGTTGGGCGTGCGGTAGTCGCCGTCTCGCAGGAACGGGCGCTCGCCATAGGCGTTGGCGGGCGCGTCCGTCGCGAAGCGATGTTCGATCAGATTGACCAGTATCGTGTTGAACCCGCGGGCCTTGCGGTCCCGCAAGTAGCGTTCCGCATCTTCGCGGGTCAGCTGGACGACAAGCGACCAGGCGGTGTCTCCCTGCATGAAAAACGGGCGACCCGCGGCGTCCTCGAGATGACGATTGCCGGGCCGCACGCTGAGCGGGAAAGAAGCGCTGCCATCGCGCCCCGACGCGGTTTCGCACGCATGTCCGGCGACGGTCCCGGCAACCAGCAGGCAAACCGCCAAGGCAAAACGCCTCGAGGCTTGTTGCGCGGCTGGGCGTCTCGGCAGCCGGCCGGACCGCCTGGAGAATCCTTCGACATCGCTTTCAAAGGCTGATCGGTAAGGCACGGTTTGATCTCTTTCCGGATGATCGGACGGACGCAATCGAGCGCACCTTCCTGGTTGGCGCAGACGAAGTGCCTGTCCTTGCGTTCGCCATCAGGTTAGCCGAGCAAAACCTCGCGGCAATCCTGCCATAATGGGGATAAGGCTGCCCTGCGTACTCCTTTCGGGGGCATTCCTAACCATTATGTCCGGCATGACGCGGCGACCAGATTGCCGGAGAAACGGTGGTCGGCGAATGTCGCGGGTGGCAACGGCCGCACCGCATCTGGGGCCCCGAACGCATGGCGGTCGTCAAACGAGCACTCATTTTGAGTACTGGCGAACGTTATATCGCGCTGGTCAGCAATTTCGTGACCGTCGCGATCGTTTCCAGGATTCTCACGCCGGCCGAGATTGGCGTGTCGGTGATTGGAATGGCCTTCGTCGGCATCGCCATGTCGGCTCGCGAATTTGCGAGCGCGAATTTCCTGATCCAGCGTCAGCACCTGACCCGCGCCGACGTGCGCGGCGCGTTCACCGTCATGCTGCTTTTCACGTCGATCATCACCATCGCTCTGGCTTCCTCGGCCCCGTTGCTGGCGGGCGCCTACGGCGACGAGCGGCTGATCCCGTATCTGCGGGTCATCGCGGCCGCCTTTTTTCTCGAACTGGCGGCCGCTCCGGTCATCACGCTCCTGCGCCGTGACATGGCCTTCGGCAAGATCGCAGCCATCAACACCTCCGGCGCGGTCGCCGCGGCGGCCGTCACCATTTCGCTCGCGCTGCTTGGATTCAGCTATATGAGCTTTGCCTGGGCATGGGTTGCGAGCGCCGTCGTCACCGGTCTCCTGGCGGTTGGGCTTAGCCGTCAGTTCTGGATCTTCATGCCATCCCTGGTGGGCTGGCGCGCCATGCTCGCTTTCGGCGGCTACAATGGCGCGACGAGCCTTCTCTACAAGACCTATGAAGCCCTGCCCTACCTCCTGCTTGGCCGGATCCTGTCCCTCGACGCCGCAGCCCTTTACAGCCGCGGCCTGATGATTTGCCAGCTCCCGGACAAGGTCATCCTGGGCGGCGCCATATCGGTGATCCTGCCGGCCTTTTCGGCCGAGGCGCGGCAGGGCAGAAGCCTCAAGCAGCCCTACCTCAACGCCCTTGGGCTGATAACGGCTCTGCAATGGCCAGCGCTCCTGGTGCTTTCGGTTCTGGCCTATCCGATCGTCGACCTCCTGCTGGGGGACCAATGGCATGGCGTCGTAGCGGTTGTTCAGATCGTCGCGATTGCCTCGCTGTTTTCCTTCAGCTTCGAACTGAACTATCCGGTGCTGGTTTCGGTAGGCGCGGTGCATGACATTTTCCGCCGCGCGTTGATCGTCTGTCCCGTTTCCGTCGTCATCATCACGGTCGCGGCTTTCTTTGGCCTGCGAGCGGTTGCGTTCAGCCTGCTGCTGGTGATTCCGTTCCAGGCTTTTGTTTCGCTGACATTCGTGCGTCGTCATATCGTGATTGGCTGGCTGGAAGTTTGGAGCGCCGTGTGGCGCAGCGGCGTCGTGGCCGCCATAACCGTCACGGGACCCTTGGCCGTCGTGGTCTATATCGGATCCGTCGAAATTTCCCTCGTCCAGGCCTTGAGCGGGGCGGCTCTTGCTGCGGCCGGATGGCTGCTCGGCCTGTGGCTCACCGGTCACGCCCTTCTCACCGAAATTCTGCGAGGGGTTGCCGATTTCCGGCGCGGCGGGTTGGTGGCGCCTGGGGTCCTGAAGTGATCGCCCCTGCGATTCCAGCGGAGCGGTTTAGCTCTTCGTTGTCGAGCGGGCGGTCTGATGCATCCCCCGGAAGGACTCGAGCAGGCTGCGATCCATCCGGAAAAGATAACGGAAAGGCGGGATCAGAGCTACTTTCGGATCGAGCTTGATGGCGAGCCTGAACAGCGCAATCGCGCTTTTACGCCCGCGCGTGAGATCCTTGACTGCGCACCAGTAAGCTCGCTCGGCGATGCTGCGCCTGCCCAGGCGCAACAGCCTGTCGGCGTCGACCATGGCGCGTCCCTCGCGGCTGAAGAAGCTGTCGAGCGCGGCGACCCGCTCGACAAGGTCGCGGGTCCGCTCGGCGAGGAAGTCACGCGTTCTGTTGTGGCCGTGCATGCGCTTTACGCCGACAATCGCGCGGGTGTCGGCCACGCTGCCCAGGCGGGCCAGGCGCAACAGCATTTCGAAGTCGTCGGTGTGCGGGAGTTCGGTGCGGTAATGGCCCGCAGCCTTATGCGCGGCGGTGCGCGCCAGCACCATGCCGGCGGCAATGTAGGCTTCCGGATTGCGGCAGCGCTCGACAATGAAATCCGTTCCGTCACGGATCCGCCATGGCGCGGGAGGACCTGCGTTTGTCTGCACTGGAAACGGCTCTTCTTCGCGCCAGTGAACGTCGGTGCCGTAGGCGAAGCTGGTTTGCGGGTGCTGTTCCATGACGCAAACCATTCGCGCCAGGCTGCCAGGCGCCAGGAGATCGTCGGAACACAAGATCATGAGGTAGTCGGCCGTCGCCCAGTCCACGCCTTCGTTGAAGGAGGCATGGGGACCAAGATTGCGGGCGCGCAGGACGATCTCGATGCGCTTGTCCCTTGCGGCGAGTTCACGTGCGACCTGGGGACTGGAGTCGGTGGAGGCATTGTCGATGATCAGGATCCGCAGGTCATTGACCTGCTGGCCAAGAACACTGTCGACGCAGTCGCGCAGGAAATGCCCGTGCTGGTAGCAGGGAATGACGATATCAACGCTTGCCATAGCGATACTCGCGCTCCGCCCTGCCCGCTACGCCGCCGCAGACCTGTCGGGACCGCCCGATCCCTCCTTGCCGGCGGCAATCCTCCTGCGGAAGGGCGGCATTTCGGACACGATCTCGGCGGCGCGTTCGAGTGGGCGATCCATCTTCAAAATCCACTGGAGGGGAGGCAGCAGAGCCGCGCGGGGCCGCCAGCGATGCGACAGCCGCAACAGGTCGGCGCCGATGCGGCCATGACCCCTGGAGATGTGCGAGATCGCCGACCAGTAGGCATGTTGGCCAAGGCCCCTCCTTGCCTTGGCCATCAAAAGCTCTGCGCCGGGGACCGCCCTCCCCTCATTGGCAAAGAAGCTTTCGAATGCCGCCTCGCGTTCCGTGAAATCGCGCAACTGATGGTAATCGACGGACATGCGCGAGGCATGATACCTGCGGATCGCCTGGGGGACCCTGATGCTGGCGACGTCGCCGAGCGTCGCAAGGCGCAGCCACATTTCCAGATCGTCCGTATAGGGCAGCGACGCGCGATAGTAGCCTGCCTGCTTTTGCGCCAACATGCGCCGAATGACCGTATTTGCGCCGATGTTGTTGACGGGTGTCCGACAGAGCCGCTGGATGAAGTCCAAACCCCTGGTCACCTCAACCTGAGGCCCATTCGGTCTTGCCGCCAACGAGCGCACGGCGCCATTCGCCTCGAGCCTGGTTTCGATGCCGTGCGTAAAGCTGATGTCGGGGTCGCTGTCCAGAACGGCCGCCGCACGCGCCAGGGCGCCCGGCGCCAGCGCGTCATCGGCGTCGAGAATGAGAAAATACTCCGACGAACCCCAGTCGATCCCTTCATTGTAACTGAACGTGGCGCCCTTGTTGGTCGCGTGCGCCAGGACCTCCACCCTGCGGTCCTGGGCCGCGAGGCTTTTCGCAATCGCCAGGCTGTCGTCCTTGGACGCATTGTCGATGACGAGGACCCGCAGGTCGACACCCTTCTGCGTCAGGATGCTGGCGACGCAGTCGCCAAGGAAACGCCCGTAATTGTAACAGGGAACGACAATATCAACGCTGGCCATCGCAGTGCCTCATGCAGGGAACGCTCCCTTGGTGCGTCGGCGCGGCCGCTTGCAGCGCCCGGTCGGGGTTGATCTCCTCGCAGCTGTCGCCCAGCGCGGTCAGGAGCCCCCTGAAAACATGCTTGATCTGCACAGGCGATCCCTCCCACCTAGCCGTCGCGAAAATTCCGATCGGAACGGCTGGCCGCTTCTGGAGGTAGCGTGATGTCATGCGGTCATGCCGAACAGCTCGTTTCAACGCTTTCACGACAACACCACTGCCAGCGCATTCGGCGGCTATCGGAGCCGCTTGGCCCCTGTTGTGGCGCCGCTGAATGTTATCTTCTACGGCCTCAGCCGCTTTCGTAGGCACTGCAGGAATAGGACGGGCGACCGCGGCAGCCCTTCGCACGGCAAGGGCTAAGCGCTGGCTGTCCTGGAAACACTCTTCTCCGTTGGATACGCGGTCTCGCACGATTTGGACGCCAATCTGTCAAGAGCATTCGGCTCGCTGCCGGTCGAGCAGGGAACCGTAGCATCTTGGAGCGGCTGGTGGTCTTCAGACGTTGGAGGTAGATGTCTACGCCTTCCCGTGAATCTGGATGAAGGCGGGCAGCGATTTGCCTAGAGTCCTCTCTGATTGGGGTCGCTAACTAAGGTCGAATCGCAAAAGCAATCTCGCCTCGTCAGGGATAAAGAAGCTGGCGTCGAGCGACCCCGTGGGCACGATAGTGCCGTCGGATTATTATAATCATTGTCGCGTACCAGCTTAACAGATTCAATCGTTGTTTCTGCGTAACCTATTGGCGAACCAGAGGAACCAAGCGCTTACAGATTGTTTAACTCGGCTCTCAGCCTGCGGCGAGCCAGCAAGGTTCGATCCCCGAGCTATAGAGTCGTCCACTCGATATTTAGTCACCTCCGCAACAAAGGACTTTGCATCGGCCAACGTTGTCTCATCGGCAACCGGCAGCCGCAGCTTGTATTGGTTAATCCACTCGGGGCTGACAGGATACCTTCCCCAGAATTTCTGCTTCAGTTGGTTGGACGCTGTCTCTTGTGTGAGGCGATCTCGGACAAGACAATAGTAATCCCGGGGGACGGGATCAAAGTCAAAATTTTGATAAACAGGGACACCCAGCTGAAGAAGTTCAATGGCAATGGAAGAGTTACCAACGACGGCCACATGTTTTGTTGTTGGAATCGAATGAACAAACTCGACGTCAAAACCCGAAAGAACATCCTCAAGCGGCGGGC
>NZ_AHAM01000228.1 GCF_000236565.1 Mesorhizobium alhagi CCNWXJ12-2 | reverse complement strand
TCGCGGTGGGTTCGGCGCCGCCAAGCGAGAGCACGAGATCCGGGCGGCCACTGACTGCGCCGAGAAACGGACAGCCGAATGCGAACATCGCGCCAGCGGCTTCGGCGTCGGCCTGGAAAGCCAGCATCAAGGCGTGGCTGTCCACGATGCCCGTCGACGGCGACAGAAGCGCGGCCGTGCAGGACAGTTCAGGCTCCAACGCCATGGCGTCCCCGCCCGAGAGCAACGACAGGTCGTGGACGCCGTTGCGTGCTGCGCGCCGCGCTATGTCCTGCAGTTGCAACGCCTCGGCATCGTTCGTGGCGACGATGAGCTTGCCGCAGCGGCTGTAGGGAACGCCCCGCGCGTCGCAATAATCGTAGAGGGCCTTTCGACCCTCCACACAAAAGCGCGCCATCAGGCTGTCCTGCGGATAATAGATGCCGGCGTGAATGACCTCACTGTTGCGCGACGATGTGTGCGCGCCGATCGTCCTTTCCTTTTCGACGACAAGCACCTCGCGGCCAGCCAGCGCGAGCGAGCGCGCGATTGCCAGACCGACGATCCCGGCGCCGATGACAACGCATTCGACTTCATCCATTGGTGGTTCGATCCCGCTCCAGCATGCGTCCAACCTGTTGTCTCACCCAAAGCCTCGGTGCGCCAGACGGCGTTCGACGAAGCGAGATACCTTCGCATCGCCGAACAAAGGAGAGCATTTCAGACCTTGCGCCTTGCTCATGCCGCAGCGCCATTTTGGACTTGCTCCCATTCCGGACATTTGACGGCTCCGCTGTTCCCAGCCTGGCAGTGGCCGCTGACAAACGGTGTAGCTGCGGGGCATGGTCTGGCGTCCAGGCGGTCATCTCTGCGCGCTAGGGCAATTTCTGCGGCCACGCGTGCGACGCTCTGCGCATTTTCAGCACCCCCGGCGGAAGGTTTGCCTTCTCGGCAGCCGACGGGTCCTGTTCACCCACCGGGCGCGAGGCTTGCCCTCAGCGGTTGGGATCCGGTTGTCATGGCTGCTCCACTGAAAGAACGCACGAAGTTTCTAGAATTCAGATCAGCGTCAGCAGGTAGGCGTCCTGGCGGTCGAGGTCGTCCTCGAACTGTCTGACCCGGTCCATAATCCTCCGGCGGTAGTCATCGCGCGACCGCACGACGTTGGCGAACTGATCGATGAGGTTGTCGACGTCAAACCGTTCCACATGCTGGCACAACGCGCCCAGGCCCATTTCTTCCATCAGCACGTCATTCTTTCGGGAATATCCCAGGGAAATGGTTGGCCGACCGAGCTTCAGCGCGCAAACGACGTTGTGGAAGCGCGTCGCGACCACAATGTCGACTGCCGAGATCTGGAGCATCAGGTCGTGCAGCGAATAGGAGGGTTCCGCGATCATTCTGGAGGACGGCAGGTCCGGCCTAGCACGGCCGACCTCTTCGACAAGAGCGTCTACGGCTGTCTTGTCGGTCAGTTCCCCGGTCAGGAGGCGAACGTCGTGGCCATTGTCGAGGAGATGGACGACGAATTTTGCCAGCTTCTCGATATAGGCGGCGAATATTGCCTCTCCGCCTCGCGCGAAGCCATACCAGCCGTAGTAGCTCATGACCCCGACGCCGACCGTCAAGCGTTCTGCTCCTGCGGATTTTGGGGGCGGATTTGCAGGCGCGTGCAGCTTGAATGCGATATCGGGAAAGATGAGATCCCGGCCTGTATCCAAACCGACGCTCTCCAGGAACTCCTTTGACAGTGTGTCGCGGTAGGATCGGTAGTGGGCCAAGCGTGCGGCAGCCGTCATCAGCCACCGACTGAGGCGATGCCGGATGGGGCCGGCCCCGATGCTGACAAGAGCGACCTTGGCGCCCACCATCCGCGCTCCAAGACACCACCTGAAGATATCGAGCGGCATGCCGTAAGGGCGCTCGCCGAAGTCGTCGAGAATGCCCGTGCCGGGAACGATCACGAGATCGGTATTGCGGATATGCCTGAGCGTTTGCGCAAGGTCGACCATCTTGCCCGGGATTTTCAGAAAGAGCTTGTCGATCTTGCGCGTCACGCCGGTCAAATGCCGCGACCAGCTGATCGGCCGGGTGGCAATGCCAAATTTTCGCGTGACCTCGTCCGGATTGTCGCAAATGCACACAAGTTCCGCATCCGGCCGACGACGCCTGAGGAATTCGATCATGGCTTCGAGCGACCCGTCATTGCCGAGATTGCCGCAACCAAAGAGCCCGAACAGGGCGATCCTGGCGCGCCTTTCACGCATGGCTGGGGCCGCAGGTCCCGCCTGCGCCGGCTCCAGCGCGGCGTCGACTTCGGGTCTTGAGAAGCGGTTTGCGATGCTGTCGCCGGCAGTCATTGGCTATGGCCCATGTCTTGCGAACGCAGCTCAAGGACCCAGTCGGCAAAACCGGCATCGTTCACAGGCGCGGGCCTCAACGTCTGCCGGCTCGGTTCGAACGGAGAACCGTCTGCGGGGCGAGATCGACCGCTGGATGGATCAAACCATCGCGCCTCGATTTTTCGACCG
>NZ_AHAM01000229.1 GCF_000236565.1 Mesorhizobium alhagi CCNWXJ12-2 | reverse complement strand
GAAAGCGGTGGCCATCCAGACCAGTGACCAGAATGGCGCCTATGCCGCGGTGCCCCTCGACAAAGCGCTCATCACCGCCCTGAAGACCGGCACCAATCTGAACATCGGCATGGAATCTGTTACACGAAAGCCTGTCGCCATCCCATTGTCCCTGAACGGTTTTACCGCTGCGATCGACAAGCTGGACGCCGTCCAATAGGGCTGAACCAGCGTGCACGAAACCGGCAAGACCTATCGCGGCAAGCAACTCTCTCTCGACGGCAAGCGTTTCGAGAACTGCACTTTCGACCGTTGCGAACTGAACTACGGTGGCGGCATCCCGCCGGTGCTCTCGGGCTGCTCTTTCGACAACTGCTCATTCTCCTTTTCCGGCAGGGCCGCTTATACGCTGGCATTCCTGAGCGGCATGCATGGTGGCGGCTTCAGCGCGATGGTCGAGCAGACTTTTCAAGGCATACGCGACGGCGCCTATCTGCGGCTGCCGGTGCAGGAGCTCGATCGGCCGGGCGCGCGGCAGCCACCGGTCGATGCTCATCCGCTGGCTTTCCGGGTACCCCGGATCGTCAGCGTCCCCAAGCGCAAGGGCTAATTGCATGACGCGATGCGGCGTTCCTGAGGAGATCGGAAACACGCGCTTAACCTGGTCGCTGCAGGTGCAGATTCCGAATCGGATCGATCTGCCTGTTCATGTCAACGAATGCCATGTAATCGAGCAGAGCGTCTGGAATGGTTTTTCGATGCGGGCCGCAGCGCGACGGTGGCGGCAGGGCCTGTGTCGGTCCGCGTTGAAAAACCTCCCAAGGAGCGGTGAGTTTCGCCAAGGTCCGCGATCTGGAAGAAAACTTGGGCCTGAATGTCCGGCTAGGGTCACGACTTTCCCTTGACCTACTGTTGGGCAAGGTCGGCAAAAGGGGCCGACACCTGCCGGAGCGTGAACGTCCGGTCCGGAGAACCGTTGGGAACGGCGGTTTGGTTCAATGGCGTAACTGGTTCGTCCCAGCGACCGATGGAATGGCGGCTCGCCACCCAGAAGGAAATCGTCGCTGGAGAGCTCGACCAATCTCACCTGCTTGGCGGCCGGAGCGTATTCGGTTGGGAGCCCGCGCCAACGGACAACCCTATGCGGTTCGAAACGCCCGTGAAGTCGGGTATCGCCGGCGGCACAAGTCGCTGAGCGCTACGCTAGCCGTCGACGCCGGTGACTATCTCTTCCGTAGTCACCTCGAACCCAGCCAGCCGCGAGGCGCCAAAGCTCGTGGAAAGCGCGACGTCAGTCGCATCGCGGCCCGTTGCCATGAGGATTCGGCCGATACGGGGCTTGTTATGACGCGCATCGAAGGCAAACCAATGCCCGCTGAGATAAACTTCGAACCAGGCACTGAAATCCATCGGGTCCGGCGCCGGCGGGACGCCGATGTCGCCGAGATAGCCGGTGCAGTAGCGGGCTGGAATGTTCATGCACCGGCACAGCGTGATTGCGAGGTGCGCGAAGTCGCGGCAGACACCGGTCTTGTCGATATATCCACCATGTGCCGTCCTTAGAGGGTCGGCGTTCTGGTAGTTGAACGCGATGTGGGTGTGGACGAAATCGCAGATTGCCTGGACGCGAGGCCATCCCGACGGCGTATTGGCGAAGTTTGCCCAGGCGAAATCGCCGAGGCGATCGGTGTCGCAATAGCGGCTGCCGAGAAGGAAGACGAGCACCTCATCCGGCAGGTCCTTGATATCATGCTGGACCGCATCCGCGGCGACGACATCCGGCTTGCCGCTGTCATAGATCTCGAAGAGGGTCGAGATCATGGTCAAGCCGGCTGGGGCCTCGATACGCGTGCAGGCGTTTCCGAAGCCGTCAATATAGCCGCGCGGCTCGATCGGGCGATCGAAGCTGATGATCTGTTCCGTTAGCAAATCGATGCGTCGCGAGGGATGAATTTCGAGCACAAGCAACATCGGCGTGGCTGCGGGGCACTCAAAGGTCAGATTGTAGCCGGCTCGGATCCGCATCGACACTCCAGATTGGCGCTCGAAATGACAATGGCATCAGCAAACTCCGGCATAGGGGAAACGTTCCGCTGTCGGTCACGCCGAGGCCACGTCGTTGTCACCAGCTTCCGTGGTCACATTGACCTGCACCGTCATGCCAACAGCGTCAGACGCCGCGCCGCAATAGCTTCCGTAAAGCGGAATTGCCTGATGTGGCTCACGAGCCACGGCCACCCTGATCAGATCGCGGTTGCCGACGATGCCGTTTGTGGGATCGAACTCCACCCAACCGGCGCCAGGGAGATAGACCTGACACCATGCATGCGTAGATCCGCCACCCAGCGTGGCGGTGCTGTCGCGGCTCGGAACATAAATGTAGCCAGTGACGAACCGCGCGGCCAACCCGAGTGAGCGCACCGCTTCCATCATGAACAGCGCGAAGTCGCGACACGTGCCCCGCCGCTGATGAAGCGTTATCAGAGGCGGCTGGGTTCCCGCCTCGATGCGACGCGAATACACAAAACTCTCGTGGATCGCGTAGCAAAGCGTCATCAGCAGCTTGCCGGTCTGGGTGCGTCGGCCAGCGCTGATGAACTGTCGCGCCCACTTTCCGACTTCGTCGTGTTCATCAGGATAGTGGCGTTCAATTGTGCGGGCCAGGTCAGCCAACTCGTCCGGATCGTAGCCGAAAGGATAATCAAGAGCCGCGGGGTCGATGCGAAAGTCGGGAGTGTCCTCGGACGTATGGTCCAGACGAATGCGTGCGTCGAACTTCAGTTCGTTCGCGGCGCGAGAGAATCTGACGACCGACACGCAATTGCCAAATACGTCGTGGATCCAGCGCACCTCGGCGGGCTCCGGATCGATGAGCAAGATGGAATCGAGCAATCGCTGGTCATAGCTGTCCCTCGGCCTGAACATCAGCCGGTGCTCGCCAAAGCTTACCTGTCGGGCGTAGCGATAGACCGTTGTATGTTTGACCGAGAATATCGGCATCAAGAACCCTTACAAATCGGCGGATGCTCCGCAGCGGTTTGAGGAGGCCACCGCCTGACGACGTAATCATGATCGAAAGGCTACTCGCTTGCTCAATGCCCGACGAACGGGCTCCATTCACTCGCTCCGCAAATGCGCACGATCTCCCACGCGGCTACAACAGCCGCGCGGATAAGATTCGACGCATTGAATTGTAGCGCGACGGCACGACGTGGCGACCAGCGACGCTCTCATCCTATTGGGGTAACCTCAACCACAGGGCGAGCTGTTTGTCTTTTACCTACCAGCTATTCTCCCAAACGGCGCAAAAGGGAGCTTGGGAAATGTTGGAATTTCGCAAATACGGACTGATCGCGACCGTAGCCCTTTCGGCTTGGGCATCATCGGCCTTGGCCTTGGGCGTCATACCGCCGAGACCGGGTGGCGACGGAACCATATCGACGCCTGCGCCGATTGCCGGCGCCGGGTTGGCCTGGATGGGCATAGCAGGTGTCGGCGGCTATCTCATCTATAGGTTCCGCCGCCGCAAGTGAACGTGAACGCGTCACGAGTCCTTGGTTCAAAGATGTCCTTTGCACTGAGGAACAGGCCCTTTCAGGATTCGTCGGCCGGCTCCGTCGACTTCAATGTCGTGTTCGCAGGACTTGCCGTGACGGGATTTCTCAATGGTTCCGTCCTGCGTATGAAGAATGCCCTTTCAAACGATCCTGTCGGCGCACTACTCGGGACATTCGGCATCAGCGTCATCGTATGGGTGGGCATAGGATTCGCGACCGCGTTTTTGTGGGCTTCCACTGGCCGCGAATTCTCAAGGCGTGACGCTTGCATGGCGCTGGGGGCGTTTGCGCTGTTTCTCGTTCCCGCAGCACCGTTCAGCTGGATTGGCCTGACGTTGATAGCGGTCTATATCATGCGCGGCGCCGCTCCTGCCTCGATCCACAGGCGAGGCGCTGCGATCCTGCTCGCCGTTACCGTTCCGATGTTCTGGAGCCGCTTGGCTTTCTCGCTTTTCGGGGACGTCCTGCTGCGGATCGATGCGGCCTTGGTCTCTGCAGCCACAGGGGCTTATCGGGTCGGCAACGCGATCGCGTTCGCTGTCGGCTGGGGCTATTACTGGATCGCCCCGGCGTGTTCGTCAGTCGCCAACATCTCGCTTGCCTTCCTGGTCTATGTCCTCGCGCGGGAAATACCGTCTGGCGAACGGCGGCTCCCTTTCCGTTACGGACTGCTGGCGATCTTCTCGGTCGTGGCCCTCAACGTTGCGCGAATGGGGATCACGGGGATTTCCCGCGCGCATTACGACTTGATGCACGGTCCGCTGGGCGCGACCCTGGCTGGTTGGCTGAGCCTTGCAGCCATGACTGGAATTTGCTGGTGGGGGGGTCACAGGGTGCGCAATGCGTAAGATCCGCCTTGTCGAACTATGCCTGTTCGCCGGGCTTGCCGTGTCCGTGGGCATCAAGGTCGCACCCGGCGGGGCCAGCGGAATTCAGGTGGCCTGGGACGTGCAAACAGCGGCTGCCTTCGAGAATCGGGGGTTCAGCATCGACGGCATTGTTCCGGACCGCGATCCGCCGATGCTGTCGGTTCACAAATCGGGCTGCGACATGCAGATCGCGGAAGTTTCCCCGCTCGGCTGGCACCGTGACCTGCTGGCGAATATCGTGCGTCCGGACGAGCATCTCCTGTTCGTCTACCAAGGTGCGGTATTCGAGACACAACCTGTCTGGCGCACCAGCACCGGCTACCACTGGAACCGCCTCAGGAGTTATTTCGGGTATTCGGACGAGAACGGAATCGTGTTGGGCATAATAGCTTCCCACAACTGCAAGGTCGCGGAGATGGAGTGGTGAGAAACCCTTCAGTTTGGCGCCAGCTTTTTGATGAGGTCGACCAGTTCCGAACGCTAGCCTGGCTGACCTTTACGAGCAGGAAAGCTTGCGCTGAGAGCAGTCCATTCCACGGGAACCGACGCGCTTCCCCAACTGCAGTGGAGGGCGCTCGGATGGCTGACCATATCCGATGGCTTTGCGGAAGCGGAAATTCAGGGGAAGCGGCGGCTCGAGGCTCGTCGCCGCCCGTCCGGGAAAAACCAGCGCGAGTTCCGGGCTAAGCACAATCGGGCTGCGCGCTTGCCTCAGCTCCGCGTGTCTCGCGGCGATGCCCGCCCTGTTGCGGGCCAATCTGCCGGTGCGGCCACCCCTCATCGAGATTGCGAAAGATCGGCGCCTCCGCCGCTGTGCTTGATTTGCTTCAGATCGAGATGAGGTGATCGCGTTGGAGTAGCGGTCGCAAGCGTTGCAATTGACGACGTGCCGGGTCGCTGGCGCGCCGGCGACAGTCGGATTGCCCTCGGGTGTTGTTCAGGGACGGGAGTGCATCTCTACCAA
>NZ_AHAM01000230.1 GCF_000236565.1 Mesorhizobium alhagi CCNWXJ12-2 | reverse complement strand
GAGAATGAGGTCGGGATCGACCACATGGCGAAAGCCGAGGCCGACATCGCCGCCGGTGCCGTTGGAAAAGTCGTGCCTGAGACGCAAATCGAGGAACAGGACAGAATCGGGCGTCTGCGCTAGCGGAATGAAGCCTTCGAGCGAGGAGTAGGCGCCCTGCTCATCTGCGCCGATGATGGTCTGCACCTGCGGTTGCCACAGAACGCCTTCCTGCGCCGCAGCAGCAACGCCCGAACTGGCGATTGCGATGGTGGACAGAGCCGAGGTTTTCCACAGATGCCGCGAGAAATGGTGCCAGCCGAGCCGGTCGAAACGGGCGCGATCAATCGCGCACGCTGAACGCGATCGTGTATGGCGCGATGGCCCCCCCGAATGCATGCTCTGCCGCCTCTTTTGCACAACCGCGCATTGCGCACCGTAAACATTTTGCTTTGATGCGCGAGTGAGAACTGCGGAAACCGGTAGATCGACATGGAAAAGCCGGGTTCATGTGGCATTCCCGCCACATTCGGCAAAATCATTTACAACAACCGCCGGACTTCCCTCTCGCAAATAAGGACTGTACTAATTCGCGCCATGAAGCGTCGCGCCAGAACTGGCCGACTTCGAATGGATCGCGAACCATGAAGTCCAGCAACGCAGGCTCGTTTTCAAGATATGCATTGGGCGTGGCCGCCATGTTGGCGCTTGTAGCCGGTACGGGAGGCCTCGCATTCGCGCAGGAGACGCCCAAGGCGGAAGCGCCAGCGCCAGAGAAGCCTGTGAATGCATGGGTCGTGAATTGCGCCAGCGGGGCCAGTGGCGGTGCT
>NZ_AHAM01000231.1 GCF_000236565.1 Mesorhizobium alhagi CCNWXJ12-2 | reverse complement strand
GCGAGATGACCGGAGTTGCGGCGTCCGTGCCTTCGATTGTTCCGTCGCTGCCGCCGAAGCCAAAGGTAGTTGTCCCGCCGCCGGAAAGCGGATGGAGCCGCACCAGCACCAACTGCCCGCCACCAATGACGGTCAGGCCGTTCTGCAGCGTGAGGCCTTCGGTAAGCAGATTGCCGGATCCACCAAGCGCGACGACGAAATCATTGAGTCCTGGATTGAGCCTCGCCCTCTCGACCGCGTCGTCCAACGTGGTCGGGTCTCCGAGCGTGCCCAGGCCGAGCGTGTTCTCCCCGTCGGCGGCGAAGAAAAAGCCGAACGCCTGTCCCGTGCGCGCGTTTATCGCTCGGCGGCTCAGCGAACTGCCGCTCTCGACGTTGTCGACCCGCACGCCGATATCGCCGCGAACGCGCTCGTTGGCGCGCTTGCGCAGGCCCTCGCTGACAGCATAGGCGGGCTCCGGACCGGTGTCGCTCCCGGCGCGCTCCGTTCCGCCGAGCGGGATCGTTAGCCGCACCGAGCCGGCGAAATGGGTCCCGTCGCGATTGTCGTGGCGGACCTCGCCGCCGAACACCACCGACGCGCCGCTGTCGCCGAAAACAT
>NZ_AHAM01000232.1 GCF_000236565.1 Mesorhizobium alhagi CCNWXJ12-2 | reverse complement strand
TGAGCGTCGTGGCGCCGAAGGAATAGGTGCCGCTGCCCGGATTGAGCCCGCGCATGTCGAGCGAGGCGATGGTAGCCTCGATCGAACCGCCGCCGAACACGAACGCGGTATTCGCCGTCGCTCCGCCGATACCGTTCGTGCCAAGCTGTACGCCGGTATCGACGTTCTGGATGACGCCGCCGCCGGTGATGGTGACCGACCCGCCCAGAGTGCCCGACAAATCGATGCCGGTGCTGCCGGCCACATTCGTGCCGGTGACGTCGAGCGATGCCGCAGTGAAGGTCGAGGAGCTTAGAGCGAGGTCGAGTCCCGCGCCGCCATCCATGCCGGTGATCTCGACGTTGCCGAAAGCGATGTCGCCGTTGGTGTCTCCGGCCGAGATGCCGCCGAATGCCTGGTCAATGGTCACGTCGCCAAACGTGACCGCGCCGGAATTGCCTCCGAACAGGCCGAGAGCAATGCCATAGCCGGACGTGCGGGCAATTTCCACTGGCCCCGAAAATGTCACCGGACCCGTGGAATCGTCGATCCCGATCCCGACGCTCGTTGACTGATCGATGGAAACGGGGCCACCAAACGTCACCACCCCTGCGGAACGCTGGATCGCGATGCCGCCGCCGAAGCCGACATTGCTCATGGCGACGGCGCCAAATGTGACCTCGGCTGAGCTGTCGGCAATTTGCAGACCACCGATTGAGGTATTGGCTACAGTGGTTGCGCCGGTCATGACAAATTCGCCGGAAACCCCTGCGAGAGTCGCGCCGAATTGACCGCCGTCTTGAGAAAGGCTGGAGAGGACGACATCCAGGTCGGCGCCCAAGGCGGCAATGCCACCGACGGTGTTGCCAGAAACGGTACCGCCGGTTGTGCGGAAGGCACCGCCGCCGGCCGAAATCAGCTCGATGCCGAGAATACCGTTGTTGGATGCATTCAGTGTGTCGAACGCATAGGCGCCATCACCGAATGCGGTCAGTCCGTAATCCGCATTGCCTGAGAGCAGTGTCGTGCCGGTGAAACTGAACGTCCCGTCGCTGTCGATAACCAGGCCGGAGCCGCCATTGCCCGTGGCCGTGAAATTGGTGGCGCTGACGTTCGTCGTGGTGCCGGTGAAAGAAGCACCGTGCAGCCCGGCGCCATCGACGGTGACATTGGTCAGCGTCGCGCCATCGACGCCGTCGCCAAAAATGCCGGAACCGCCGGCGCCGTTGGAGATGTCGATGTTGGCAATGACGGTGCCGTCGCCCAGGATGACGGTGTTGCCGGTGCCGAGATTGGTCAGCGTCGCAGCGCCATTGCCGGTTGGATCGCCCTGGGTCGCTCCGTGCTCCACATTGTCGCCGGTGACGTTGAGCGGTACGCCGCCCAGTGCGTATTCCGCGCCGTCGGCGAACGAAGCGAGCGTCTGGCCGTTGCCAAGCGTGAAGCCGTCGGCATCGTCGACGACTCCACCGTCATTGACCAGCACGAAAACGGCGTCGGTGTCGCCATTGGCATCCGCCGTTGCGATGGTCGCCAGATCGTTGACGGACGAACCGTCGCCGGCACCGGTGGCGGCCGAGCCGACGAAGATGATGTTGACCGAGTCGAATAGCTGCGCGCCGTTGAACACGGTCGAGCCGAATGCGTATGTGCCGGCGAGCGGGTTCAGGCCGCGCGCGTCGAGCGCCGCAGTCGAGCCGGCGATCGTGCCGCCGCCGAAGACGAAATTGGCATTCGCCGTCGCGCCGCCCGAACCGTTTACGCCGAGCTGTATCCCGGTTTCGACGCCCGCGATCGTGACGCCGGCCGTGATGACGATCGACGAGCCGCCGAGCGTGCCGGAGAGATCTATGCCGGTCGAGCCGGCTGCCCCGGTGCCGGTGATGTTCACCGATTGCGCGGTAAAGTTGGTGCGGCTGCCGGAAAAATCGAGGCCGGCATTGCCGGCCCCGAGTTCGGTGATGACGAGATCGCCGACCACGACCGGGCCGTTGGTTCCGGCAAAGGTCAAGCCGTCGCCGCCCGGCCTGGCGATCGTGATGTCAGCGAACCGAATCTCGGCCGGCGAGTCGGAGATCACGATCGCCGGGCCGGAGGTGTTCGAGATTGTGGTTTCGCCAGTCACGGTAAAGCTGCCGGAGACCGCATCGAGCACGACGCCGGACGTGCCGCCGTCATGTGTGATCGAGGTGAGCACGACATCGGCCGTGATCGGGTCGATTACGACCCCGACGTCGCCATTGCCTGAGACGGCG
>NZ_AHAM01000233.1 GCF_000236565.1 Mesorhizobium alhagi CCNWXJ12-2 | reverse complement strand
GTGTGTAGCCACTTCTGTCAGGGCGGCGGCGCCCCGTTTCCTGGCTCGGTAGTCGGCCCAGAAGGGATAGAGCAGCGTGATCAGCGCGGCGAGAACGATGGCGATGCTGATCGGACGGCCGAAGAACATGCCGAACAGGTTTCCGGTCGCATTGCCGATGAGATAGCTCTGCACGAACCCCTGCTCGGCAATCGAGCCGAGCACCAGCCCCAGCACGATCGGCGAGGGTGAGAAGCCGTACCGGTTGATGAACCAGGCGATGATGCCGATCCCCAGCATGAGCTGGGTGTCCTGCACGTTCGAATGAACGGCGAAGGAGCCGATGACAGTCAGGAACGCTACCGTCGGGACCAGGAGCGATTTCGGGAAGGCGATGACCGACTTGTAGGCATAGCGCCCGATCAGCAGGCCCGCCGGCAGCATCAGGATGGTTGCGATCAGAAGGCCGTAGATGAAGGTGTAGACGATGTGCCCTTCGGACGCGAATAATGTTGGCCCGATCTTGATGCCCTGGACCAGTAGCGCGCCAAGGATGATGGCGTCGGGTGGGGTGCCCGGGATGCCGAGCACCAGGGTGGGGATGAAGCCGCCACCGACCGTGGCATTGTTGGCCGCCTCGGTGGCGATGACGCCGTCGGGCTCACCCTTGCCGAAATAGGCTGCACGTGGCGATGACCTGCGCGCCTCGGAATAGCTGACGAGGCCGGCGATCGAGCCACCGGCCCCGGGGAGGATGCCGATGACGGTTCCGATCACCGAGGAGCGGGCGACGTTGAACTTCTGGCGCCAGCAGATGTCGGCCGCTTCGCCGAACCTGATCCCGTCGGCGCCGCCGGTGATCTTGAGATGCGGATCCTTGGTAGCCACGAGGTCGATGATCACCGGCACGCAGTAGAGGCCGATCAACGCGGCGACATAGTCGATACCGCCGAGGAAAGCTTGCGAACCGAGCGTATAACGCACGTCGCCGCCCACGACGGCGACGCCGACCATGGACATGAGAAGGCCGAGACACGCGCCGATCAGCCCCTTCAGCGTGTTGCCGACCGAGAGCGCCGAAATCAGGGTCAGGCCGAAAATGGCAAGCCAGAAGTATTCCGAAGGACCGAAGACAAGCGCCACCTTGGCGAGCGGCGGAGCGAGCAGCAGAAGGCTGAGCGTCCCCACCAGCCCGCCCACCACCGAGGCGATGGTGGCAAGCGTGATGGCAAGGCCTCCATCGCCTCGCCGGGCCATGGGATAGCCATCAAAAGTGGTGGCGATGGAGGATGGAGTCCCCGGTGTGTTGACCAGGATCGCCGCAAAGGCCCCGCCGTAGATAGCGCCCGTATAGATTGCGCCAAGCGCGATCAGGCCCGCGGCGGGGTTCATGGTGAAGGTGAACGGAACCAGAACGGCCACCGCCATCGTCGCCGACAGTCCCGGAAGAGCCCCGATGATCGTCCCCAGCACCACGCCGCCGAGGGCGAGCACCAGATTGAACGGGCTGAGCGCGTCCAGGAAATAGCCGAACAGTTCCATCCGGCGTTCTCCCTACTTGCCGATGCCGAGGGCCTCGGCGCCCGCAGCGTATTCTGCCTTCATCTCCTCCATGAACGCGTCCATCTTGTCGTAGGTGATGTCGGTCAGCACGAAGCCTCCGTCTTCCATCTTCTTCTTGAAGTCGGGGTGTTCGTTGATCTGTTGGACAATGTCGGAGATGCGCTGGCGCAGTTCTTCCGGGGTGGAGTCGGGCACTGCTACGCCACGATAGGCCCCGCCGGCCATGTCATAGCCGAGTTCCTTGAAGGTCGGCACGTCCGGGAAGGCCGGCAGCCGCTCGTCGGAGGCCACGGCGAGCATCCTGAGGTCCTCGCCCACGTTCACTCCGGATGTCACGTAGTTGAAGCCGGCGATGGTCTGTCCGCCGAGGATCGCCGTCATTGACGGACCGGTGCCCGAGAAGGGCACATAGGTGGTGGTGATGCCGGCCAGTTTGTCGAACTTGGCCTGACCGAGATTATTGGCCGAATTGGCGCCCGAACCGGCAAAGGTCACCATTCCGGGGTTTTCCTTCGCATAGGCTACGAGTTGTTCGAGCGTTTTGAACTCGCTGTCCTTCTGCACGAAGATCGCATTCGGCGTATAGTGGAAATAGTGGACGGGCGTCAGCTCGTCGGTGGCATAGCCGACCGAGCCTTCCATCGGCTGCAGCACCGTGTGCGGCAGGTTGATGCCCATGATCGTATAGCCGTCGCCCTCTATCTGGTTAAGCTGCGACCATGCCTGCGCGCCGCCGGCGCCGGGCTGGTATTGGATGACCACGTCCTGTTCGGTGACATCCTTCCAGACGCTCTGCTGGTAGCGCGCGGAGACATCGGATTCACCACCGGCATTGAACGGGATGATGTAGGTCATCGGCTTGGTCGGAAACTCTTCGACCGGTTGTGCTGGGGCCGGCAGGGCAGTCAGCAACGCAAGCGCTGTGCCTGCGACGAGGGTCAATTTGATATTCATGGTTATCCTCCCAGAGATCATCCCCGAAGAAAATGTCGGGGACGCTTGTTTCAAGAAAAAGCTTCGGCAGGCAGGCAGCATGCCGACCTACATTGTCTGCGCATCAGGACTTCCTTCCTCATCGAACTGCGCATCCCTTGGGACCGACACGGTCCATCGGCGACGCCGACACGTTAACTTCTGAAATCTACGTTTGGAAATTCCGATATTTCACTTCATTATTGCGTTTGATGAACGAATGGAGATGACATGAGCGGCGAGAGCGACATGCGGTTCTTCACGGTGGTCGCACAGCGCAACAGCCTGACACAGGCCGCCCTCGAACTCGGAATTACAGCCTCAGCGGTCAGTCGCCGGCTTGCCCGGATCGAGGACAGACTGGGGGTGCGGTTGGTCAACCGCACCACGCGACGGCTCAGCCTGACCAGCGAGGGCGAGGCCTATCTTTCAGTCTCGCACGAGATCATCAACCGTATCGCGGCTGCCGAGGAAGCGATTATCTCGGCGCGAGGCGAACCGCAGGGGCTTTTGCGGATCAACGCGACGTTCCAGTTCGGCCGCGAGTACATCGCGCCCGCGATCTCGAAATTCTCCATCCGGTATCCGCAGGTGCAGGTGCAACTGGTGCTCACGGACGCGCCGCTGAATCTGATCGAGGACGGGTTCGATTTGCAGATCCGCTTCGGGCCGCCCACGGCGACGCGGCACGTGACGGCTCTGCTCCTGCGCAACAGGCGGATGCTGGTTGCCGCGCCGTCCTATCTGGCGGCCCGCGGCGTTCCACGCCGGTTGGCCGATCTCGCGCACCACTCGTGCATCGTTCTTCGCCAGGAACATGCGGCCTACGACATCTGGAGGCTGGGCGACGACCAAGGCGTGCGCGTTGCCGGCGCGCTGGCGACCAATGACGGCGAGATCGCCGTCTCCTGGGTGCTCGACGGCCATGGTATCATGCTGCGATCGGAATGGGACATCGCCCCGCATGTCAGATCAGGCCGGTTGCAGATCGTTCTGCCGCGCCACTACACTCAGGCCGACATCATGGCCGTCTACCCGGAGCGGCTGAACCTTTCGGCGAAAGTGCGGATGTTCGTCGATCTGCTGCGCGAGGAGCTCAAACCGAAGACGCAGGAATTGCAGCTTGCCCGATAGACATAACTGCGCAGAGGCTTGGCGCTCGCGAGCCGCTTCGCCACGCTCGCTCGCACGAGGCCGTAGCGTTGATGGCGCGCTCGCAAGACAATGCCCCAACGGCAGCTCTTGGCATGTAGTGCAGGCCTTCATCCTTTGACTCTAGAGTGACCGCTAAGGGTCATGACTTTCTCTTGACCTACCGTCAGGGAAGGTCGGCAAAGGGGGCGACACCTGCCGGAGCCTGAACGTCCACGGTTCGGAGAACCGTCGGGAACGGCGGTTTAGTTCAATAGCGCATCTGGTTCGCCCGAGCGACCGATCGGAATGACGGCTCGCCACCCTGATCGGGCCTACGACTCCGGCACCAAGTGTCAGACGTTGACGAGTTTCTCCCCTGGACAGGAAAAGCGTCGCTGGAGGCTGGAGGAGCAGGATGGCGATGGCGGGTTCGCCATTCTGGCCGGCTTCAAGAAGGCCGGCGCCACCGACCATTTCGCGGCTCTTCTCGCCTTTCAGAACGAGGCAGCCCCGAGCATGCCGGGGCTGGTGCTTTCCTTTACCACCGACCGCCCGGCCGGTTTCACCGACGGCGAGCTCGCCATGCTGGGCAGGCTGAGCCCGCTGATCGGCCTCGCAGCCTACCGCATCGCCCTGCTCGACCTCGCCGCCGATATGCTCGACACCTATGTCGGCCTGTCCGCCGGGCGGCGCGTACTAAACGGAGAAATACGCCGCGGCTTGGGCGACACAATCTACGCCGCCTTGCTGTTTGCCGATTTGCGCGGTTTCACCAGCCTGGCCGATACGATGCCCGCCGAAAAACTGATTGCCAGGCTTGACGAACATTTCGACGCCATGGCCGAACCAGTGGCTGAGCGCGGCGGCGAGGTGCTGAAGTTCATGGGCGACGGGCTGCTGGCGGTATTTCACATTGCTCCGGCGGCTCACCTGATGAGGCTTGCGCCGCCGCGGTGGCCGCTGCGCAGGAAGCCCTGTCACGCAATTTACGCGGTGAATGAACGCCATGCCGGCGAAACACGGCTCGACCTCGACATCGGTCTCCATCTCGGCGAAGTCTTCTACCGTGCGGCAAGCTCGGCGTGCCGTTGCTGTTCTCGGAAGGCTTCGCGGCGGCCTGTGGACGCAAGGTGCGTTGACTCGGCAGCCACGCGCTGCGGGGACTGTCGCACGAACGCGAACTGTTCACGCTCGCCTGATTGTCAGCGGGCTTTCCTCAGCGTCGCCTGATAAGCCAGCGCGTTCCAGCTGTGGGACGATGCAAGGTGACAGTAGATCAGCGCCAGCGCGCCGGATTTCCTCAGATCCAGGAAATCGCCGTCGGAAAGTGCATTGAGCGCGGCCTCATCCACCACCTGGAAATCGGTGAGGTTCAGCACTTCCTTGTTTTCCAGCGTGACCGTGCTGCGGCGCGTGACGAACAGGCCCAGCGCACCGATCTTCGCGATCATCACGCGCGTGGCGTTGTATCCGATCTGGTACTGGTTGCAGAATTCCAGCGCGCCGCTGGTCGCTTGGGTCGGTTCGGCGCCGTTGAAGAGGGGCGTGGTGACGGTGTTGTCGCCACCGATCAGCGGCGCCGCCCCGGTCTCCACGATACGGTCGCTCTCGCGGTCTATGCACAATGTCAGCTTGCCCGGTTGCTGCGCATCCTCGGCCAGCACGAACGGATAGCGGCGGACATAGGCCGGGACATAATGGGGCGCGCTCCAGGATCCGTCCGGCTCGACAAACAGGTTCTCGTGCTGACGCAGCCCGGTGATCACCACCGGCGCCTTTTGCGGGCCGACGAAGACAATCGGATAGGAGCGCATTGCGGCCGGCATTTCGGACGCCATGATCGGAAGCGCGTGCGCCAAGGCCGCGAAACCGAAATCCGGCCTGATGACGAGGCTGAGCGTGCCGTGCCGATTTGGAGTCACCGCCTCTGGGGTTTTGTAGAACATCGGCAATTGCGGCGATTGCGCACCGGCCTTGCCGGCGGCGCCCGTTGTCCCGCTTCCGTTGGTGTCGGCCATGATTTGCACTCCCGCTCGTTACGTCTCTCCCCGCCGCCTTCTAGACCAAACAGCCGGTAAAGTCAGACCCCATTTGAATATTCGAGCACAGGCCGCCAGCCTCGAACCCTTCGCTATGGACAGCATCCTTTCGCCACGCGAAACTGCCGCCGATTGTAGCGGCCCCGCAGGACACCATGATCGAAAACCTGACGATTTCCCAATTCGAACCTCATCTCGGCGAGGTTTTCGCAGTAGCCGGCAACGGCGCGGACATTGCCTTGACGTTGAAGGCGGCAAGGCCGCTGGGCGCAGCCTTGCGGGAAGGCGGCGCCTTCGCGCTCCACTTCCTGGGACCGCCCACGCCCCCGCTGCGGCAATCCATCTATCGGCTCAGCCATGCGGCGCTGGGCACTTTGGATCTGTTCATCGTTCCGGTGGGCAAGGACAATTCCGGCATCCTTTACGAAGCGATCTTCACCTAGGGACGGGGCGGCGCTCCAGCAGCAGATAGACGCCCTTGTCCTCCGCGAGGTCGAACCCCAGCCTGCGATAGAGCGCAAGCGCCGGGTTCATTCGCTCGACATGGATGCTGACGAACCTGTCGCCCGCCCGGTCGATCAGGTCGCCGAGCGCGGCCGTGCCAAAACCCCTGCCCCGCGCTCCCGGCAGAAAGGCGATGTCGATGATGCGGCACTCACGGGCCCAGTGAACGAGATAAAGCCGGCCGATCGCCACTCCGTCCTGCTCGACGATCAGCCATTCCGCGCCCGGATAGTGGCGCATGTAATGCTGGTGCTGCGCCGCAAATTGCTGGGCGAGGAATTCCTGCTTGGCGGCCTCGGGCCAGCCGGTCTGGGCGAGCTCTTCCATGCGCGTGGACGCGTAGAGCGTGGAGAGGAAGCCGAGATCGCTCTCGCCGATCGGCCGAAGAGAAAGGCCAAGAGCGACAATGCGTCGCCAATCGCCACCGGCTGGCGTGACGGCTTGCGTGGCCGTAGGATCAGCCATGCGATGCCACCCTTGCCGGGGCGCTTGAACGAAACAACGCCGCCGGCGGGTCGAAAAGCGAGGGCCCATGATCGATTTCATCGAGATCGCAGGCGTGTTGGACGAGGCCGAGTGCAGAGCGCTGCGCGCCGAAATTGGCGCGGCGTCGGGCGGCCCCGCCGGCCTGATGGGGCGCCCCGACCGGCAGCCCGCATGGCAGGAGGTGCGCAGGACAAGACGCGCGCAGGTATCGCCGGAGATGGAAGCCAGCGTGATCGGCCTGCTGACGGCGCAGAGGCAAACGCTGGAACGGCATTTCGGCCTGCCGCTCAGCGTCTGCGAGAAACCGCAGTTCCTGCACTACCGGGAGGGCGATTTCTTCGTGCCGCACCAGGACGGCAACACGCCGCTCATCTTCGACGAGTCGCGATTTCGCAGGATCTCGGCGGTGATATTCCTCAACCTTCAGTCGGACGATCGATCGGCCGGAACCTACGCGGGGGGCTCGCTCGTGCTGCATGGCCCTTACAGCGGTCCGGATCTGCGCGTTGCGATGCAGGCGACGCCGGGCTCGCTCGTGGCTTTTCGGTCGGAGACGACGCATGAGGTCACCCCGGTCACCCATGGCGAGCGTTTCACCGTGGTCTCCTGGTATCGCGGCATGGGATGATCGGCGCGGCGTCTTCCCGCTCACGGACGCGGCGGGAAGACACCCTGCAGCGCGATGCAGAAATAGCATGTCAGATAAGGCTGCAGATTGTTGTGCGGCTGGTCGCCGCCGGCGGGAGCCAGCGTTTGATCCGACATCGGGACAATTGGCGCCCCTGTAGGAGGTATATATGTGTTGCCGCTCGACAGGCGGGCAAAGCTGTTGCCGACAGGATTGGTCCTGTTGCCAGGCGCGTTTTGGGCCGTCACCGAGTGGCTATGCGCCGGCATTTCGGATTCGAGCAAGGTGACCGTCTCCGATCCGCCCGTCTCGCCAAGGTCGTGGAGTGAAAGGCCAGGTCCCTGCCCCGGATGCATCGGCGCGCGCCCCTGCAGGTCAGGCAGCGCGAAATTCGACTTGCCGTTGCCGCCATAGGTCGTGCCGAGCAGTGAAAACAAGGCCGTGTTCTGTGATAGCGGCAGAAGCTGGCCGTCGCACCACGCCCAGCCCTTGGGCGCGAAATTGAACGGAAAAATGCGAATCTCGGCGACAAAGGGGTCGGCCATGATGTCCTCTCAGGTCGGGCTCGCGAAAATCCCGAACAGCGAGATAATGAAGCTGATGCACAGATAGGGCTGGAAATTGGTGTGCGGCTGGCTTCCGCCAGTCGAACCTACCATTTGCGGGGCCATCGGCGCATTTGGACTGGCGCTCTGAAACATGCTGATCGCCGATGATTCGCCGACGAGGTTATTGCCCGGATTGGGATCGTTCGCGACCGCGTTGGCTCCCAGGAACGGATGAGTATGCGACGCGATCTGGTTGACCGTCAGCGTGATTTCCTCGGCGCCGCCATTCTCGGCCAGGATAAAGCCGTTGCCTTGGTGAATCGGAATCCGCCCTCGCAAATCGGGTAAGGCGAAGGTCGATTGACCGTCGCCGCCATACGTCGTCCCGATCAACTGGAACAGCGTCTCGTTCTCCGAGATAGGCAGAAGCTGACCTTCGCAAAACATCCAACCGGCCGGCGCGAAATTGCCGCCGAACATGCGTATTTCGCCAACATAAGGCTGTGCCATCGATGCCTCCTAGTTCGGCGAGGGGAAGATGCCCTGAAGGGCGATACAGAAGCTCAAAGTCAGGAACGGCTGCATGTTAAGATGCGCCTGGCTGCCGCCGGTATTAGCCGTAGTCGCCGGATTGAGGGCGCCGAGGCTTGTCGGGGCGATATAGGGATTGGCTGGCGCAGCCCGAGCCGGCAAATTGCCCGCCGCAATTGGTGCAGTGGCGTCGCTGGGCGATGCGTTGGCGGTGTGCGTGTGAGTAGGCAGTTCCGCGATCGACAGCGTGTGCGCCTGCTCGCCTCCACGCTCGCCGAGCGTGTGGCCTGAACCGACATGGATGGGGGTGCGCCCCCGATAGTCAGGCAGTGCGAAATTCACTCGGCCATCGCCGCCGAAGGTCGTTCCGAGCAGCGAAAACAGCGCCTGGTTCTGGTTGATCGGAAGCAGTTGTCCGTTGCAAAGAGCCCACCCTTTGGGCGGGAAAACGAAAGACATGATCCGAATTTCCGACAGAAACGGCTCCGCCACGACATATCCCCCTCAATTCTCTGAAAACAGAATACACACGCCTGCGGTGAAGTCTACAGCCTTCCATTAAAATAACGGAACGATGCCTATTAAAAGAACTGGTGATCGGCGAACGGTTGGTTAACCATACGTTAAAAACACTTCGACTGCGCAACGGAATTACTCAATCAGAGACGCCGAATAGTAAGTATCCTGCGGACTGTATATGATATTTGGGAGCCGGCGTTCGCCGGTTGTCAGCCAGCCATACATCAGGGTCGAGCTCAGATCGGTCGCGTATGTGTCGCCAATGCCCAGAACATGTCCCATCTCATGCATGATCGTCGTCAGGAGATCGTACTGGCCCGCAGGAGCCTGCGTTCCGTCCGCAAGCAGTTGCGTGTCGCTGGACTGGTTGGCGAACTCCTCGTCGGTCAGCGGCGTAGCATCGACATACCAACCGGCGCCATTGCCGTCGTCATCGAGGCGGACATGGTTACCCTCGGCGAGACCGAGATAGTTGCCGTCAAGATCGGCGATCTCGAACGTCACCGCGTTGAGCGCCGCGAGCTGTTCGTCGCTCAGTCCGGTTGCGGCCCAGCGTTCGATGGCCGCGGCGATAAGGCTGTCCAGCGTATCGCCGGTGAGCACGTGTCCCCAAAGATCCTCGCCGATGGCTTCGACACCACCGGACGCGGCCATCAGTGGCGTCGGCACGGGCGGCGGCGTATTGATCGGCCCGGCGATGAGGTCGATGCCGACGGCAGCGACGCTGCCAGTGTTGGTACTCGACAACTGAGCGGTAGCGTTGGCCGCACCAGTCGTATTGATCAACTGGCCGATTCCGTCCTGACCTTCATTGGGGGTGCCGTCGCCGTCGTACTCGTAGAACTGTATGTGGCCGGACGTCAGATCGAATGCCGCCGTACCCGGCACTGTATTGCCGCGAATGTCGGCGCGCACGATCGGTGCGGTCGCGAAAGACCCCGACTGGTTGTCGGCTTCCACCGAGATCGCCGCCAGCGCGAAGCCGCCACCGCCGGTGACGTTGTCGACAACGTTGTTGGTGATCGTGACGTCATGGGTGATTTGGGGACCGAGCGCAGCGGTCGGACCGCGGAAGGCCACTGTAATACCACGGTTGCCGAACGGGCCGGCGCCCGTGACATCATTGTTGTCGATGAGCAGCGTCGCATCCGTTCGTCCCTGGATAACGATCGAGATCCCGCTGATGTCTTCCTGGTTTGTGTTGATGGTATTGCCGGAGATCGTGCCGACGATGGTTCCCCCCGTCGACTGCGATGACGAGAACACGTTGACAGCTTGAAGAACGTTGTCGACCGTGTTCGGCGTGGTGATGTTGTTGTTGACCAGATAAAATTCGAGATTGCTCGAGCCGTCCTGCGTAAAGCTGGCGTGGATACCGTTGGCATTGAAGGTGTTTCCGCTCACCACGAAATCCGAGATTGTGGCTGTGTCGTGTGCCTGCACTTCCAGCGCGCGCTGCGGCGAGTTGTTGGCGAACGTGTTTCCGGTGAGGAAGGCCTCTGTGATGGTCGAGGTGCCGGACGCCTCAAAAAGGAACGAATTGGCGCCGGACGTGTCGTTGAGATTGTTGAAGCTGCTGTTGGTGACCGTCAGGTTGGCGATCGTGCCGGATGTGTTGCGGATGTGCACGTTGTTGTGCGCGTTGCCGCTGATCGAGCTGGCAAGGATCGAAACGTTGCCGGTAACGCCGACAACTGCTCCGGCAGCTTCGCCAAATTGCAGGCCATCGTCGGTGGTGCTGTTGCCGTTGCCGGTTATGTTGGAACGGTTGAGCGTGAAGTTGACGACGCCGACGCCATGGATGCCATCATCGCCGCCGTTCGTGACGTTGATTTGATCCAGTGACACATCACGTGTGCTCGCGAGCAAGATCCCAGCCCCGGTCGAGCCATTGATGACGCCACCGGAGCCGTTGGCCGTGGCGCCGCCGTCGCCCGTCACCGTCAGCCCACCGTGAACACCTGCCGTCGTCCCGGTGTTATTGAGCACGATGCCGCTGGCGGCGCCGCTCGACGAGATCGACTGGAACGTGACGCCGGCGGCGCCGATGTTGGTGTTGACGACGTTCAGCGCCGTACCGCTGCCCGAATTGATGGTGTTGCCGGCGCCTGTCGCCGTCACCGTGCCACCGCCGGTGGCGCTGAAGCCGGTGGAGTTGCTGGCGCTGGTGTTGATGGTCAGCGTGTTGGTGAAATTGATCGTGGTGCCGTTGGTACCGCCATTGCTGGCCAGGCCGATGCCGTCGCTGCTGCCGTTCGAGGTTATGGCGCCGTCGAAGGAGATCGTGCTGGCGCCGCCGCCCGTGCCCGTATGGTTCTGGACGAGGACGGCGACCGCATTGCCGGAGTGCGTAATGCTGCCGTTGTAGTCGATATTGGCGCTGCCGCCCGATACGGAAAATGCAGAACCGGTGGCGCCGCTCAGCGCGCCGGCGCCAAGGTTCACCGTACCGGTGACGTTGGTCATTGAGACGTTTTGCGTACCGCCGGTCGACGTGGTCGAGGCGAAGTTGATGCCGGCGGCGACGCCGCTCAGGTTCACCGCCTGGGCGGTCGTTGCATTTACCGTTCCCGCCGTCACGTTGACGGTGCCACCGCCGGTGGCGGAAAAGCCGGTCGTGCCGCTGGTGACGATATCGATGTTAGAGAAGCTGGTTGTGGTGTTCACGTTGGCGAGCGAGACCGCCTCGCCGGTGAGCCTCGTGCCCACGCCGAGGTCGACGGCGCCGGTAAAGCTCACTGTGTTCGAGGCGGTCGCGCCCGAAACGCTGATGCCGTTCGCCGCCCCGTTGGACACAACCGTGCCGGCGAAGGTGAAGCTGCCGCCGGCCCGGTCGGCGATCGAAACCGCAGTCCCCGTGGTGATATCGATCGAGCTGGTTGCGGCGAAGTTGAAGGTGGCGTTGCCCCCGACGATGCTCAGCGCGGCGCCGCCGGTGCCGGCGATGTCGATATTGGCCGCGTTGACCGTTCCCGTAGGTCCGGTCAAGACGCCGCCGAAGGATATGCCACCGCCTGCCGCGCCCGAAATCGAGATGTTGGTCAGCGTCGTCGTGCCGCTGACGTTGTCGAGCCGGAACGCAACGCCCGTCGCGCCGGTGCTGGTGACGTTGGTGATCGTCGTGCCGGCGGCGTTCAGGAACACATCCGACGCATTGCCCGAGAAGATGACATTGTCGATCGTCGTGTTGGTCGACGGCGTGATCTCGATGCCGAAACTGTCGAAGTTGCGGATCGTCATGTTGGAGATGGTCGTGCCGGTGGCGCCGGCGCCATTGTCGATGAGGCCGCGCGCGGCGCCCGCCGGGTTGCCGTCGAGGATGAAGCCGTCGATGCGGTTGCCGCTCGCCCCGAGCGTGATCGCGTTGTTGCCGGCGCTCGTCGTCAGCGTCGCGGCACCCCCGCCGGTCGGGTCGGCGATCGCGATGTTGGTGCTGGCGAGCTGGATCGTGCTTGGCACCGTCAGCGCCAGATTGATCGTGCCGTTGCCGAAGCCGCGCACCTGCTCGCTGCTGTCGAGGACAAGCGTGTCGTTGCCGTTCGAGCCGGCAGCCGAGATGATGCCGCCGTCGTCGATCAGGACAAGAACGTCCTCGGGGCCGGAAGCCGCCTCGGCGGTCGCCAGCGTTGCGCGGTTGGAAGCGTCGCGTCCGCTGCCGTCGCCGGTCGCGGTCGCCGCGACGAAGTAGATGTCGCCGACTCCGAAGCCGTTGCCGGGGCTGGCTGCGAATCCGACGTCCTGGAAATTATAGGTCCCGGCAACAGGCGCGCTGGTCGCGTCGATGCCGACAATGGCGCTGATCGTCGATTGCTGGTTCGTCGCCGATTCGCCGTCGCCGAAGATGAAGGCGGCGTTGGTTGCGGCGTTGAGGAAGACGCCGGTGTTGACGCCGGCAATCGAGCTGAAGGCCGGATTGGCGACAGTCGCGTCACCAAGCCGTACGATTTGTCCGCCGGTCGTGCCGCGCAGATCGACACCGATCGACGTGCCTGCGGCTGCCGCGTTGGTGACGTCGAGATCCTCTGCCGTGACGGCGGCCGAAAGTGCGGCTCCGTTGAGGTCGAAGGCAATCGCAGCCGAATTGTTGAGCGAAATGTCGAGATCGGAGATGGAAAGGGCCGCGCCGAGCGCTGTGTTGATGTCGACGCCGCGCGAGGTGACGTTCTGCAGGTCGACCGTTCCAAGCACGATGCCACCGCCGGCCGAAGTGACCGATGTGAGATTGATGCCGGTCGCCGCGCCATTGACCCCGACGGTGGCGAAGTTTATGCCGCCGCTGCCGACGGCCACGCCGCTGAGGTCGATGGCGGTCCCGGTCGTCGTTGAGATCGTGTTGTCCGCCCCGCCGACGCTGATCGTGCCGCCGGTCGCCACAAAGCCGCGGCCCGTCGTCGCGGTGATGTCGAGGCCGGCGAAGGAGACCGCCGCGCCGGCATTGCCGGTCAGGAGGACGGCGTCGGCCGCGCCGCTGGACAGCGTAAGTTGATCAGCGAACGTGACAGCCGAACCGGCGGCCCTGGAGTCAACGATGACCCGGCCAGCGGTGAGCGTGCCAGCCGGACCGCCATTTGGCAGCATGCCGCGCGTGATGGTGATGTCACCCGAACCGCCGGAGACGTCGAGCAAAGTGCCGGCGATGGCGATGTCGTTGTTCTGGATGAAAGTATCCGAGGCAACGTTGGTCAGGTCGAAGGCGATCCTGCCCTGCCCGACGCCGATGATGGTGACGCCCTCGATCGTGATGTCGTTGCCAGCGGCGACCGTGGACGCAGCAAAAACGGCGCTGCCCACCACGCCCGAACTCAGGTCGAACGTCGTGTGCCGGATCTCGTTTCCGCCGGCGAGCGTGAACAGAGTGTCCGTACCGGCAATGATTGCCTCATTGCCGGTGACACCGCCGCCGGTCGAGCCGAGATTGCCGAAAACGTTGGTCGGCTGGATCGTGCCGAAGGACACGATGTTGCCGTTGCCGAAACCGGTGATCGACTGGCCGGCATCCAGGTCGAAGCCGGCTGCCGCGAAATCTATCGGCCCGACAAAGGCGAAGATCGTGCCGGCCGCCGTCAGCGCATCCGCATCGGCCAGCGAAATCGTGTTGATGGTCTGGCTGAGGCCGAAGTCGCCGACGGTAATCTGTCCGCCATTCTGCGAAACAAAGGTCGCCGAATCGGGCGCGACCACCAGATTGGCGTCGCCCGTGAAGGACACATCGTCGAAATCGTAGGTTCCCGAAGTCGGATCAAGGCCTACGGTGTTGACCGTGAAGCCGCCAGCCGCCGCCGCGATCGTTGAATTACGTCCGTTGGGCACAGCCGAGCTGCCGTCGCCAAATGTGAAATTGGCGTTGGCGGTCGTCGCGGTGGTCTGGCCGCTGGACAGGTCGACGCCGATGCCGATGTTGGCGATCGAAGAGCCGGTGGCGAAATTGACGACACGATTGTTAAGTGTCGACGAGAGATCGATGCCTCTGCCTGTGAGCGCGCCAGTGCCGGTGATCGCGGTGACCCCGAAGGTCGCGGTGGTGTCGCTGCCGGTGAAATCGATACCAGTCTGGCCCGCGCCGACGCCAGCGATCGTCGTCTGCCCGAAAGTAACATCGGCGTTGGCGCCGGTTACGCGAATGCCCGCTGTATTTCCTGACGCGCCCAAGGCGACATTCGTCGTGCCGAAGGTCAGCGCCCCCGAATTGCCGTTGACCAGTATGCCATTACCGCCACTACCATCGAGAGTGACCGCGCCAAAATCGACGGTGCCCGCGACGCCGGAAACCGATAGCGCGTTGCCAGTCGCGCCGGTGATCGAAAGGGCTGCGGTGACGTCAAGGGCAGCGCCGGCGCCCAATCCGGCAACCACTGCGTTGCCGCCGCCGGTGGCCGTCAAATTGGTACCAGTGAAGCTGATGGTGCCGGCGGTCGGAGCCGTGATATTGCCTATGGCGAAAAGCTGTGAACCGCCGCTGGCCATAACATCGCCCGAGATCGTGATGGCGCCGGACGTGCCGTCGATTTCAACGGCCTGGCCCGAACCGGAATGGGAAATCGCGGCGGAAACGGCAACTGTCGCGGCCCCTCCATCAATGTCGAGCGCGTCCGAGACACCGGAATGGCTGAGCGACCCTCCGTTGATCGTCACAGTGCCGGCTGAATTGATGACAGTCAGCGCGTCGGAATCGGTTGTGCTGACGGCAAGGTCGGTCAGCGTAATGGCGCTCGCGGCCGCCTGGTTGGCGACCCTGATACCAAAACCTGTCGGAGAAGAGGTCGCCCCGATAGTGCCACCGCCGACAGAGACCGCACCCGTCGGGCTGTCTATGTCAATGCCGCGACCGGCTGTGCCGTCGATATCGACGGTGGTGAAGGCGACGGCGCCAATGGCGCCGTTGAGGTTGATGCCGTGACCAGACGTGTTGTCGATCGTGGCCGAGGCGAAGTTGAATGTCGCGGCCGAGCCGCCGGAGATCTCGATGCCGTTGCTGCCGGCGCCATCGGTATCGGCAACCGTTACGGCACCGCCACTGAAGGCCCCACCATCGACATTCGAGAGCAGGACAGAGTCGCCAAAAACTATGCCGGTCGACGCAAGGCTCGCGAAGGAGACGCCCCCAGCGCCCACCGAAACATCAGTGAAGGCTAGAATGCGGCCGGTTTGGGTGGCAATGGTGTTGCCGGCACCGGCGACTGAAATCGTCCCGCCGCCGGTGGCGTTGAAGCCGACACCCGAGGTCGTGGCAATTTGCAGCCCGTTGAAGTTGATCGCGGCGCCGGCATTGCCGGTGAGCGCGATGGCGTCGGCGGTGCCGGTACTGGCGCTTATCAGCCCGCCAAACGTGACACTGCCACCGGTCATTGCGTCAACGCGCACGGCACTCGCGGCGTTGTTCTGCGTGATCGTACCATTGTAGTTCACGGTCACGGTAGACCCGCCGACCGAGAACGCGGCGCCGCCGGTGTTGGCGATGGAACTCGCGGCACCGAAAGTGAGCGCTCCACTCGACCCGTTGAGGATGGTGATGCCAGTGCCGGCGCCTCCAGCAATGTCGAGATCGGCGAAACTGGCCGTGCCGTCGAAATTGTCGGCAAGCAGGCCGGCATTTGCGGCGCCGGCCACCGTCGTGGTGCCGGTGAAGTTTACCGTCGCGGCCGTGTTGGCAAGCACGATGCCGCTCTGGACGGGACCGGTTATGTTGAGGTTGTCGATCGTGAGGGTCCCGAGCGCACCATCGAGGAAGAGGCCCGTCGCTGCGCCGCGGATCTCGACGCCGGAACTGTTGAACCCGGCGATGCCACCCGTTCCGTCGATCGCCGTCGCATTGGAGGCGACTATGAGGTTCGAGACGATGTTTCCGTCGGCAAGATCGATGGCGCTGCCGCCGAGTGTATTGTCGAGCGTCGGCGCGCCAAACCCGAACGGATCCGCCTGCGTGGCACCGGAGACGACGTTGACACCCGTCACGTTTGGCGGCGGGCTGCCCAATGCAACCGCCGCGCCGTTGGCGAATGACACGAGCGACTGGCCGGTGGCCAGCGTGAAGCCATCCGCGTCGGTGCCGATGGTCTGGTTGATCGCGGTGCCGACCAGGACAAATATCGTGTTTGCGCTGGTCGTCAGCGCATCCGCATCATCGGCATCGATGAGGTCGTCGACGCTGGAGCCGTCTCCCGTGCCAGTGTCCGACGCCCCGACGA
>NZ_AHAM01000234.1 GCF_000236565.1 Mesorhizobium alhagi CCNWXJ12-2 | reverse complement strand
CTTTTCCCTTCAGCGCAATGCGTCGGCAATCGCCTTGCCGCAGGTCACGGTGTCGGCCTTGCCGCCGAGGTCGCGCGTGCGCAGGGCGGGTTCGGCCAGAACCTGTTCGATCGCTTTCAGGATGCCCGCGGCCGCCTCGGGGTGACCGAGATGGTCGAGCATCATCGCCCCCGCCCAGATCTGGCCGACCGGATTGGCGACGCCCTGGCCTGCAATGTCCGGGGCCGAGCCGTGAACCGGCTCGAACAGCGAGGGAAAGGCATGTTCGGGATTGATGTTGCCCGACGGCGCAATGCCGATCGTGCCGGTGCATGCGGGGCCGAGGTCGGACAGGATGTCACCGAACAAGTTGGAGGCCACCACCACGTCGAAACGATCGGGATGCAGCACGAACAGGGCGGTCAGGATGTCGATATGATATTTGTCGACCTGCACGTCCGGATAGGCGGTAGCCATTTCCGCCACGCGCTCGTCCCAATAGGGCATGGTGATGGAGATGCCGTTCGACTTGGTCGCCGAGGTCAGGTGCCGTCCACGTTTCATTGCCAGGTCGAAGGCGTAGCGCAGAATGCGGTCGACGCCGATGCGCGACATCACTGTCTCCTGCATCACGATCTCGCGGTCGGTGCCCGGATACATCTTGCCGCCGATGGAGGAGTATTCGCCTTCGGTGTTCTCCCGCACGATCATCATGTCGATGTCGCCCGGACCCCGTCCGGCGAGCGGGGAGGGCACGCCGGGCATGAGGCGCGCCGGCCGCAGGCTCACATACTGGTCGAATTCGCGCCGGAAAAGGAGCAGCGATCCCCACAGCGAGACGTGATCGGGCACTGTGGCGGGCCAGCCGACCGCGCCGAAGAACAGCGCGTCATGGCCGCCCACCTGCGCCTTCCAGTCGTCGGGCATCATCTGGCCGTGTTTGGCGTAGTAATCGCAGGAGGAGAAGTCGAACTCGTCGAACCGGAAGTCCAGGCCGTAGCGGTGCGCCGAGGCTTCGAGCACGCGGAGGCCTTCGGGCACGACTTCCTTACCGATTCCGTCTCCGGGGATCACGGCGATGCGCATGCTGTTGTCGCTCATATCGTCCTCAATCGTTGCGACCGCGGATGGCGGCGATGACCGCCTCGGTCACGCGGTCGGTGGTGGCCGTTCCCCCGAGATCGGGGGTGTGAAGGTCGGGATTGGCGGTGACGGTCTCGATCGCGTCCATCAGACGACGGGCCGCATCGGGCTCGCCGATATGCTGAAGCAGCATCGATGCGCTCCAGAAGGTTGCAACTGGATTGGCGATGCCCTTGCCGGTGATGTCGAAGGCCGAGCCGTGGATAGGCTCGAACATCGAAGGCGTCCGGCGTTCGGGGTTGAGGTTCGCGGTCGGGGCGATGCCGATGGAACCTGCGAGCGCGGCGGCCAGGTCCGACAGGATGTCGGCGTGCAGGTTGGTCGCCACGATCGTGTCGAGCGAGGACGGGTTCAGCGTCATCCGCACCGTCATGGCGTCGACGAGCATCTTGTCCCAGGTCACGTCCGGGAAATCTGCCGAGACCTCGCGGGCGATCTCGTCCCACATCACCATGCCGTAGCGCTGTGCGTTCGACTTGGTGACCACGGTCAGCAGCTTGCGCGGCCGCGACTGGGCCAGCGTGAAGGCGTGGCGCATGATCCGCTCGACGCCGGTGCGGGTGAAAATCGAGACCTCGGTCGCGACTTCGCCCGGCAGGCCCCTGTGCGAGCGCCCGCCCTGGCCGGCATATTCGCCTTCCGAATTCTCGCGCACGATCACCCAGTCGAGGTCGCCCGGACCGACCCCGCGGAGCGGGCTTTCGATGCCGGGGAGAATACGGGTAGGACGCACATTGGCGTACTGGTCGAGCGGCTGACAGATCGCCAGGCGCAGGCCCCAAAGCGTCAGGTGGTCGGGCACGTCGGGCGCGCCGACCGCGCCGAAGAAGATGGCGTCGAAATCCCGTAGCTGATCGGCGCCGTCCTCAGGCATCAGCGCGCCGGTGCGCTTGTAGCGCTCGCTGCCCCAGTCGAACGTCTCGACATCGAGACGGAAGCCGCCATCGCGCTCGACAAGCGCCTCGAGCACACACAGGCCCGCAGCGACAACCTCGATCCCGATCCCGTCGCCGGGAATCGAGGCAATCCGATAGGTCTTCATCATTGTTCCTTTTCTTACATCAGCATGCCGCGAGGCATCCGGAGGAGAAGCACATCGGCCATCAACCACCAGAACACCGCGACCGTTACGATCGCCACGAGGCCGCGAAGAAGCCAGGTGCGCGCCGGGACGGGGTCGTGCTCGCCGACCGCGGCCATGGCGACAAAAGCCGTAAAGCTCGTGACGATGAAACCTATGACCGGAAGGAGCCAGACCCAGATCGCGAAGATCGCGATCAGGATCATGCGCCGTATGTTCGACACGGGTCCGACCGCAGTCTCGGTCGGGACCGGACGGTTCCGGCCCATCACGCCGAGGACGATCAGCGCGATCGACAGCACCGCCAGGAGCAGTGCGATCGTCTTGGGGAAGACCGACCCCATGGCCGACATGCCCGTGGCGCCCCAATAGGCAAGTCCGGCAATGGCGAGGAAGATCGCAGCCAGCGCCACCGCACCCCAGTCATGGCCACGGACCGCCGCGGGCTCGGCTTCAGGCAGCGGG
>NZ_AHAM01000235.1 GCF_000236565.1 Mesorhizobium alhagi CCNWXJ12-2 | reverse complement strand
GAACCCCCCCCGCCGATGCGCAACTATGGCTTGGAGCTACAATGGCTACAATTGGCACAGGCCTGATAGCAGTATCGGCTCAGAACCACCCATCCCGACTCGGCTCAGCCGGGAACAACCTATTGAGCCCCACAGCTGGTCTCGGTCTAGCGCGACGGGTTCAGAGCGTCAGGATCCACTAGCAAAGCGTAACTCCCAACGATAACGACAAGGAAGATGCCCGCTACCACAACGAGGTAGGTCGCCCTGTTGTCCAACGTGTTCATCGACATTGGCCGTGTCCCACCGTTCCACCGGCTGAGTTGGTCAGTATGATCCGAGCCGTGCAACCACTTCAGCATCGCCGCATCGCGTCAGGTCGCGGGCGGCGCTATGATGACGCCACCCGCGAGAACGCATCAGGCCATTATTGGCTTGAGCCGATCCGGTGTCTCGGCCAGAATCGTTTGGCGGAGTGGTTCGAAGGCTCTGCGAATTTCGGCCGTCATGAATTCAGGCTGTTCCCAGGCCGCGAAATGTCCGCCCTTCGGCAGCGCATTGAAGTGTATGAGGTTCGGATACGCCTTTTCAACCCAGCTCTGTGGTGCTTCGTACATCTCGTCCGGGAAGACGCTGCAGGCTGTCGGAAGCTTCACGCCCTTGGCAGCGAAGAAGGAGGTTCCTGCAACTGTGTTCTCCCAGTAGAGACGAGCCGCAGAAATCGCCGTGTTCGTGAGCCAGAAGAGTGTCACATTGTCGAGAATGTCGTCGGGGGTCAGGCCTTCTTCCACCCCCGCGAAGGATCTCGCGATCATGGCGTGGCTCTTCCAGTCGTGATCGATCATGAATGCCGCCAATCCGACAGGCGAATCCACCAGTCCAGTCAGCGTTTGCGGGCGCGTGCCCATCATGAAGGCATATGCGAACTTGTTCTCGCGAACCTGTTCACAGGCCTTCCTCTCGTCATCCGAAAGAGTCGAGGGCAGCGGGTAGCCGGACCAGATCACCGCATCCACGTCAGCCGGTATCACTTCAGGCATGTTCGTGTGAATACCGATCAGACCTTGCGGCTCCTGGACGCCCATGGAGTTGACGACGATTGAGCCCCAATCGCCGCCCTGCGCCACATATTTCTGATAGCCAAGACGGGCCATCAACTCCGCATAAGCGCGCGCGATGCGGTCGGGATTCCAGCCCGTTGCCGTCGGCTTCCCCGAAAAGCCGTAACCTGGCATCGACGGAATAACCACATGGAATGCCTCCACTTCGCTTCCGCCGTGCGCTGTCGGGTCGGTCAGCGGTTCGATGAGCTTCATCTGCTCGATTATTGAGCCCGGCCAGCCGTGCGCAATCAGGAGTGGAACTGCATTCTCATGCTTCGAACGAACGTGGACAAAATGAAAGTCCAGGCCATCGATTTCCGTGTGGAAGTGCGGGTAGGAGTTGATTTTTCTTTCGATTCTGCGCCAGTCGTACTCGTCGGCCCAGTAGCGCGCAAGCTCTTGGATCGTCTCGAGCTTTACACCTTGCGACTGATCCGAAACAGTTTCCCTCTCGGGCCATCGCGTCGCCCTGACACGACGTTTAAGTTCGAGAAGATCTTCTTCCGGAACGTCAACGTGGAATGGGCGGATCGGATTGTCCGATCCGCGAGCAACGATCAGTGGTTCTGGCATGTCGGTCCTCCCCGTTCGCTCGACAGGGATCGTATGCCCTACCGACGAACAACAATGTGCCGGCCGGCAGGGACGGCGCTGATCTCTCGTGAGGGTGCCAAGCGGCGGCCAAACACTACCGTCCGCCAATATCGGCTCGGTCGCGACGACAAACTAGTTTACACCTTTTTCGGCCGTCGGTCATAGACCTGGCTGGATGATTTCCGCGGCGGTGCGAAGGTCCCCTTCCACACCGATTGAGACGTAGAACGCTCCGTCCCATGCGCCGACCGGCTGGGTCGCGCCAGGAGCGGTCATTGCCGAGCAGATACTCTAGCGTCGCGTTCGGGGGCCGCAACCAGACGGGCAGCTTCTGGTCCTGAAAATGCGATTGCCGTCATTCACACGGCGACACTGACGTCGCCACCTGAGACTCACGAAAAGAAGGGGCTGAGCGTGGAGCATTCCGCTCTGACCCGGTTGCTAAACTGATGCCGACCGCATCGGCTCACTCAGCCGCACTCAAAAATGATGTCCCGCCGCAATCGAACTGCAGCTTGGCTACGCGAGCATACACCCCGCCTTCAGCCACAAGGCTGTGATGAGTGCCTTCCTCGACGATCTCCCCTTCGTGCATGACCAGTATGCGATCGGCCTTGAGCACCGTCGCCAGGCGGTGGGCTATCACGATGGTCGTTCGGCCCCTCATTGATCTCTCTACCGCCCTCTGCACTAGCATTTCGCTCTCGGCGTCCAGCGCAGATGTCGCCTCGTCGAGCAACATGATCGGAGCGTCTCGCAGGATTGCCCGGGCAATCGCGATGCGCTGGCGCTGACCGCCCGATAACATGACGCCGTGCTCTCCGACCTGCGTCTCAATCCCTTTATCCAATCTTGCGATAAACTCGTCTGCGACCGCCGTGCTGGCCGCTTGCTCGATCTCTGCGCCAGATGCCTCGGGTCTTCCGAACGCAATGTTCTCCCGTGCAGTTGCTGCGAAGATCGTTACATCCTGCGGCACGAGGGCGAGACGGCTTCGAAGCTCTTTGGGATCGACTTCGCGGATATCGACACCGTCGACCATTATCGAGCCGGACTGCGGGTCATAAAAACGCATCAGCAGCGAGAACAACGTGCTCTTGCCCGCCCCAGAAGATCCAACAATCGCGACCGTTTCCCCGCGTTCTACAGAGAAGCTCAGCCGCTGCAGGGTCGGCAGTTCTGGGTTTGCGGAGTAGGAAAACGATACGTCACGAAACTCGACGAGCCCTTTGGCAGGAGTCGGCATCGCTGTCGGATTGGGCGGCGCCTCGATGGCAGGTTTTTCGGCCAGGATCTCGGCCAGCCGCTCGGCCGCGCCAGCCGCCTGGCTGAGTTCGCCCCACACCTCCGACAGAGCGCCGAGCGCCCCGGCGGCAAACACCGAATAGAGCAGGAATTGACCAAGAGTGCCGGGCGATATCGTCCCTGCAAGCACGCCGCGCGAGCCGAACCATAGGACCGCCACGACAGAGGAAAAGATCGTAAAGATCGCAAAGAAAGTCAGGACCGACCGAGCGAAGACCGATGATCGCGCTGCCTTGAACGCGGCTTCGACTGCTTGAGAAAAATGCGTCGTAACCAGCCCCTCATTGGTAAAGGCCTGCAAGGTGCGAACCGACGCGATCTGTTCACTGGCATAGGCCGTGGCATCGGCCAACATGTCCTGCGCTGCCCGCGACTTCCGGCGCACCGATCGGCCGAAGCCGACAAGGGGGAGCAGGATCATAGGAATAGCGACAATGACGAGAGCCGACAGTTTCGGGCTCGTGACGACCATCATGGCGACCGCACCGAAGACGAGGATTATGTTCCGAAGCGCCACTGATGCCGTTGCACCGACAGCCGATTTCACCTGCGTCGTATCGGCGGCGAGTCTGGACACGATCTCGCCGGATTGGGCGGTGTCGAAAAAAGATGGAGAGAGCTCCGTCACATGAGCGAAGACATCGCGGCGGATGTCGGCGACTACCCGTTCGCCAAGAGTGACAACGAAGTAATAGCGGCATGCCGATGCCACCGCCAGCACGGCAACTAGGGCGCCCAGGATAGCGAAATAGTTGGCGACTAAGCCAGAGTCCGCGGTGCCGAAACCTCGGTCTATCATGCGCCCGACCGCCAGCGGCAACGTAAGCGTCACGGCGGCCGCGGCCACAAGCGAGGCGACAGCCCCCGCCACCATCTTGCGGTAACGGATGATATAGGGAAACAGCCGCCGCAGGGGCTGGAGCGATCGACTTCGCGCGGCTTCGGCGCTCCTGCAGGCAGCTGCCATGGCATTCGTCGTTCAGATGTCATGTAGATTGAGATTGAGTTGCCTATCAACTTCGTTAATTTCGGACTTGTGTTCTCAAAACTTGAGCATGGGCAATGGGCAAAGAGATTGTGCGGAGCGTCGGCAGGTTTGTCGGGCTGGAGCAGCCACGAACTCTTTCGACCCGTTTCTTGCAATTGGCGGAAATCGTAGGCACGCGCCTCCGCTGGGACGGGGTGGACGCAGGCGCTCCCGTAAGGATGGAAAGGCGCGACGGCTACCTCATCTGCCTGCAGCGAACCGATTTGCCTTCCATACCCTATTGGGTCAACGATGTTCCGACCCCGATGATGCCGCTCAGTCGCGGCAAGTTCCTTCTTCTTGACCTGAATGAAGAACATGCCTCCGTGACGCGGGGAACCGTGGACTGCGTCTCCATGTTCGCGTCACGCGAGGCGCTCCAGCAGTTCCGTCAGGAGCATGACTTGCGACCGGTGGGATCGCTGCGAGCGGCCAACGGCGTGGCGCTCCAAGATGAAATCATCAGAAACCTTGGCGAGTGCCTGGTCCCGGCCTTCGAGCGGCCGGACGCAGCAAGCCAGCTTTTCACAGACCAGATCGCTTTGGCGCTTCTGACTCATCTCACAGCCTTCTATGCCGAGCAGCCAGTTGTCGCGCGTCCGATGCGGGGAGGATTGGCGCGCTGGCAGGAGCGCCGGGCGAAGGACATGCTCCTGGCCAACCTGGATGGGGAGATCGGCCTGGATGAACTTGCCCGCGCATGCGGCTTGTCGCGCAGCCACTTCGCGCGAGCGTTCAAGACCGCGGTAGGCATGCCGCCTCTCCAGTGGTTGCTGGTCCAGCGGGTCCAACGGGCGAAAGATTTGCTCCTGAACTCGGCGCTATCCATCGATCAAATCGCGCATCACTGCGGTTTTGCGGATCAGAGCCACTTCACCAGGGTCTTCGTCAGGGTGGTGAACGCCACACCCGGCGTATGGCGGCGTACGTGCCGTCTTTAGAGCTCTTCACAGCGCGATCCTTGCTATCCGCATAGGGATAACTGGCGGCCGCACGCGGTTGCGTGTGCGCGCGATCACACTCGCGTGAACCAAAGGCGCGGCCTTCCCAGGACAGCACTGGCGTACAAAAAACAGCACTCCCAGCGCTGGTCCGCACGCAATGGGCAGATAGCGTGTCCGACGGAATTGTAAGGCACGGTTTTCCCGAGACCGCCATGTGGGCCTCCGCTAGGAGACGAAGATGACCAACCGAAACCTGACACCTTCAGGCGAGGCAGGAACAGACGAGAATTCCACTCGTGCCTCCTCGCCATTGTCGCGACGCACTGTCCTGCAGTTGGCGGGCGGTGCTGCGTCGCTCGCTGCAATCCCTCACGGAGCCGCGATGGCAGCCGAACCAGCCAGGACAGAAGCCACGGCCGTTGACACAATCCGGCTCGTTGTCAATGGCGAACCCAAAGAGCTCAAGCTCGACCCCCGTCAGTCCATCCTTGATGTCCTGCGCGAGTCGTTGAATCTCACCGGCACCAAGAAGGGCTGCAACCAGGGTGCCTGCGGCGCTTGCACCATTCTCGTCGACGGCAAGCGCATCGTCTCCTGCCTGACCTTGGCTTCCATGCATGACGGTGCCGACGTCCAGACCATCGAAGGGCTGGAAAAGGACGGTGAGCTTCACCCTCTCCAGGCAGCCTTCGTGAGGCACGAAGGCCTCCAGTGCGGTTTCTGCACGTCGGGCCAGATCATGTCAGGCATTGGCTGCATTGCCGAAGGTCACGCGGGATCGCCTGAGGAGATCCAGTTCTGGATGAGCGGCAATATCTGCCGCTGCGGCGCTTATCCAGGCATCGTCGCGGCAGTCGCTGACGCGGTGGGAAGGAGCTGACCCATGTTCCCCTTCACCCTGGAAAAAACAGCCAGCACCGAAGCAGCCATCGCCGCTGGCTCTTCGGGTGCGCGCTACATCGCCGGCGGCACCACACTCATCGATCTGATGCGGGACGAGGTCGAGCGCCCGGAGCGGCTCGTAGACATCAACAGGCTGCCTCTGGGCGGCATTAGGTTCGAGGGCGAAGACCTGGTCATAGGTGCGCTCGCGCGGATGGCCGAAGTCGCCGCCGATGCCGATGTCCAACGTTTGCAGCCGCTGATCGCAGAAAGCCTGATCGAAGGCGCGTCGCCACAATTGCGGAACATGGCTTCGATGGGGGGGAACTTGTTGCAGCGGGTGCGCTGTCCATACTTCCGCATGCTTGACGCCGGCTGCAACAAGCGCACGCCAGGATCGGGCTGCGCCGCGATCGAGGGGCTGAACGCGGGCCATGCGATCCTCGGTACCAGCGACCATTGCGTGGCGACGCATCCTTCGGACGTTGCGGTGGCGCTGGTGGCGCTCGACGCCACCCTGCGCGTGCAGGGTCCGCAGGGCGAACGCAGCTTCCCGGTGGAGGAACTCTTCCGCCTGCCCGGCGACACACCGCATCTCGAACATACCTTGCTCCCCGGTGAACTGATCGTCGAAATCCGTGTGCCGGGCGGGCCCCATGCGCGCCGAGCCCGATACCTCAAGGTCCGCGACCGCGCCTCCTACGAATTCGCCCTCGTATCGGCCGCTGCCGCACTTGATATTGGTGACGGCGTCATCCGCGCGGCGCGTATCGCGGCAGGCGGTGTTGGCACGCGTCCCTGGCGGCTGCGCGCTTGCGAGGCCGCGCTTGTTGGAAGAAAGCCGGACAGGCAAGCCTTCGAGGAAGCTGCGCAACTGGCCACTAAGGGCGTCCGGCCGTTGCACCACAATGCCTTCAAGGTCGCGCTCTTGCCCAGAACGATCGTCCGGGCGCTGGAAATGGCGGGGGAAGTCGCATGAACATGAATGTCATTGGAAAGCCTTTGACGCGGGTCGATGGGCACACCAAGGTCACAGGCAAGGCGCGCTATGCCGCCGATTTCAACCAGCCAGGGCAGCTCTATGCTGTCCTCGTGAGCGCGACCGTCGGCCTTGGCCGAGTGACTGGGATCGAAAGCGCCGGGGTCGAGCGCATGCCGGGTGTCGTTGCGTTGATCACCCACCGCAATGCTCTGAAACTGGCCTATCTGCCGCACAAGGCCGTCATCGACCCCGCGGTCGGCGAACGGCTCCATGTGCTGCAGGACGACAGCGTTCGCTTCTACGGCCAGCCCGTAGCCGTTGTGGTTGCGGACTCGCTCGATCATGCCGAGCGTGCTGCCGCGGCGCTGCGTATCACCTACGACGCTCGTCAACCGATCGTCGATCACGCAGATCAGCAGGTAGCCAGAATCGCTCCGGAAGCGGGCACGGCCGACAGATCGCGGGGCGATGCCGATGCCGCGGTGGCGGAGGCGGCCGTCAATGTTGACGAAAATTATGACATAGCCCGAGAAAACCATAATCCCATGGAGCCGCACGCGACGGTCGCTGCCTGGAACGGCGATCGACTGACCCTGTGGAGCAAGAGCCAGTTTCTGGTGAACGAGCAGGCAGAGATCGCCGCGGTGTTCGGCCTGTCCGCCGAGAATGTCGAGGTCATCTGCCCCTTTATCGGCGGCGCCTTCGGCACCAGTCTGAGAACATGGCCGCACGTGACGCTGGCGGCACTTGCGGCGCGTCATGTCGGGCGGCCCGTCAAGCTTGTGCTCAACCGCAAGCAGATGTTTTTCACAACCGGCCATCGGCCGCGCTCGCTCCAGAGGGTCGCCCTTGGCGCTACACCCGACGGCAAGCTGACAGGGGTCGTCCACGAAGGCACCGGGGAGACGAGCCGCTACGAGCAGTTCACCGAGGCCCTGACCGCCGTCACCGAATACCTGTACTCCTGCCCGAACGTGCGCACCCAGTATCGTCTTGCGCAACTCGATACGGCCACGCCCAACCATATGCGCGGTCCGGGCGAGGCAAGCGGCATCTTTGCACTGGAAAGCGCCATGGACGAGTTGTCCTACAAGCTCGCCATCGATCCGATCGAATTGAGACGGCGGAACGAGCCCAAGATCGACGAGGCCGAAAACAAGCCGTTCTCCAGCCGCTCGCTGATGCAATGCTACGAACTGGGAGCCGAGCGTTTCGGCTGGGTGCAAAGGAACCCTGAGCCGCGCTCGATGCGCGACGGTCGCCTGCTGATCGGCATGGGCACCGCCACCGCTACGTACCCGGCTTTCCATGCGCCTTCGAACGCCAGGGTGCGCCTCCTCCCAGACGGTACTGCCGAAGTCGAGGCGGCGGCCAGCGACATGGGGCCGGGCACCTACACGTCGATGACACAGGTGGCGGCCGAATTTCTTGGGCTGCAGCCGGAACAAGTACGGTTCGCGCTTGGCACGACGGACTACCCGCCCACGCCGTCCCACGGTGGCTCCTGGACAATGGCTTCGGTCGGATCGGCAATTCGAGCGGCCTGTCTGGAGGCGCAGTCCCAGGCTGCCAAACGCGCGATAGCTGATCAGAGTTCGCCTGTCTTTGGAGCCTCGATCGAGGATCTTGAATGGACGGGAGGACGCCTTCGTCGGCGGGGAGATACCTCGCCGGGGTTGTCCTACCACGATGTCTTGGCCAACACGGGCAATCCGATCGAGGCAGACGGATCTGCCCAACGCGATCCGGAAATGGCCGAAAAGTATTCGATGCATTCCTTCGGCGCTGTCTTTGCCGAAGTTTCCGTCGATCAGGATGTCGGAACGATCAGGGTACGTCGCCTTGTCGGCGCGTATGGCATCGGGCGAGTGGTCAATCCGCTCCTCGCAAGGAGCCAATGCACGGGCGGCATGATCGGCGGCGTCGGCATGGCGCTGATGGAACGGACTGTGCTGGATGCGCGTGACGGTCGCCCGGTCAACGCCCACATGGCTGACTACCTCATGCCCGTGAACCTCGATACTCCGAAGCTGGAGGCGCTGTTCGTCGACGAGGTGGATCCGCACGTGAACCCGCTTGGCGTGAAGGGCCTGGGCGAGATTGCATTGGTGGGTACCGCTCCGGCAATCGCCAACGCGGTATTCCACGCGACGGGCAAACGTGTTCGGACCCTGCCGATCAAGATTGAGGATGTCCTGACGGCATAAGCCACACTGCTCGCCCTTAGCGCTAAAGATCCCTGTCCGAACCGCGTGGCCACGGAATTGGCCAGCGGTTGTGAGTGCTGTTTCGGGAAGAAATTAGGCGCAGCAAGGTCTCGATTGGGTCAACCCTTCCGGTTCTCGAACGGGAAAGTTGCGCCAAGAGCGGTCCTTCAAGCGAGGTTCCTTGGGTGTCATGTATCACCGGAAGCGGACGTGGTCTGCGCTGTTGCACCTCCTCACGGCGTTCCCAAGAAGCTACACCGCGGCTGCCCGCCGTGACCCGGAAGATCGTGCCGCGACGCAACCACTTCGAATGGCCGGAATTTCGGAAGCGACTAGCGAGCCCGAAGTGCGCGTAAACCCGCGCCGACAAAGCCGCCCCCATTTGCTGCAAGACACGCACGCGGCCAAGCGACGCAATCTTATTCGGCGATTTCCCGCATCACCCGGTAGAGCCCCGACTTGGCTTCGAAGCCGACTCCCGGGATCTGCGGCAGACCGACATTGCCGTCTTCCACCGCGATGCCGTCCGCAAATCCGCCGAAGGGCTGGAAAACGTCCGGGTAACTCTCGTTGCCGCCGAGATGAAGGCCGGCGGCGATGTTGAGCGACATCTGGTGGCCGCCGTGAGGTACCACGCGGCGCGAGGACCAGCCCAGTTCCTGCATCACATCGAGCGTGCGCAGATACTCCACCAGCCCGTAGGAAAGAGCACAGTCGAATTGCAGCCAGTCGCGATCAGGGCGCATTCCGCCATATCTCAACAGGTTGCGGGCGTCCTGGTGCGAGAAGAGGTTCTCACCGGTGGCCATGGGCAGGTCGTAATGGCCGGCAAGCTCGGCCTGGAGCGCGTAATCGAGCGGGTCGCCCGCTTCCTCGTACCAGAACAGATTGTAAGGCTTGAGGCCTTCCGCATAGGCGATGGCGGTTTGAAGATCGAAGCGGCCGTTGGCGTCGACCGCCAGGCGCCGGCCATCGCCGACCACGTCGATCACCGCTTCGATGCGGGCGATGTCTTCCTCGAGCGGCGCGCCGCCGATCTTCATCTTCACCACCGAGTAGCCTCGGTCGAGATAGCTGCGCATCTCGTCCTGCAGTTTGCCGTGGTCCTTGCCCGGATAGTAGTAGCCGCCGGCGGCATAGACCCAGACCTTGTCGTCGGCCACGCCGCCACGGAAGCGGTCGGCAAGCAGACGCCAGAGCGGGAGGCCGGCGATCTTGGACACGGCGTCCCACACGGCCATGTCGATCGTGCCAACGGCTACGGAGCGTTCGCCGTGGCCGCCAGGCTTTTCATTGGTCATCAGGGTCTTCCAGATCGCGAAGGGATTGAG
>NZ_AHAM01000236.1 GCF_000236565.1 Mesorhizobium alhagi CCNWXJ12-2 | reverse complement strand
AATTTCAACGTCCCATTCATCCGCCGGGCATTGCTCCAGCGCATATCGGATGCCGAAATATCCGGTACTCGGGAATATGCGCCGCGGAGCCAGTTCGGATGGCTCAAGCCCCAGTTCGCGGCATCCAGCTTCATAGTCGGTGAGCGGCAATATCGCCGCCATCTTGCCGGCGGCGCCGAACATGTTGATCGAGGCCCAGGTCCACTCGTCCCGCCTGCCCTTGATCCGCGCCCAAAGGCTCTCCTTCGGGAAGTACTTTTTGACTACGATCGGATGCGAAAGAAGGATCACCAATTCGGCCGCCTGCACGATTGGCGACGTGGGATAGCTCGGATTATCCAGCCTGCGCTTCATCGGCTTGCCTGTGTTGCAGACGAAAAGCCAAGTGGTCTTTGTCCCGCTCATTCCGATCGAAGCCTTTGGCTCGTTGAATCGCAAGACGGCATCGCTGGCATCGACGCGTTCCGATATGTCCTCGAGCAAAACGCCGTTGCCGACGACGAACAATCTCTTTCTAGCCATCGGGCTCCTCTGGCGCCCGCCACTCGCCGGGCGGTTGCGCTCTTTAAAACATTGTCCAGCTCGACCGCAAACTTTGCAGCGCATGAAACCAAGTGGGGCAGCAGCAATCCTCGTCTGCGGACCATCAGGCTCAATGTCGACCTTGTGAAGAAGCCTGCCGAATGCCTCGACTATGTCTTTATGCACGAGCTGCTGCATTTTCTCGTCCCCGATCACAGCGCCCTCTTCGTCGGTGCGATGGACGAGATGATGCCCAACTGGCGCGTGATCCGGCAAACCCTCAACGACGCGCCTTTGTCCTACGGTGAATTGTACCGGTGCGGGCCATCCCTCATCGAGATTGCCAAAGATCGGCGCCTCCGCCGCTGACCTACCCGCTATCTAGATTTCAATGACTTATTGCCCCGCCTTCTCCATGCCAATCAGCAGCAGCGCCGGGCGCTCGCCGGGGATGCGAATAAAACCCGACCAGCCACTCCATGTGCGAGCCGGGTGCGAGTGCCACCAGCCCGGCGCCAGTTACCCGCATCTTGGCGCGCAGCCTGCCCACCCGATCTGCGAGATGTCGGACACGGTCTCACGCCGCTGATAGGGTTGTGCGAGGCGGACCGCACATGGCGGCCCGCCGTCTGTCAGGTCAGTTCTTCTCGACCAGACGATAGTAGACGAAGTCAGAGGTCGCGCCGTTGACGAAGCCCGAGACCTTGGGCTGCATCCCGACCTGCTGGACCGCCTGGAACATGATGACGAAGGGCGCCTTCTGCTGGATCTGCTCCTGCAGGTCGACATACATCTGGTTTCGCTTGTCGGCGTCGGGCTCGGCGAGCGCGGCCATCGTCGCCTTGTTCATCTCCTCCGGCACCGCCCAGGCGTTACGCCAGGTCGTTGTCGAGGCATATTTGTCATCGGCATTGTCGGCATTGTAGGCGAATGCCTTGGCGTTCGAATGCGGGTCCATGAAGTCCGGCCCCCAGTAGAGCAGCATCGCCTCGTGCGTGCGGGCGCGATATTTCGTGATCACCTGCGCGCCGGTGCCGGGGATGATCTCGAAATTGATGCCGGCATCGGCGAATGTCGACTGCAACGACTGCGCGATGTCGGTGAACGGCGCCGAGTTGATGACGTCCATGGTCACGTTGATCGGAAGCTTCACGCCGGCATCGGCGAGGATCTTCTTGGCCTTCTCCGGGTCGTAGGTGAAGGGCGTGTCGGTCAGTGCGCCAGGGAAGCCGGCCGGCCAGAAGGCCTGGTGGATCTGCATCTGACCCTTCAGGAAGGTGTCGGTCATGCCCTTGTAGTCAACCAGGTAGCGCGCTGCCTCCCACACCGCCTCATTGGTCAGCGCCTCGACCTTCTGGTTGAAGGAGAACCAGTGGACGGCGGCCTGCGGATAGGTTTCGATCTTGATCGAACCCTTGGTCTCGAGACCGGCGATCTGGTCCGGCGTCAGGTTCTTGGCCATGTCAACGTCGCCCGATTCGAGCAGGAGCTGCTGCGTGGCGGCCTCGGCGACATGACGGATGATCACTGATTTGATCTTCGGTGCGCCGTTGAAATAGTCGGGATTGGCGTCCATCGCCAGGATTTCGGCCGGACGGTAGGTGCGCAGCTTGAACGGGCCGGTGCCGGCCGAGTTGGCGTTGAGCCAGTTATTGCCGAGGTCGCCGTCCTTCTCGTTCTGCATGACGGTTGCTTCGTCCACGACCGAGGCCGGGCGCGCAGCGAGCACGTTGAGCACGAAGTTGGGCGAGAAGTCGCCGGCGTATTTGATGGTGACCGCGCCATCGCCCAGCGTGACCATCTGCTCGATGTTCTCGGGCGTCCAGCCGAGTTGGGTGAGGATGAAAGCCGGCGCCTTGTCGAGCACGACGACGCGCTTGAAGGAGAAGAGCACGTCTTGCGGCCGCACCGGGTTGCCGGAATGGAATTTCACCCCTTCGCGCAGCTTGAAGGTGATTGTCTTGGCCGCCGCATCAACGGTCCATTCCGAGGCGAGACCGGCGCCAAGCGTTTCGATGTCGGCGGCATCGTACTGCACCAGCCGGTCATAGGCGTTGGTTACGAATTCGCCGGAGGAGAATTCGTAAGCCTGCGCCGGATCGATGGCGACGATGTCGTCGATGTTCTGCGCCACGACCAGCACGTCGGCCGGCGTTTCTGCAAAGGCGCTGCCGAGCGGCACGGCGGCCGTCACCATCGCAGCCAGTAAGGCCTGCTTCAGGATCTTCATGACTTCGTTCTCCCTGCTGAAGTGGAATGATTGAGCCCGATGACGACGTCAGTCGCCGGGGAGGCAGTTGTCGGCGCCGGCTTTTCGCCCTCCTGCCGCGGACGCATGATGGACATGGTGCCGGTCCACAAGATGCGCGCCGGCCGGTCGCTCTCGTTTGCCCAGCTATGGTCGCTGGAACCCCTGAAATGCAGGCTGTCGCCGGCGGCGAGCCTTATGGTCTGGCCATCGACGGTCTGCGTGATCAGGCCGTCCAGCACGTAGAGCAATTCGTCGCCCTCGTGGTGGACCATTTCCGAGCGGTGCCCTGGGGGGACAACCATGATGAAGGAGGATAGTCCGCGACCGGGAAACTCGGCATGCAGGCGCTCGTACATCATGGACGACCCAGGCAGCGCGAAGGCCAAACGCGATCCGGCGCGAGTGACGCCGGTGCCGATAGATGGCGTGGCAATGAAATAATCGACGTCGACTCCAAGCCCGCGCGCGATGCCGGCGAGCGCTCCGAGCGAGGGGGTCGCCTGATCCCGCTCGACCTGGCTGAGGAATCCCACCGAAAGCCCGGCGGCGCCGCCGAGCGCCTGCAGCGTCATGTGCAGCTGCCGTCGGCGCGCGCGGATCAGCGCGCCGATCCGGGGCTGGAGTGCCGGCTGGGGGTGCGGCGAGTTCACGCGAGACTCCATCAAAATTTTTTTGATGTAAGCAAAATCTTTTGTGTTATCCAAGCCGGAAATTGCGGCGCGCGTTTTTCCGGTGGGCTAGGATTGGACAAGCGCCATCACGCAAGGAAGCCGAAGCGATTGTCCATCGAGCCAGCAGTCGAGCCGGGTCCGGCCCGGACCGCCTTTTCGGGCCGCTCCCGCGCCGGCCGGCGTTTTGCCGTGTCTTTGAGTGCGGTTCTTATGACGACCGCTTTCACTTTCCTCGGCCTTTTGGCCATCACTTTCTTCATCGGTCGCGTCGTCCCGATCGACCCGGTGTTGGCGGTGGTGGGCGATCGCGCGCCGCAGGCAGTCTACGAGCGCGTGCGCGAAGAGATGGGGCTCGATCGCCCCTTGTTCGTGCAGTTCTTCTCCTATGTGGGCGACGTGCTGAGCGGCAATTTCGGCATGTCGGTCACCACGCAGCGGCCCGTCCTCGACGATCTGATGCAAGTCTTTCCGGCCACGCTCGAGATGGCCACGCTCGGCATCATCATCGGCGTCGCACTGGGCGTGCCGATGGGAGTGATTGCCGCAAGCCGCCAGGGCAGCCTGACGGACCAGGCAATTCGTGTCGTCGGCCTGCTCGGCTATTCCATGCCGGCCTTCTGGCTCGGCCTCGTCGGCCTGCTTGTCTTCTATGCGCGCCTGCAGTGGGTGGCGGGGCCGGGCCGCATCGACATCTTCTATGACGGTCTCATACCGACCGCGACCGGCCTGATGCTGGTCGACAGCCTGGTAGCGGGCGATTTGGACGTGTTCTGGAATGCCGTCAGCCATATCGTGCTGCCGGCCTCGATCCTCGGCTTCTTCAGCCTTGCCTACATCGCGCGCATGACGCGCTCCTTCATGCTCAACCAACTCGGGCAGGAATATGTGACGACGGCGCGTGTGAAGGGCGTGTCGGAGCGGGCGGTCATCTGGCGCCATGCCTTCCGCCCCATCCGCGTGCCGCTGATCACCGTCGTGGGCCTTTCTTATGCCGGCCTGCTCGAAGGCTCGGTGATGATCGAGACCGTCTTTTCCTGGCCGGGCATCGGCAACTATCTCACCGCCGCGCTCTTCAATGCCGACATGAACGCCGTACTCGGCGCGACTCTGGTCATTGGCGCGGTCTTCATCGTCATCAACAAGGTGTCGGACGCGCTCTATCGCGTGCTCGACCCCCGGGCTCAGTAGGAGGCGGCGATGGCGACCACCCGTGAATGGCTGCTGACGGAATCGCCCGCTTCGCGCTTGCAGGCCCGGCTCGGCCGCTCCTACCGGATGCTTTTGGCGTTGCTGCGCAACCCGCTCGCCGTGCTCGGCGCAATGATCGTGCTGGCGCTGGTGATCATTGCGATTTTTGCCCCTTTCTTTGCGACCCACTCGCCCTACACCGTCGAGCTGACCGACCGTCTGCAGCCGCCCAGCAAAGAATTCTGGCTGGGCACGGACGAACTCGGCCGGGACATCTGGTCGCGCTTGGTCTTCGGCGCCCGCATCACCCTGATCATCGTCGTCCTGGTGGCCGCAATCGCCGCGCCGCTCGGAACGATCGTCGGTGCGGTGTCCGGCTATCTCGGCGGTTGGGCTGACCGCATCCTGATGGGCATCACCGACATTTTTCTCTCCATGCCCAAGCTCATTCTAGCGCTTGCCTTCGTGGCTGCGCTCGGCCCCGGCATCGAGAACGCGGTGATCGCCATCGCCATCACCTCCTGGCCGGCTTATGCACGCATCGCGCGCGCCGAGACGCTGACGATCCGCAACTGCGAGTTCATCTTCGCCGCTCGGCTGCAGGGCGCGTCCGCCGCGCGGATCATCGTGCGCCACATCCTGCCGCTCTGCTCGTCATCGGTGATCATCCGCGTCACCCTCGACATGGCCGGCATCATTCTCACCGCCGCGGGGCTGGGCTTTCTCGGGCTCGGCGCGCAGCCGCCGCTGCCCGAGTGGGGCGCCATGATCAGCCGAGGCCGCGCCTTCATCCTCGACCAGTGGTGGGTTGCCACCATGCCGGGTTTCGCCATCGTCATCGTCAGCCTCGGCTTCTGTTTCCTCGGCGACGGCCTGCGCGACGTGCTCGACCCGAAGAGCGGGAACAGTCAATGAGCGAACCGCTGCTCGAGGTAGAGAACCTGCGCGTCCGCTTCCCCACCGCAAACGGTCCGGTGGAGGTGGTGCGCGGTGTCTCCTTCGCGCTCGGCCGCGAGCGTCTCGGCATCGTCGGTGAAAGCGGCTCCGGCAAGTCGCTGACCGGACGTTCGATTCTTCGCCTGGTGCGCGCGCCCGGAAAGGTGACGGCCGACCGCCTGCGATTCGAGGGCAAGGATCTGCTCGCGATTTCGGAATACGAGATGCGCCAGATCCGCGGCGCGCGCATCTCGATGGTGATGCAGGACCCGAAATTCTCCCTCAACCCGGTGATGACAATGGGCGAGCAGATCGGCGAGACGCTCGCCGTGCACGGCAGGCTGCCACGCCGACAGATCCGCCGTCGCGTGCTGGACATGCTCGAGGCTGTGCAGATTCGCGAGCCCGAGCGCGTTTACGGCCTGTACCCGCACGAAGTGTCCGGCGGCATGGGCCAGCGCGTCATGATCGCCATGATGCTTATCCCGGAACCCGCGATCCTCATCGCCGACGAGCCGACCTCGGCACTGGATGTCTCGGTGCAGGGCGAGGTGCTGCGGCTGATCAATGATCTGATCACCCGCAATGGCATGGGACTGATCTTCATCAGCCACGACCTCAATCTCGTCTCGCAGTTCTGCGACCGAATCCTTGTCATGTATCGTGGCGAGATTGTCGAGGAATGCGCGGCCGGCGCGCTGGAGAAAGCGCGCCATCCCTACAAGCGTGGACTGCTCGCCTCGGTGCCGAGGATCGACGAGACGCGCGCGGAACTGCCGGTGCTCGACCGCGGCGCATGGGCGGGAGCATGAACGCGATCAGCTTGCGCAACCTTTCCGTGTCCTATGGCGACACGCGTGTGGTCGAGGACCTCTCGCTGGACATTGCTGAAAGCGAATGCTTCGGCCTCGTGGGCGAGAGCGGCTCGGGCAAGTCGACAGTGCTGGGCGCCATTACAGGGCTCGTGGCCGATTGGACGGGCGATATTTCTTTGTTCGGGAAACCGCGCGGCAAGGCGATCGATCGCAGCTTCGCCGCGCTCTGCCAGATGGTCTTTCAGGATCCCTACGGCTCCCTCCACCCGCGCCAGACGGTGGATGCGGTGCTGTCCGAGCCGCTCGCCATCCACGGCGTCGGCGACGCCGACGAGCGCGTGCCGGAGATGATGGCGGCCTGCGGCCTCGATCCGCCCTTCCGTTTTCGCCTGCCGCATCAGCTTTCCGGCGGCCAGCGCCAGCGCGTGGCGATCGCGCGCGCACTCATGCTGAAGCCGAAGATATTGCTGCTCGATGAGCCCACTTCGGCACTTGACGTCTCGGTGCAGGCCGAAATCCTCAACCTTTTGAAGCGCCTGCGCCGGGAACAGAAGCTCACCTACATCCTCGTCACACACGATCTGGCCGTCGTCTCCTTCCTCTGCGACCGCCTCGCGGTGATGCGACAGGGCCGTATCTTGGAGGTGACCGGCGTCGAGGCGCTGAAGACGAACTCCATGACCCATACCTACTCCCGCGAACTGATCGCCAGGAGCACGACGCGGGTTACAGCCTGACAGGAGAGCCATGCAACCGGAAAAGATTTTCGCCGCGCTCGGCGCGTTTGGCACTGCACTGGCACAAGGCGGCGCGCCCGACGCGCCATGGACCGCGCTGCAAACACTCGCCCAGCGCATCGTGGGGGCGCGGCTCTTTACGGTGATGGCCATCGACCTCGACGCCAATGTGGCGAGCCGGCTCTACACGAACATGCCCGACGTCTATCCCGTATCGGGAACGAAGCCGATTTCCGTCACGCCTTGGTTCGAGCAGGTGGTGCTCGACAAGAAGATGTTCGTGATGAACACGATCGCGGAGATCTCGCAGCACTTCTTCGACCACGAGCTCATCGCCTCGCTAGGCTGCGGCTCCTGTGTGAACCTGCCGGTGATCGTGAAGGGACGCGCACTCGGCACGATGAATATGCTCAATTCGGAGGGCTATTTCACGCCCGAACAATTGGATTTGGTGCAGCACCTGCAGGTTCCGGCAATGGCGGCGTTTCTAGCCGCCGGCGAAGCCGCCACGCCTTAAGACGCAATCATGTCATTTATAACGTACCTCGTTATGGCGCGTCCCATCCTTTGAGCTGACGAGTGGGAACTTCTGCGCGCCACCCTTCTCTGCCCTTCCGCTGCCCTCCCCTTCACCTTCCGCTGACGCGCGCTTCGCTCAGTTGCCTTCTCCGCAACTGTGGCAGCAAACTTTATCCACAGTTTCGCACAATCGATTTTGCTTGGATCGCGCTAAGACCGGCCGATCGTGGCCGCAAGCCGCCGACAACCAGGTGATCGGAAGCAGGCGTACAGTCGGCGCCGTTCTGATCGTCATAGAAGACGGCCAGGACCCCCACCGAGTTCCGATTCCCTGCCAAGCTGCCATTTTCTAGTCCAACGCATGACGAACGTCAGCAAACCGTGCTGATCGTCTGTACCCGAATTCCAGTTCGCGCGCTTATGCAACATCGACAACGCCATAACGGCCTCGCTCGCCGCATGATGGGCTCAGTTGCGCCAGATTCAGACCTCTGCACTTGACTCAGCAAAGGTCGACATCAGGCTCCGAAAGCTGGATTCGATGCCCATTTAGAGTTCAGCTGCTGCTTGTCGGTTCACCTTGGGGCGTTCCTCGGCGGAGCTTGCCGGGAAGCCGCTCCCCTTTGGGCGTGAACTCAAGCGATCCCGAATTTATGCAGAATCGCTCTCCGGTAGGCGGGGGGGGGGCCGTCAGGAAAGACATGGCCTTGGTGCGCCCCACAACGGGCGCAACGATTTCCGTTCTGACCATTCCATAGCTGGTGTCGCGGATGCCGCGCAGATGGTCTTCAACGAAGGGCGCTGTGAAGCTTGGCCAGCCGGTGCCACTCTCGAACTTCGAGCCGCCTTTGAACAACGGCAGTCCGCACAAGCGGCAGGTATATACCCCCTCTCGCTTTTTCTTAAGGAAGACACCGCAGAACGGCGCTTCCTCACCAGGTTCGAGCAGCAATTGTTGCTCTTCCTCGCTGAGGTCTGCAACAAGCTCGCGCAGCGCGCCATGGGTGGGAGGTGTAAGGTCGAACGGTATTTCAGATGTGTTCGGCCTGGTCTGTGTCCTTGCTACCCAACGGGTCGCCGCTGGGCAGACTGCTTGCATGGATTCGGGCGGCACCACCCTGGCGCCGCCCGCTTTCGGTCGCCTAGCGCGGCGCGCCCGAACGCTGCCCTGAGTTCGTTGGTCAACAGCTCCGGCTGGTGACGGCCTTCACCGGGTGGGGATTTGACCGGGTTTAGACGAGATTGGTTGTGACGTCGATGTTACCGCGCGTCGCCTTGGAATAGGGACAGATCTCGTGGGCTGCATGGATGATTTCGTGGGCGACCTCGCGGTCGATGTCCGGCAGCCTGACGTTGAAGCGCGCCCGCAGGAAGTAGGAGCCGTCGTCGACGTTGAGGTCGATCTCGGCGTCGACCTCGGGGCCGGCCGGCAGCTTGATGTTTCTCTGAGCGGCGGCGTGTTCGATCGCGCCGATGTAGCAGGCCGACCAGGCGGCGCCGAACAGATTCTCGGCGGCCGGGTGCGGCTGCTTCAGCTTGAGGTCCAGCTGGCCGTCGGCGCTGCGCGTGCCGCCGTTGCGGCCGCCGGTGTTGTGGGTCTTGCCGGTGAGGAGAAGCTTCTCGGTCATTGGGAAATCCTTTCTGTTGAGTTTCTATCGTATCCGCTTTTATCGGATGAGATGCAAATACGCTGCCAAGAAGGCGATGTCAACACCCTTGCGATTTAATCGGATGCGATTTATGTTTGACCAACAGAAACCAATATCGATAGGACATGCCCATGCCCGCGACCCCAGCAGGAAAGAGCCCGGAAACGCCAACGCCCTCCAGCAACAAAACCGCCGATGACCTCGGCAAGCTTTCAAGCTTTCTGTGTTTTGCGATCTATTCGGCGAACCTGGCCTTTGGTCGTGCGTACAAGCCGATCCTGGACAAGCTCGGCCTGACCTACACCCAGTACATCGCCATGGTGGCGCTTGCCGACGCAGACGACCAGACCGTCGGGGCGCTCGGCGAAAAGCTCTTCCTCGAATCCAACACACTGACGCCCATCCTCAAGAAGCTGGAGTCCATGGGCTATGTCCGACGCCAGCGCGATCCCGCCGACGAACGGCAGGTGCGGCTGAGCCTGACGCCCGCCGGGCGCAACCTGGCTGAAATGGATCCCGGTGCGGCGCTGCTGGAGGCGACCGGGCTCGGAGAGGACTTCCCAGTCGTGCAGAAGACCGTGGCAAAGCTGCGCGACAATCTCCTGCGGGCCACACAGCCTCGACCAAAGTCATAGTGGCTCGCCCGGCCTACGCCCGCAGGCTTGAAACATGTCAGAGGAACGCACCC
>NZ_AHAM01000237.1 GCF_000236565.1 Mesorhizobium alhagi CCNWXJ12-2 | reverse complement strand
CTTAGGCGTCCGGTGCGGAAGTGCAGCGATGGCACCGATTTTGCGGTTCAGAGCAAAAACACTCGCTGTCATGGGATGGCGCATTCTCGAACATGCAGTTTTGTATTGATGGATTGGGGTTAGGCGGGCATGAAACGAACGATATACGCGATCATCTGTGTGGCCCTGATCGCTGCAGGCTCGGCGTTGCTTTTTTCGATGTCTCTCGACCCGCCGGACGAACCGTTTACGTCCAGCAAGTTGCAGGACGGCTAAATCCTGGAGGCGCTCACGAACTGGCTAGCAATACAATACCGAGGCAAGATAACCGCAGCCGCTCCGGAAACAGGGCGCGAGCCAAACCAGGCCCGGGCGAGGCGGTTGGGCCTATGGCGGCATTTGACCTGACACGGCACAATGTCCGGCGGTCTGTATGCCAATTTCAGCAACCGGCTCAATGACCACCAGCACGCTCCAGGTATCCGACCTCCCGGCAAACGTTCGCGAATTCGACGATGAAGCGCTGCTGGACATCGTGCAACGGCAAACGGTCCGGTACTTCTGGGAAGGCGCACATCCCGTCAGCGGCCTCGCCCGAGATCGGCAGAAGACCACCGGTGCTCCGGCCAACGATCTCGTGGCGATCGGTGGCTCTGGCTTTGGCATCATGGCAATCATCGTTGCTGTTGAACGCGGATGGTTCGATCGCACGGCCGCATTAAGCCGATTGCAGGGAATGCTGGATTTCCTGGAAAACTCGCCGCGCTACCACGGCATGTTTCCGCATTTCCTCAACGGCCGCACCGGTGCGACAATTCCATTCCGTCGCAAGAACGACGGCGCTGATCTGGTCGAGACCACTTTCCTGTTTCAAGGTCTGATTTGCGCCCGCGAGTATTTCGCCGGGATGGCAACCGAGGAAGCACGCCTTCGCGACAGCGTGAACGCGCTGTTGTCACAGGCGGAATGGAACTGGTTCACACGCGGGGATCGGCGACTTATGTAGCACTGGAGCCCGAACCACGGCTGGGCGATGGACAGCCCGATCAGGGGTTGGAACGAATGCCTGCTCACCTTCGTGCCGGCGGCGGGATCAGCGCGCCACCCGATTGATCCGGAAATCTATCATGAAGGCTTTGCCGGTGGGGCTGACTTTCGAAACGGGCGCGACCATTACGGGATCGTCCTGCCGTTGGGAAATGAATTCTGGTGGTCCGCTTTTCTTTTCGCACTATTCCTTCTGCGGGCTCGATCCACGAGGGCTAAGGGTCATGGTCGAGTAGCTCAGCCATTCGGCTTTCGCCCTCACAGATCCGGGCGGGCGGATTTCCCGCACCCGGCTCTTCCCGAGAGTAACCCGCGTCATATCCGTGCCTGCGCCCAAGTGCGAGTGATGCGGGGAGTGGGCAGGCGAAAGCGTGCCGTTAGGGTCTCGAACTCCGACCAGCCCATGCGCCGACTCTTCTGGCTTCGCCGTCTCAGACAGCGCAGCCACGTCCGACGCACTTCCCGGTAGAACCCGTTGAGCGCAGGGTAGTTGTGCGGCCTGCCGTAGTAGCCGTAGTGTCCACGCAGAACCGCGGCGAACCACTCGTGCTGCGTGGCCAGTGGCGCGTGCATGAACCGCCAAGCCTCCTTGCGCAACGCCGTCAGCTTACGCGTCAGGCGTTTCCCTTCCGTTTTGTGCTTCACGATAAACCGGCCGTCCCGGGTCCGCCCACAATAGTGGATGAAGCCCAGAAAGGCGAAGGTCTCGGGCCGCCGCTCGCCACGCCGCTGCCGGGAGAGGGCCGCGAACCGGCCAAACTCGATCAGCCGCGTCTTGCCATCATGGAGCGTCAGGCCAAAGCTGGCCAGCCGTGTCCTGAGGGCCAACAGCATCTCTTCTGCATCCGCCTTCTTCTCGAAGCCCATGACGAAGTCGTCAGCGTAGCGCACGATCACAACGCAACCGCGTGCATGACGACGACGCCATTGGTGAGCCCAGAGATCGAGGACGTAGTGGAGGAAGATGTTGGCGAGGAGCGGGCTGATGCCCGCCCCTTGCGGGGTGCCCCTGTCCGTCTCTTGCTTCTCGCCGCTCTCAAGGACGCCGGCCCGTAGCCACAGCTCGATGAGCCGTAGGATCCGCGGATCAGCGATCCTGTGTGCCACCATCCGCAGCAGCCACTCGTGGTCGACCGAGTCGAAGAAGCTGCGAATGTCGGCATCGAGCACCCAGTTCACGCGCTGGCTCATGATCGCCGTATGCAGTGCATCGAGCGCCATGTGCGGGTTCCGCCCCGGCCGGAAGCCATAGGAGAACCCGCAGAAGTCGACCTCATAGACGGCGCTCAGCACCTCGGCCACCGCACCTTGGACGATCTTGTCTTCCAGCGCCGGCACCCCAAGTGGCCGCTTACCGCCATCGGCTTTGGGAATATAGACCCGTCGCACCGGCTGCGGCCGGTAGCGTCCGGTGTGGACCCGTTCGCAGAGATCGCGGAGGTTATCCTCCAGCCTCTCTTCGTACCTCGCCACTGTCATCCCATCGACTCCAGCACTCGCCTGCCGCTTCTGTCGCCGAAACGCCCGATAGAGGGCAGCCTCATTGACGTGATGCAACAGGGAGGTGAACCGGGTTTGGGCAGCCTGTCTGGCTGCCGCGTTCACCCGCTCGAAATTCGGCGGCAAGGCAACCCGGCTCTGCGTCCGGACCCTGGCCTCCTCGCGCAGGTTCCCCTCGGGCTGGCCCCTTCCCTCCACGCGTCTCGTTTCCTTCGACGGCTTCATCAGTACTATGAACCAGTCCGACTCCCGACCTCAGCTCGGACAGCAGCTCCGGCAGTGCCTTGCTGCTGCCCCCCGCTGGAGACCAATCCAGCGGACCCGGTCGGGCCTCTCATGTTCCGATGATTACCTTCCATGCGTGATCCGGCCTTCGACCCCGGCGGAGCGGCATCGTCTCGCATAGCGACGATGCTCATGCTGCCTTCGTGTTTAGGGAACACACTCGGCCTCCGCGAACTTCCACCTTTCGAGGCTCAATCCCGCACCCCGCATGGCTCCTGTCTACACTTCAGACCCCGCGTTGCCGCGACGCCCGCAAGACTCGGTCCCGGCTTGCCCGCTACGGCTTTGGCCGGATGGGACTTGCACCCACAAGCAATCATCAGCTTGGCATGACGTACTCCCGGGGGATGGTGTAGGAGCGCCGACCTTCGGAGAGGTCCGAGTTGATCAGGCAGCCACTGCAGGCAACCTGATGGTGGGATTGTCGGTGATACGGGCGAGCGTTTCAAGGCTCATGTAGCGCCGCGCGACCGCCCATTCATCGTTGGTCTCCAGCATCAGCGCGCCGACGAGGCGCACGATGGCGTCGTCGTTGGGGAAGATGCCTATGACGTCGGCCCGCCGCTTGATCTCGCGGTTGACGCGCTCGAGCGGATTGGTGCTTGCGATTTGCGCCCAGTGCTCGCGCGGGAAGGACATGTAGGCCAACACGTCGTCGCGAGAGGCGTCCATCAGGGCGCCGAGTTTGGGTTGCTTCTCGCGTAGCGCGTCGGCCACGGCCTCCCACTGGGTTTCGGCGTCGGACTTGGTTTCCTGGGCAAAGATCGTCTTCAGCATCGCCGCCACCGCCATGCGCTGCTTCGTCGGCGCATGGGCGAGCGCGTTGCGCATCCAGTGAATGCGGCAGCGCTGGTGCGTGGCGTTGAACACCCGGCGGGCGGCCGCGCGTAGACCCTTGTGGTCGTCGGCGATGACCAGCTTCACACCGCGCAGACCGCGATCGGCGAGAGACCGCAGGAAGTCGGTCCAGAACGTCTCGGCTTCGGAGGGGCCGGTGGCAACGCCCAGCACCTCGCGCTTGCCGTCATCGTTCACAGCCACGGCGATTATCACGGCACGGCTGACGATCCTGCCGCCCTCGCGCACCTTCAGGTAAGTCGCGTCCAGCCAGAGGTAGGCCCAGACGCCCTCCAGCGGCCGTGTGAGGAAGGCGTTCACCCGCTCGTCTATGTCGGCGCAGAGGCGGCTCACCTGGCTCTTCGACATGCCGCCCGCGCCCATCGCCTTGACCAGATCGTCGACCGAGCGCGTCGAGATCCCATGGACGTATGCTTCCTGAATCACCGCCACCAGAGCCTTCTCGGCCGTTCGGCGCGGCTCGAGGAAGCTCGGGAAATAGCTTCCCTTGCGCAGCTTCGGGATCTCCAACGCGATCCGCCCGGCGCGGGTGTCCCAGTCCCGGTCGCGATAGCCGTTCCGCTGCACCTCCCGCAGCGGCGAGCGTGCGCCCTTCGCCGCGCCGGTGCGCGCTTCCACCTCCATCTCCATGATGCGATCGGCCGCAAACGCCAGCATGTCGCGCACGAAGTCGCTGTCGGCCTGCTTCTCAATCAGCTCGATCAGGGCCATTCTCTCGTCGGTCATCGTCGTCTCCGTTTCAGGTTCCAGGTGTTGCAACCCGAACCTTCTCGAAGATCGGCGATGACCGCCAGCGTTACGGTCGGCCGCGCGCTGCGCTACGCCGACGGCTCCGCGCGCGGCCTCCTACACCATCACACGGGACACAGCCGGGCTAAGCGACCGATACGCCGACTACTGGCAACAGAACCTCCGTCATACGCAGATCAACTATCGGCATTGCGTCCGCAATCCCTACAACCATTTGGGATACAGCTCCGACTGCTGGGGTCTGACTGCAAGCCATGGGCCGCGAGGATACGTCGCGAGTGCACCTGACACAGACTTTGGCGTCATCACTCCATCTGCTGCCCTGTCAAGTTTCCCTTATGCTCCGGCGGAAGCGATGCGCGCATTGCGCGGTTTCCTGACCAAGCCTCGAAAACGCATATGGGGCCGCTTCGGCTTTGTCGACGCGTTTTGCGAAGGTCGCAACTGGTACTTCCGAACTTATCTGGCGATCAATCAGGGGCCAATCATTGCGATGATCGAGAACCATCAGGGCTTTTGTGGAGACTGTTCATGGGCGCGCCGGAAGTGCGCAGGGCTTGGCGAGGCTGGGCTTCACCAGCCAGCGTCTGGACAACTCAACGTATGCACAGCCCAAGAGCTGCCCCGGATCGGCCCTGGGTGGCTTCTTCCCTGAGTGATCGCCGTCTGGCAGGTCCACGCGGTTCGCGATGTGCTTCGTAGCTGCGGGCGCGGAGTGAGAAATGTCAGGGACAGTCGCGAGAAAGTCTAAGCGTTGAGCCTAAAACGTTACCCTGTATTCCCAAAAACCATGGCATAGATAGCGGCACCAATAAATAACGCAGTCGACATTCTCATGAATAGCTGAAATGAAAAATAATCTCTCATCGCGGCCTCCTTTGTTTCTATTAATTTTTCTCGGCCAAGCCTTGACCATATCACATAAGGATACGATCTGGTAATTTATTTCCAGGCTTTTTAGAGCAGGTCTCGATCATGCAGACGACCGGCTGCAGCTGCAGATCGAAGTCGGTTTCGTTGGGACCCGGACCCATAAAGGGCTTCCATTGATGCGGCTGTCGTGATTCACGGTCTCCAGATGGAGGTCATTGATGAATCGCGACTATTTCTGACGGAAGCGCAGTTTGCGAAGCTGAAGCCGCACTTTCCAACGACACGCGCGGCAAGCCCCCGGGTGGACGACCGTCGGGTCATCAGCGGTATCATCCATGTCATCAAGAGCGGCGGTCGTTGGATCGATGCGCCAGCGGCGTATGGCCCGAGGAAGACACTCTACAACCGCTTCCAGCGCTGGGCGGCCAAGGGCGTATGGAGCGGATATCTTCCATGCACTTTGCCGGTGCGGATGGGCCGCCGGCCCAGCTTCTCATCGATTCCTCAGCCGTGCGGGCGCATCGTTGCGCGGCAGGGGGAACCTATCAGATCGCTGTGCTCAATACCCTGCAGGGCAACGTGCGATATAGCGGCGGCCATTGCGATCCCGGTAAATGCAATCGCCTGGTTCGTTCGCGCGACCAATTAGCGCCGCGGCAAGCGCGCCAACTGCGCCGCCGATCAGGGCACTGGTCCGTTCGACATAGCGCGGACATGCCACGATCAGGTCAGAGACGGCCCACAGGGACACTTCGTCGAGCGGGCCACTTTCCCTCAGTCTCGGACAGCGTGCACAGGACGAGCCTTGCTTGAGCGTCCCGGTAGCGATCGATGATCCGGCCTGGCAACGGCCGTGCGGTGATGGGCTGCTACTTCCTGAGCCCTGGCTATCTGCGGATTGCCGATCCGGACGCCACGGGCTTTGACAGCTGCCAGCGCGTCTTTAGTGCGCTGAGAAATCATGGAGCGTTCCTGCTCTGCAACGGCTGCATAGATGTGCAGCATGAACGGCTGCGCACCTCTCATGTTGTCGTGTCCGGCAAGTTGCCTCACATCCATGTCGAACGGCACGAAGATCGCCGGATCAAAGCGGACGTCTCTCGCCGCAAGGTGCCGCTGGCTGGTGCTGCGTTGGCCGCAGCCAAAGGAGGCGCTTGAGAGGAGGCCAAGGTCGGCGATGACTGCCTTCTGTGCTTGCTGACGTAGCCTTGGTTTGCTAAGGGGCGCGCGATCGGAAATCCGCGGTCCGCGGAGTGATCCAGAACTCACCACAAATGCGGTATATTTCGAAATGGCCCTGGCCAAGGTTCTTGCCTTCTACAATCGAGCAACTGCGCAGTTGCTCAAAAGGCGCTGGCCCGCGCAAGCGGCGAGGCGGTTCGCCGCAGCCTACCGGCTACAGCCTCGGGAACGCGCCGCGCGCCGCGCCGTAGAAGCCTTCATTGCCGTCGGATACTTCCGGGAAGCCAAAGATATCTGCGCCCGCCAGATTGAGAATGGGGACAAGTTGGCCCATTGGCGACATTATGCCAGCTACGTCGGCGATATTGAGGAACTGGCCGAGAAAAGAAAATCCAGCGGCGGCTCGACCCGCATCGCACTTTTCAACGACACCGACGGCCGGACCAATATTGGTTGCAGGCTTACCAGCCAAAGTTTCAAATCGGCGATCGAAACCGCGTTCCCGAATGCGTCGATCGACTCGGCGGGTTTTCGGTTCAGGTCGTACCGGACGACCGAAAAGACCTCGATTCAGGACGGAGCTGCGGAAGTCAGGGAGGAACTGGAGCGCCTCGTCACGGCGGGGTACGGGCCCCAATCCCTCGACAATCTCCTCGGCGCTCAACTGATCGTTCTGCAACCGGAAGGTTCCATCGATGATGACGTCAACCTCCAAGGCCTCCTGACATTCTTTTCTCCGGTCTTGCTCGCGGCGCTACTTGGAAAGCCGACCGCCATCCTTAACGGCACGATTCCTGGCTATGGAGGTGCCCGCCGGGCCTTCCTGAGAAGTGTCTTTGCCCTGGTCGACGTGGCGGCTGCCAGGGATCGGATTTCGGCCGAAAACTATTCCATCCGGTTTCTCCCGGATGCCGCACTCTTGTTCGCCCCCCCGCCTTACACAGGTGAGCGCGACGCTTGCCTGATCACTACGGGAGCCCGCAATACTGAGGAGCAGGACAGGCTGATCTGCACGAAAGCCCTCGAAATCTGCCGTGAATTCCAGTTGCGCCCAGTCGTTCTCACCCGCGCTTCCGCTCGCTTCGCGGAGTTCAGACCGCAAATCGAGGCGCTAAACGGCATTTTTGCGGAGACCGCAAGCCTATATGAGGCATCGAGAACGGTGTCGCGATGCCGGTTGCATGTCGGCGCTCGCTACCACATGGCCATTCTCAGTCTTGTCTGCGGCGTGCCTTCGGTGCTTTTCGACGTAAAGACACGGAAAAACGAGTGGCTGACGCAGTTCTCAGCTCTGATCATGCAGGCGAGCCTGGATGGCCCATTATTGCCCCGGGCACAGGAATTGCTGTCGAAGGCCGGCGAGTATCCCGCACCGCGCGACGCGCTCGGGACCGACTATGTCGATCTGTTGCGGAGGGCGGCCGGCGCGGAGAAAGTTGTCCGGGCTGGGCCGGTCACACAGCTGCTCAACGAATTTGCACACGAGAGTGGTTGACAGGGGCGGTTCTGGACCTTCCAATATTCTGACACCCTGCAAACCGAATGTCGCGCTACGGCGCGACGGATGGCAATTCGCCACAACTATGATTTTCGGTCTACATCCAGCCGCACGAGGTGTTCCGGCTCGCCGAGATGGCAATCGGCTGCAACTATGCTAGAAGGCGCTTGCAGCGCGGGTCCCGCGTGATGCCACCCCGCCGATCTATGCGAGAATTTAGTGTTGCCATGCGAGTGGACCAAAAACCGAAACGAACTCGACACAAGCGCCACTCCTTCTTCTTCCGCTTCCGCATGACGCGACGGATCTTCGCAGCGAGCCATCGTCGTATGGGACAGGACGGGCGAGAACCCGTATTGGGACTTTTGGCCTCCACGGACGCGCTCCTGGTCACGAAGGACCCGATCACCATGACCTGTGAAGCCGTCGCGACCGGCACGACAAATTCGAGTGGTTTTACCGCGACATGAGCGAGACGCTCAGGCTCGCACGGCCGTTCGAGGGCTCGCTCGAAGCTTACGATTACGCTCCGCTAAACGAAGCCGAACGCGTTGCTGCGGTCATTAGCCAGACACTCGCGGTCGCTTGCCCTCAGCGTGTGACACTGGAAAAAGTTGCGGCAACTGTTGACGATGTCGCGGCTCATCGTAGAGAATCCATCGGCGGCAGCTCGACCGCAACACGCATTGCACGGCTTCCCAGCCGTAATGCAGCATCATGCTAGATGGTTGAAGGCCACGGCCTTCTGAATCGGCCATGGCCAATACTGGAAACTGGGGAATTCGCGCGACTGATTACGACGATCCGCCGACTTCCGTTGCAGAAGGACAGCTGATATGACCGACTATTACATGACGGGCAACACCACCAATCTAATGATTGGCCCGAAGGTCAGGAGACCGATGTCAGTGATCCGCGAGCATGCTGATCACACGATCAGCGTCACCTATCTCAGCCGAACGCCTATCCAGCCGGGCCAGAAGCCGGTCATTCTGACCGACGACGAACGCAAAATCCTTGAGGGAGAATAACATGAGCTGGCTTGGCTGACCGAACACCATCCGGAGCGGGCCGAACAGGCCTTCGAGCTGAAGCAGAGCGCCCGCGATTTCGTCAAATGGCCCGGCGAGAAATGCGACCTCATCCCGTTCGAAGCTGGTGAGGCAAAATGACCAACGACGAGGCAGGCGAATGGAAAAGGCTGAGTGGGTCGCATCTGGGAGGCCGGCGAAGGCACCGTTCACTTGGCTGACGGGTAAAAGCGTGCGCGGGAATTGCTGGCGATAAAAGCCGATGGCGGCATAGCAATCGTCGATAGCCAGCACCCCGCCACTAGCACTGCGCCAGGCGCCCGCCTACCGGCGAGTAGCCGGCACCGCCCCTGCCCCCCTTGGCCGATCGATCCTGCGCAGTGCGTTGCCTCTGGCGATCATGACGTAGCCATTCTCGAACTCGACGCGCACCGAGTTCCTCTTACCGCGCGCGGTCACCTTGCAGGGCGGGCCGTTCGGCCGTTCCGGCCCTGGCGGTCCCACGAGCCGAACTCGATGCGATCGACTGGAATATCCCTGCGCGAACTTCAGGATGAAGGCCGCATCACCAAGGTCAAACTGTAGCGGCGCATCGGATACCGGCGCCGCCCTGCCTCAGGCGCGTCAAACGCCTCGAGGATGACGGAATAATCCGCGCGGTTGGCCAATTGCGCGCGACGCGTAGATGGTCTCGGGCGAATCCGACTTCCTGCTCCATTACGTGGCAAGCGACCTCGGTGCCTTCCAGTGCTTGGTCCTTGAGGAACTGACTTCCTCGTCCAACGTCGACGCCATGCGCCCCGCGCTGACCATCGCCGATTAATGATTAGGGTGGCGATCGAGTGACCTTACGAATTGCACTCGCGCTGGCGACCGGATAACGAATGACCGAAATCGTTGTTCGTTAAAGGCTGTTTTGATGCGCGTTTGGACGGTGAGTGAGGTCAAGGCGGGAACGTTGACTCAATGCCTCGGCGTTGCTCGTCACATCGATTCAGAACCCCACACGATGATTGTGCAAAAATCACTGAGGCGTTGGCGAACGGGACTACTTGCTCCACACCGGAAACTGGAACAGCCCGAGCCAGACGTGATTATTTCATGCGGACGCATGGCCCCTCGACATGTTTTTGCCATTGCTGCAGCCTGCAAAAAACCGCCCTTCACCGTCCACCTTCAAACTCCACAACCCGAGTTTGCTCGGCGCTACAATCTGGCTTTCATTTCCCGGCACGACTGGACAGAAGAGAAATCTAGAACCCCGACCTTCCGCCAGATGGTTGGCGTGCCGCATCAAATTACGAAGCCCCTTTTGCAGAAAACGCGTCCGGCCGCGCGTGCCCGATGGGTGAAAGATCAAGGACGCGCCATCGCCGTCCTGATCGGCGGGTCAAACGGCGCCTATGAATACGACCGTGAAACCATCACGCGCCTTGTACACGCGATTCGCCAGCTTGCTGCGGAAGGGTGGACGGTTCTTGTGTCCACATCCAGACGCTCAGAACCGACAATTCTCCACCATCTTCTTGAACTCAAGGATGATCGCATCGTGATTTGGGATCGAAGCGGCGAAAATCCCTACCGGGATTTCTTGGCGGCAGCAGACGCTTTTTTGGTGGCAAAAGATTCGATTACGATGAACTGCGAAGCGCTAGCCTCCGGACGACCAGTATTTTCCTTCGACCTAACAAGGATTCAGTCTGACAAACTCCAAAAGTTCGAACGGTTCCATGACGATATGATGAACGGTCTTGGCCTGACCCGACCGTTTGAAGGAAAGATTTATGAATACCCCTTCGAATATCCGAACGAATCGCTTCGGATAGCAAAGATTGTGAAAGAAGAAATTCAACAGGCGAGGTAGCGGCTGACTCTAAGCCCATTTGATCATGACGAAGGCGTTGGTATGAGGATGCGGCACTATGGTGTAGGCACGGAAATCGGCAATTCCGAACATTTGAGCTCACTCATGTCGAGTCATAGAAGTTGGCTGGACCGTCTTGGCATCCGGAACAAACCCTGGCTCGTACTCGGCTCTGCGCCCGATCCGACTATTTTGCCTTCGATGTCGAAATCGCACGCCCGCATCGACATCAACAACTCCGGACGGACTGCAGCGGCTCTCGGCTTCGGTCGGGCGGCGCTGACAATAAGAGCGCGCAAGAAGACCTGGGAGGAGCACCGTGAACTAGACACTCGAGCGCTCCTGTGGATCCACGAGCGCCATCCATTGACCCTGCGGCTAAAAGTGCTGTTCAGGCCGCATCGCCACGTCGGGAGCATAGCGAAAGTCACCCCTTGGGAGAGAGAGGAGCTGATCGCCCAGGTGGCATCCACACAACTCAAGGGTATTGGCAGCCTTAACAAGGTAACCAATGGGGTCTTTGCGGTATGTTACGGCCTTGCGCTGGGCGTACCGGAAATTGTGATTGCTGGCGTTTCCCTCTCCAAGGTGGGGCATTCCTATGACCAGCTCCAGAGAAGGAGACGCCAGGTCGATGAGGATGCCTATGTCCTCGAAAGGCTCAAGGAGCATCCAGCGGTCTTCACCACCGAGGCCGATCTGGCGGCAGAAACCGGACTAAGACTGTGGGCGGCTCCCATTTCAGCAACGGCCAATACTCCGGACTGATAAATCCGAAAGGAGGCGTCCGCCGTTCCTGTCGGAACTCAACCAGAACCCACCGCTTATCGGTCAGCAAGTGGCTATTTGCCACCGAATTGAAAGAAAGAAAGACGATTGATCTCCCGCCATAGCTTTGCTCAAGCCCCGAGCTTTTCCTTCGGCGTGTAATCGTGCTTGACGCACAGCGCCGCCTTGGACAGGTCAAGATATTCGGTCAGCTCCGCGATATCGTCGAGGAACAGGATCGCAAAACAGCGCCCAGCC
>NZ_AHAM01000238.1 GCF_000236565.1 Mesorhizobium alhagi CCNWXJ12-2 | reverse complement strand
ATCGCCTGCCTCCGCAAATCAATGCCAGGATTGAATCAAAATCGCAGTCCAAAGGCGAGGGTTTTTAGAGATGTCCAACTGGGCGCGCCAAATGCCCGACGATCGTCCGCTTGACCTTCTCGCGGGGTAATGCGGGCCCCCGTACAGTAGTCAGCCATGGGTCATCAGCTGCCAGTCGGAAGAATTGCTCGGCGCCCGCAGCCAGCCAGCGCACCAAAGGCGTCAACATCGGATTCTTATTCCACGATCTTCCAATATGAGTCCTTGCGGATCACCTTGCCGTTGCGAAACGTGTAGAAGTCACAGCCTTGGACCTCCTTTTTCGTCCCCTCAAGGGTCGTGCCTGTGAGGGTCCATTTCGAGATGCCAGTATCGGCAATCGAATCCACAAAATGCTCATCCTTGCCGTAGTGGACATCGGGCAGGCCCTCAAACCGTGTTGCCAGCGCTTCTCGTACGGTCTGTTTGCCCTCAAAACGAGAACCCCAGGGCTTGCTTCCCCTCGGCATCTCCAAGACACAATCGTCAGAAAAGAACGTCATGATGCGATCAAGGTCGTGCGCGTTGAAGGCGTCACATAGCTCCGTCAGTGTCGATCGAATGTCCATTGCCTCGTCTCCGTCCAGTCAGCTAGGGGATATGTTGTTCGTCAGGGCGGCAGGCGGCAGGCCGGACCGTCGGTTAGGACTGGCAGCAGGTTGCCGAAGTTCGAATTGCGGATTCACAAAGGTGGACAGGCAGCCAAACAGGGTCGACAACGGTCGGTAGTGCGTTCCGATCATCTTGAATAGCTGGCGGATATCATCGGGGTTGTAGCCGTCGCTCGCCATGACTTGGCGGACGAGGGCATCGTTCAAGAGATCTTCAAGCGTTGGCTCGTGCTCACGCAGCATGGACTACTCCTGCCGGCATAGGCTGTCTTCATACAAGGGATTGGCGGCAGGACGATGTCGCCGGACTTCATTTGTGTAACGTGGCTTCGTTTTCCCAAAGGGCGAGGACGGAAAGGCGCTGCCCTAACGGCGAGCGGAGGTTCGCAGCAAATCCGCGTCGGCCGTGCCGATGCGACGGAGTTCTGGTCCTTGCCTCCCGGAAACCGGGAAGGCTCCCATCCTTATACCCACCCGCGCTCGCGGTAGATGCCGCAGGAATTCAGTTACCAGCAAATCGCCCGCGGCGGAATAATCATCTTCGCGGTCGCGCTCAGCCAGTCCATGACGTGACCCAGGCGAGCCTTTCAGTTCCGCACGCATCTTACCAAACTTTGTCCCTACATTGATTGGCCATCCCGCCCTCGGTACCGGCACAATGCGCCATTTGCTAACCTCCGCGCTACAAGGGCGGAAAGTCGGCTTCGCGGCCGACACCAGTCATCGGTTTTTGCTTTCGGGAGGAGATCTCAGCCAAGCTGATTTTCGGAAGCGTTCTATCGGGTTACCCTCCCACTTGGTAACGATCCCCCAAGGCCTCATTCATGACGCTTCAGGTTCATTACAGGTCCGGCGCCACCTCATAGGTCCAAACTCGAAACGCCTTCAGGACGTGCGGGCCAAACGAATTGATGAGCGGTATGTCGGCCGCATCCCGGCCGCGTGCGACCACTATCCTCCCGATCCGCGGCGTGTTGTTGCGCGGATCGAATGTGTGCCATGCGCCGTCCAGGAAGACCTCGATCCAGGCGCTGAAGTCCATCGGATCGACGACCGGAACGCCGATGTCGCCGAGATGGCCGTTGACGTAGCGTGCGGGAATGTTGAGGCAGCGGCAGAACGTGACTGCGAGATGCGCGAAGTCGCGACAGACGCCCACCCGCTCGTTGAAAGCCTCGAACGCGGTTCGGGTCGACCGGGCCTGCATGTAGTCGAAGCGGATGTGGGCATGGACGAAGTCGCAGATCGCCTGCACCCGATCCCAACCGGGTGCGACGCTGCCGAACTTATCCCATGCAATCTGGCTGAGCAGGTCGGTTTCGCAATAGCGGCTGCCCATGAGGTAGACGAGGCAATCGTCCGGCAATTCCGGCACCGCGAGTTCCCGCGCGCCAGGAACTGCCCTGTCCGGTTGGCCGTCATCTTCGATCGTGGCATCGCCCCAAATCGTCAGGTCGCCGGCCGGCGCGACAAGCCGCCGGCATCGGTTGCCGAAGAGATCTCGATAGGTCGTCGTGGGGACATCAGGAATGGTGAACAGCGTTTCGGGAACGCGAATGTCGGCCGCACGGTCGTCGTGGACCGACAGCAGACACACCAGCGCCGTCGGCTGTTTGCAGGTCAGCGTGATTTCATAACCATAGCGGATCAGCATGAGGATACTCGCTCCTGATCCGACTACCCGAAATCGGCGGCAGTCAAAGTATAGAAGTCGCGACGTCGGTGAGAATAAGCCTTGCGCGCTGCGTCGTAGATGGACGTGCGCATTGAATCGAACGCGGCGAGGCACTTCGCCTCCGATGGCGCTGTCCCACGCAACTCCGCGCCCGATTTCTCCAGTGCAGCGGCCTCCACCAGGAATCGCACTTGGGACATGCCGTCATGGCCACTGAAGCGGACGACGTTCTGCTCATCATCGAAGCTGCGGCTCGGGTTTGGAAAGGACAGTGTCATGACCGGCATCCCACCGCTTCGCCCGACGCGTCCCGGGCGAGTGCCGGGAGGCTGATGCGCTGTTTGCGGCATTCGGCGTTGCGAAGGTTGAGAGACATCATCCTGCTTGTGGCCTGCGACCTGCTGAGGCCAATCAAGTCATCGTTGCCGACACGCGCCGCAACGCCCGTAAAAACATGATAGACCGTCCAGGACCGATCGATTTCAACGCGGCGGCCGTATTGATGCTCAGTGAGATCACGGCTCGGGGCGCCGCCTTCATTTTCCCAGATCGCGATCGCGGTTGTATTCCGTGCAAGATCGGTTTGGTTGCGTTGACCGTTCATGGTTGAAGCCTTTCTTCATGGGCAGCTTCCGCATCGATGACACCGGAATAGAGTGTCGCGCCGTTCCCGTCGGTGATCGTCATGGCGTCCGGTCGCTGCGGCATGTCGAGGGTTTGCGACAGCTGCCGCGCAACCTCGATCGCGTCATCGACATTCACCGCTTCCTTCGTTTCGCGGCCGACGATGGCATGCGCGTCGTCCGCGTTCCGGGTGCGATAGAATTCGATCACGATCTTCATTGCTCGAGCGCGGTCGCTGTCAGCTCTTGCCCTTGCCGCGTGGGGCGTTGGCCTCGGCGAGCTTGATCTGCGCGCCCAATGCGCCTTCAGGCTTCGACGGTGCTTTCACCTGCTTCGGTTTTCTGATCTCGCGACTGCTGCGTTTCTGTCCCTTGGCCATTGCCGAACGTCCTTTCGATGAGTGTTGCGCCAAAATCCGGCTGCTCCGGGCTCACTGGCTCCAGACGATCTTGCGTCGCAACCCGCTCATGACGCTCCTCGTCATGGCGAATGCGGTATTGAAACAAATTGTCCCGCGGCGGCAGCGTTGCGGGGGTCCGGTAGACATCCTCAAGCTTGGGCGACGTTTGGAACCCGCCCTTCAGCCGGACGGACTGCCCAATCGAAAAAAGATGCTTTGCGGCGTCGCGCGTGATTGCGCGGTGGGATGGGGCCGTCATGATTGTTCAAGGTCCTTTGCGAGAGCGGCTTCCAGGTCCGCTGGATTGATCGGCACCATCTGCTGCGTCGAAGCACGTATGGCGATCGCTGGCAGGTGGATGAAAGCGCCCACTCGTCGCCAGGCAAACCGGGAGGCGCCCTCTACGAGCTCCTCATCGTGGTCGACGCGGTAGTCTCCCGCCGGTTGCGGCGCGTCAAAACCCGGCAAGCGGAAATCCAATGAAAAATGTATGACAGTCTGCGTGGTGCGGCTGGTCATATTGCAGGCCTCCGCAGGAGCGCGCGGATGCGCCTCCTGCATTATTCCCGTTCGAACTGGACGACCCAGATGCTGCCAGTACATCCGTGGTCAGCGCTGGGGTCTAATCCAGATTCGAACGGAGCGACATGCGCACCGGATCGGCGTTATGCATTCGCTGTCGAGATTCGGGGGTATGGCGGGTCTGAGGTCTCTGACACCGCGAAAGCCAATCGGCCAAAATCAACGAGCTTTGTATATGCGCCTTGATTGAGCTTCAAACAAGGCGCGTCCCCGTTTAATTTTTAGATATTTTTCGCGCAGTTGAAAAAAGAAAGGTAAAACCGAATTACGGTTGCAGAGAAATAATTCTGCGTCACACAATTATATTTCCTCGTGTTTCGCATTTTATTTTTGGCACTCCTATCATTCGAGTGCCAAAGAGCCTAATACAGAGTCGCGGCCCACCTATGCGCCGGCCGCAGAAAGAAATCCGATGAAATTCCGACCACTTCACGACCGCGTCGTCATCCGACGCGCCGACGGCGATATCAAATCCAAGGGCGGGATCATCATTCCCGACAATGCCAAGGAGAAACCGCAGGAAGGCGAGGTGATCGCCGTCGGTCCGGGCTCGCGCGACGAAAGCGGCAAGCTGATCCCTCTCGACGTCAAGGCTGGCGACGCCGTTCTGTTCGGCAAATGGTCGGGAACCGAAGTCAAGATTGACGGCGAAGATCTCCTGATCATGAAGGAGACCGACATCATGGGCATCGTCGACAAGGCCGAAGCGGCCAAGAAAGCCGCCTGACCGAGCGACTTTCCCGCTCTCCTCATTTCAAGACTGAACTGGACGAAAATCATGTCTGCCAAGGAAATCAAATTAGCCACCGATGCTCGCGACCGCATGTTGGGCGGCGTCGAACTGCTCAACAACGCCGTCAAGGTCACGCTTGGACCTAAGGGCCGTAATGTCGTGATCGACAAGGCGTATGGGGCGCCCCGCATCACCAAGGACGGCGTTACCGTCGCCAAGGAAATCGAGCTATCCGACAAGTTCGAGAACATGGGCGCGCAGATGGTGCGCGAAGTGGCCTCGAAGACCAACGACCTCGCTGGCGACGGTACGACCACCGCGACGGTGCTCGCAGCCTCCATTCTACGCGAAGGCGCAAAGCTCGTTGCCGCCGGCATGAACCCGATGGATTTGAAGCGCGGCATTGACCTTGCCGTGGCGGCCGTCGTCAAGGACATCCAGACGCGGGCCAAGAAAGTAAAGTCGTCTGAGGAGATCGCCCAGGTCGGCACGATCGCCGCCAATGGCGAAGCCTCCGTCGGCGCGATGATCGCCGAGGCGATGAAGAAGGTCGGCAATGAAGGTGTGATCACCGTCGAGGAAGCCAAGACCGCCGAGACCGAACTCGAAGTCGTCGAAGGCATGCAGTTCGATCGCGGCTATCTCTCGCCATATTTCGTGACCAACCCCGAGAAGATGCGCGTGGAACTGGAGGATCCCTACATCCTCCTGCACGAGAAGAAGCTGGGCAATTTGCAGGCCATGCTGCCGATCCTCGAAGCCGTGGTGCAGAGCGGCAAGCCGCTGCTGATCATCTCCGAAGATGTGGAAGGCGAGGCGCTGGCGACCCTGGTCGTCAACAAGCTGCGCGGCGGGCTGAAGGTTGCGGCAGTCAAGGCTCCGGGCTTCGGTGACCGCCGCAAGGCCATGCTGGAAGACATCGCCGTTCTGACGCAAGGACAGCTGATCTCGGAAGACCTCGGCATCAAACTCGAAAATGTCGCCGTTGACATGCTCGGCCGCGCCAAGCGCGTGGTCATCGAGAAGGACACCACCACCATTATCGACGGCTCTGGCGAAAAGGACGCGATCGCCAGCCGCATCCAGCAGATCAAAGCGCAGATCGAGGAGACGACCTCGGACTACGACAAGGAGAAGCTGCAGGAGCGGCTGGCAAAGCTTGCCGGCGGCGTTGCAGTCATCCGCGTCGGCGGCGCGACCGAGACCGAAGTTAAGGAAAAGAAGGACCGTATCGATGATGCGCTAAACGCCACCCGCGCTGCGGTGGAAGAAGGCATCGTTGCCGGCGGCGGCGTCGCGCTTCTGCGCGCCACGGCAGCCTTGACCGGGCTTACCGGAAGCAATGCTGATGTGACGGCTGGCATTTCGATTGTCTTGAAAGCACTCGAAGCCCCGATCCGGCAGATCGCCGAGAATGCCGGCGTTGAAGGGTCTATCGTCGTCGGCAAGCTGGCGGGCGGCAAGAACCCCAGCGAGGGTTTCGACGCACAGACCGAAACCTATGTCGACATGATCAAGGCCGGCATCATCGATCCCGCCAAGGTTGTCCGCACCGCTTTGCAGGACGCGGGCTCCATCGCAGCGCTCCTGATTACCGCCGAAGCCATGATTGCGGATGTTCCGCCAAAGAGCACGCCCGCTGCGGGCAACGGTGGCACAGGCGGAATGGGATACTAAACAGTGCCTGAACGCCCGGCCGCAGGCGGCCGGGCGTAATTCAGAACAACACCATAAGAGGAGAACTCACATGTCCATGCAGACCAATATCAAGCAATCGCTCGCCCGGCGCTGGGAATCCTATCAGCCATCCAAATCAACGCTTGTCTGGGGGTGCGCGGCGACGGCTGTCGCCACGATGATCGTCGGCTTCAGCTGGGGCGGCTGGGTCACGGGCGGCACATCGCTCGAACAGGCGAAAGCCGCCGGTGACACGGCGCGCAGCGAACTGGCGTCAGCGATCTGCCTCGACAAGTTCAACGCGTCTTCCGACAAAGCAGCGCAACTCACAGCGCTGAACGCCATCACCGACGGCTACAAGCGGCGGCAGTTCGTGGAAGCCGGCGGCTGGGCGACGATGCCTGGTCAGACGTCTCCCGACAGGCGCGCCGCCGAAGGCTGCGCTGCAGCACTCGCAGCCTAAGCCACGCAAATGTGATCGTCTTCGGACGTCTTCGCGTCAAACCAGGAGCACGATAATGATCTCTTTTGTGAAAAAGACCGACACGACACCGACGAGCAGAGAAGTCGAAGACAATCGCTTCGAGCAGATCCGCAAGGAGGCCGCAGAACGGCACCGGAAGGCGGATACGGACGGCACCCGTCGCCGTGCTCGCCAGACGGCCGAGGACAACCGGCTTATCTGAGGCGAGCTGGAGCGGCATAAGAAATGGAACAGGCCGACCAAAGTGTAGTTCGGCCGCCATGGCGCTGTATTATTTCGACGTGCGCGACAATGACCGGCTCTTTCCCGACGATGAGGGGACAAGGCTTGCTGGAGGCCTCAATGCTGCTCGTGCGGAGGCTTTCGCGGCCCTGGCGGACTATGTGAGAGAAATCGCACCACCCGACCGCCGCTGCTGCCTTGCAATCGAGGTTCGCGACGAACACAGCCAACCAATCTTGAAGGCGACAATGACCTTCGAGTTCGAGTTAATAGGCCGGCAAATATAGGCGTATGTCAATTTTATTGCCTCAGCCGTCCAAGCGACGTAGCGATCGGGCCCACCTCACCAGAACGCCCGGTGCCTTTCAGCGAAATATTCGACCACAACAACTGGCGATGCTCTCTCGAAGTACACATCGCATGTGCCACGGGCAATCTGAGATGCCGGTTCGAACGATCTGGGCAGCAGAATGAGAAAACCAGCATCCCGTGCCTTTGGCATCCGAGGGACCTCAAACAACCCCACCAAGGCAGTCGCAGCAGGCCACTCGGCTCGCTCGAGCGCCCCGATAAAAGAGTATCCAACGTCGTCGGTCCGAACCGCGATGGTCGGGTTTCTGATCAAGGCAAGTGTGACGTTATGGGTTTTGGTTATTATCCTCGTTGTGTTCTTCGGATAATCTGCCGACAACCCTGCCTTTTTGAAGTCGATTTCGTCCAAATCTCGGACTCCACTCGCTCGAAATCTAAAGTTGAGAGCGGCCCACAAGGAAACAACACATGTCTGCCGCTATCCTTCCGAAGCAGAAGATGCCCAAGCTGGTCGTCGTCATGGCGTTCGACCCCGATGACGACGGCGTGCTTCAGGTTGTATTCGGCCCAGCCGAGCAGCAGAGCGAGGAGCGTGCAATTCGG
>NZ_AHAM01000239.1 GCF_000236565.1 Mesorhizobium alhagi CCNWXJ12-2 | reverse complement strand
TCGATCGCCGCCGCCGGCAGCCCGGCCATGACCGGCAGGAAAAGTGCTGCCGAGGCCAGCCCGCCGAAGAACAGGGCCACGAAGGCGGTTCCGGTCACCGACAGGCCGGCGACCAGCGCGATCAGGATCGCGGTGAAGCCGTGACCGGGCAGGAAGCCGCCAGCCAGCCGGCCATTTGGCCCCATCAGCTCGATGGTGCCGGCGAGGCCGGCCAGCGCCCCACTGATCAGGAAGCTGGCGAGCCCGATGCGCCAGATGCGCGCGCCCTGCCACTCGACCATGGTCGGGTTGCGCCCGGCGAGCCCGGCCAGCACGCCGAAGGCGGTGCGGTTGACGAGAAGCCACATCAGCACGCCGACCAGCACGGCGATGACAATGATGGTCGGCGAAAGGCCGTAGGAAGTGCTGATGCGGTAGGCGGCGTCGAGGGGGCGGCTGGAGGCTTGCTGACCGGAGCCCGACGGGTCCTTCAGCGGGCCGGAGGTGACGTAGACCAGGACGAGGCTGGCGAGGAAATTACCCATAAGCGTGGTGATGACCTCGTCCGCACCCGATTTCAGCCGCAGAAGGCCCGGCCACAGCGCCCATAGCGCGCCGCCGGTCATGCCGGCGACGAAGCAGGCAGGGATGACGATCAAGGCCGGCCAGCCGTTCAGCCATTCGGCGACGAAGGCGGCCGCGATCGCGCCGATGTAGAACTGGCCCTGCGCGCCTATGTTGAAATAGCCGGCGCGGAAGGAGATGGCGACACCGACGGCCGTGATGAAGAGCGGCAGGCCCCAGCGCAGCGCGTGCGCCAGCGCGCCATTCCTGAGAAAGGCGCCGTCGGCAATTGACCGGAACATCAGCGGCGCGGAGTAGCCAGCGATCTCGAAGATCACGCCGCAAAGCGCCAGTCCTATCCCGATGAATACGATCGCGCGCAGCACGGACACGATGCGGTCGGTCATCGCGTCACCCCGGTCATGGCTGCCCCGATGGCTGCGATGTCGAAGGGCGGCCGGAATTCGGCGACGATGCGGCCCGACAGCATGACCACGACCCGGTCGCAAATGTCGAATATCTCGTCGAGATCGGAGGAGACGAAAAGAATCCCGCAGCCGCGCGCTCTGGCTTTGCGGAGCGCATCCCACACGAAGGCAGTTGCACCGATGTCGAGGCCGCGCGTTGGCTGTGCAGCGATGATCAAGCGCGCTTCCTCATCCATCTCGCGCGACAGGATGACTTTTTGGGCATTGCCGCCAGAGAGAGAGCCGGCGCGCTGGCCGACATCGGCATAGCGCACTTCCCAGGCGTCGAGCGCAGCAACGCAGCGGCGGCGCAGGACGGAAGGGCTGATCGCCGACAGCAGCGGCTTCTGCAGCAGTCCGCGGGCCGACCAGTTTTCCCAAAGGGGGCTGGTCAGGCTCAGTCCCTCGACATTGCGTTCGAAGGGGATGACGCGCAGGCCCATGGCGCGACGTTGGCCAAGCGAGGCTGCCGTCACGTCGCTGCCCTCGATCGCGATCCGTCCGTCAGTTACATGGATCAGCGACGAAATGGCGCGCACCAGCGTGCGCTGGCCATTACCCTCCACACCAGCCACGCCGACGATCTCTCCCGGCCGGACGGCAAGGCTGACGGCGTCGAGCGGCGGCCCTTCGGGATCGGGCCGGGTCGAGACGCCCTTCATGTCAAGGATCGGGGCTGCGCGAGCCGGCGCGGAAGCGTCGCCCGAATGCGTGGGAATCATTGCGCCCGTTAGTACGGCCTTGTCCTCGTGGCCCAGACTGTGTGCCGCCGGCCCGATGATGAGTTCGGCGAGTCTACCAGCGTCGACCCCCTCGCAAGGGATAGGTCCCTCGACGAGCCGTCCACCGCGTAAGACGGTGACAGTGTCTGCGACCGCCAGCACCTCGCGGATCTTGTGCAGGATCAGGATGACGGTGACGCCCCGCGCCTTCAACCGTCTCACCCGCTCGAAGAGTTTCTGCGCGCCCTCGGGAGACAGCACCGCCGTCGGTTCGTCGAGGATGAGCAGTTTCGCGTCGGTGACCAGCGCCCGCGCGATCTCCACGCCCTGCTGGGTCTCGACCGGAAGGTCGCGGATGCGCCGCTTGGCGGCGACTTTGACGTCGAGCCCGTCGAGATGTGGCTGCCAGCGTTTCTCGAGCATGGATTTCGTATAGAGCCCGCCGCCCTTGGCGCCGAACTGCATTGCTTCCGCCACCGTGAAGGAAGGCGGCAGCGCGAAGCTCTGGTGAACGAGTTCCACCCCAGCGCCCCGCGCCTCGTTGACGTCGCCGCCCGACAGCACCCGCCCGTCGATCGAGAGTTCGCCGGTCTCCGGTCTGACCAGACCGGCGACGACGCGGGCGAAGGTGGTTTTTCCCGCACCGTTCTGACCGACGACGGCGTGGATCATGCCTCGTTCGAAGGCAACGCCGACATCGGCGAGCGCCACGACATCGCCGTAGCGCACGGTGACGCCACGGCAACTGAAAACCGAGCCTTCGCCTTCCCTCATTGTGGCATCATCCAGTCAGCGTCTGGGTGAACGCTCAAAGAGCGGTGTTGAACGGCACCTTGATCGAGCCGTCCAGGATGCCGGCTTTCGCCTTTTCGATCTCGGGCCAGGCCTCCTTGGCCTTGGCGACGACATCCGCCTTCCCCTGCTCCTGGAACAGCGGCGACAGGATGAAGTCGATGACGCCTGTGTCGAGTCCCGTCGAGACGTGGCTGCCTCCCGCCCAGTCGCCTCCCAGCGCTTTCGTTGTCTCGTTGTAAAGGGAGGCGCCGAAATCGAGCCCGACGATCGAGATCAGCGACTTAGGTCCGATCGGGAACTGGGCCGGGTCAAGCGCGCTGACCATGCGGCCTTCACCTTCATTGGCGGCGGCGATGATGCCGAAATCGGTCGCGGCCGCATCGGTCTGGATGTAGTCAATGCCGTCCGAGAACATCTGTGCGGCGATCTCCTGGCCCTTGGCGGGGTCCTGGAAAGAGCCGGCGAAAGCGGCCGTCACCGTGGCGTCCGGGCGCACCGACTGCGCGCCGGCTTTCAGGGCATTGAAGTCGGCATTTATGGGCGGGATCGAGATGCCGCCAATGAAGCCTATCTTGCCGGTCTTGCTGACCCGGGCCGCAAAGATGCCGGAGAGGTAGCAGCCGAGATAATAGTCGTAGGAGACGGTCACGACATTCGGTATCGCCGGCTCGAACGGATCGGCAAAGAGCTGGATCCACTTGGTATCGGGATAGGCTGGCGCCACAGCCTTGAAGGGTTCGGCGACTTCGTTGAACGTCGACACGATCACCGCCGCGCCGGCGTCGCCCAGCGTTCGGAAGATGGTTTCGTAGGTCGCAGGGTCCTGCGCGTAGATGGCGCGGTATTCGAAGCCCTTCTCCTCGGCAAGCTGCTTCAGCCTGGCGATCATGGAATCAACCGGGCCGGCATCGCCCGCCGCTTGCGTATGCACCAGAGCGACGAGTCCCGTCTGGGCGCGCGCCGCAGACAGCATCAGGCCGCCGGCCACGCCGAAGGCCGCGAGGCCCACCGTGGATCTGAGGAGGAAGCGGCGGTCGATGGGGGTCCGCAGCATGGTCGTTTCATTTCTGAATCTATTGGTCATTGGTCCTGTTCCTTGCTCTAGGGTCGCCGATTTCCGGTTCTTTCTGGTTACAGCCGCACCAAACACCGCCGCTCCTCTCTCCATTCCGAGGCGTTTTCCACGCCCGCTTGCGACTCAGGCACCTGGAGAGAACGGCGCCGGGTTCATGATCATGACATCCTGACTCTGGATGGCGTCGAGGGCCCAGACGCCGGCGATGAAGGCCTGCCATTCGGGGTCGGCGTACATCGCAGTTCGCCGCGCTTCGCGGTCTGCGAGGCTGTCGTAGCCCCACATCAGCACGGTGGTGTGCAGACGTCCGATCTCGCTGACATACAGGCCGAGAAAGCGGTTCAGGTGCCGCTTCTGGATCGGCAGGCCTTCTGCCTCGTACTTCTTCAACCACCCGTCGACCGACCCCGGCCGGAAGGTATATGTTCGGTGTTCGATGATCATCGTGGCGCCTCCCCGAGAATGAAGTCCGCCGCCTTTTCGGCGATCATGATCGCCGGCGCGTTGGTGTTGCCGCTGGAGATGATCGGCATGATCGAGGCGTCGGCGACGCGAAGCCCCTCGATGCCGCGAACCTTGAGCCTGGCGTCGACCACGGCCATCGGATCGTTGCCCATCTTGCAGGTTCCAACCGGATGAAACGTCGTCATGGCCGTGGCGCGCAGCCATTTGGTCATGTCAGCTTCGCTGTCGACGTCTGGACCGGGCGCAAGTTCCTTGCCGCGATAGGGATCGAAAGCCTTTTGCGCGATCACGTCGCGCGTCATGCGGATGCCCGCGATCATGGTGCGAAGGTCGAAATCGGACTGCAGATAGTTGGCCGCAATTTTCGGCGACGCAGCCGGGTCCGCCGAGCGCAACGTGATTTCGCCGCGGCTTTCGGGATTGACCGGCCCCACGCGCAGAGTGAATCCGTGATTGGCCTCGATCGCCTGCCGCTTCCTGAAGGGATTGGGGACATGAAGGTTTGCGGTCTTCTCCAGTGCAGGCATGAAATGGAGCTGGATGTCGGGCGCTGCGAGTTCTGCGCGCGACTTCATGAAGGCGCCCGCTTCGTAAGGGAAAGTGGTCGCGACGCCCCGCCCGAACAGCATGCCTTCCGCCACGGACCATATCAGCCGGTCGGCGCGCAGATCGCCAAAGAGGGTGACCGGCTTGGTGCATTCCCACGCCATGACGCAGTCGACATGATCCTGCAGGTTTTTGCCGACGCCCGGCAGATCATGAACCGGATTGATGCCGTGGCTGAGCAGTTCGTCTGCCGGCCCGAGGCCCGACAGCATCAGCAATTGCGGCGAGTTGACCGTGCCGGCAGACAGGATCACCTCACGCGAGGCGCGCACAGTCCTCACCTCCCCGCGCTGTGAGAACTCCACGCCGACGGCCCGGCCGTTCTCGAGGAGGATGCGCTGCGTCAGCGCCTCGATCTCGACCGTCAGGTTCTTGCGGTGCAGCACGGGGCGGAGAAAAGCGAAGGAGGTCGACCAGCGCTTGCCGTCCTTGATCGTGAAGTCGAACTTGCCGAAGCCTTCCTGTTCCGGCCCGTTGAAATCGTCGTTGCGCGGATGCCCCGCCTCGGCGCCCGCCTCGACGAAGACATCATGCAGCATGCTCTTGCTTCGCGCCCGGCAAACGGTCAGTTCGCCCTCGCCATTGTGGAAGGCGTCGTTGCGCTCGATATGGCCCTCCGAGCGGCGGAAGGCCGGCAGGACCTTTTCGTAGGACCATTCGGAGAGGCCGAGCTGCGCCCAGCGGTCGTAGTCGTGGCGGTTGCCGCGCACATAAATCATGCCGTTGATGGTCGAGGAGCCGCCGAGCGTCTTACCGCGCGGCCAGTAGAGCGAGCGGCCATTCAGATGCGGCTCCGGCTCGGTGTGATAGTGCCAGTTGTAAATGCCTGACTGGAACAGCTTGCCCATCAGCATCGGAAGCCGGAAGAGGGGGTTGCGGCCCCTGCCGCCGGCCTCCAGCAGAAGCACGCGCGCTGCCGGGTCGGCGGAAAGACGGTTGGCGAGCACGCAGCCCGCCGAGCCCGCGCCGATGATGATGTAGTCGAAGGTTTCCGCCCGGCTCATCGCATCACCAGGCGACGGGCCGAGCGCCCATCCTCTGGAGGAAGCGATTGCAGGCGAGAAAAGGATTTTCGAGCGCCAGCACCGCGTCAGCCGCAGCCGGATGGGCGCGTTGGATCGTTGCCAAGGGTGGGTCCGGCTCGGCTAGGCCAGCAAGCCGGAGATTCTCGGCCGCGGCGTCTCCGAAACCAAGGAAAACGATGGGCCGCCCGCTGCGCGCGAGATGTTGGAGCACCCTCAAGATCAGCGGCCGCCAGACCGGCAGATGGCCGCATGACTGATGCGGGTCGACTTCTACGGCGAACCGCGACAGCGTGAAGGAGGAGTTGAGCAGCAGCACCCCGTCTTTGACCCAGCGACCGGCAAGCTGCTCCGGCGCCTCGAGATCCACTGCACCTCGCTCAATGTCTGCAAGCAAAGTTGGCCAGTCGGCGAAAGATCGCGCATAGGCGGCATTTCCCGTCCGTGCCGCGCAGATGAGCTGGAGGAAGGCGCGCACGCTCTTTGAAAACATCTTGTCGAGTTCACGCCATGCCGCGACATTGCCGGCTTCAAAAGCCCTGCCGGTTGCGAAATCCGGCGCGGGATAGGGATCCTGGCCCAAAATCACGCAGCGCACTTCGTCCGGCTTGATACCGTCGAAAGCCCGGAAGATGTGGGCGTTCTTCGGCGCGCCGGGAAAGGTGCGGCCCTGCCTGGCAGGGAAAATCGGTTCCCAGTGGTCGAGTTCGAGTTCGGGACCGCAGGCGTCGAGGCCAAGCTGGACATTACCGAGGACCAGCCGCCACGACTCCGGCAAATCGTCCTGCCAGCCCGACAGCATCTCCCCCAGCGCATCGACCAGCCTGACCGGCATTCCTTCCCAAGCCTCCCGACATCTCTTGCGCCAGTTAAGTCAAAACCTGACCAGAAAGTCAACTTCCTAAAACGAATTTCTTGACCAAATCGTCAATTTTTCTATTGTCGTCCGGCGGCCGCTTGGAACCGGGCGGCCGAACGTGTATCCCGCTCAGGGGCGGCCCGCCCGTAAGTCGGCTTCGGCCGGGCCCGGGCGGAAAAGGGATTTGTAGGAGGCAGTCATAATGGCGGGTGCGAAATCGGCGCCGTCGCGAAAGGCGCCGGAAGAACGCATACGGGCGCGCAACGAGGCGAAAATACTCAAGGCGGCGGTAGAGCTGTTTTCGCGCAAGGGCTTCGATGGCACGCGCACGGCCGAAATCGCTGAAGCGTGTGGGCTCCCCAAGGCCAATATCTATTATTACTTCTCCACGAAGGAGGCGATCTACACCACGCTGATTGAACGGCTCCTGCAGGGCTGGGACAAGGCGCTCGAGCACATTACGGCCGAGCGCGATCCAAGGGAGGCTCTATCGGCCTATGTCGCCGCCAAGCTTGATTATTCGCGTAGGCATGTGGTCGAATCCCGCTTTTTCGCCAACGAGATGCTGCGCGGCGGAGGCTTCCTGTCGCGTGCACAGAGGCGTCACATGCAGGAGATCACACGCGAGCGGGTTCGTGTGGTCGAAGGCTGGGTTCGTGACGGCAAGATAATGCCCATCGATCCGAACCACTTTTTCATCATGTTGTGGGCCACGACGCAATTCTACGCGGACTTTGCGGAAGTCGCAGCCGTGACGCTGGAGAAGGGCAGACTCTCTTTGACTGACTATGAGGCTGCTCAGAAGACGATCGTGAAGGTCATTCTGAGTGGCTGCCTTCCGGCTTCGTAGATACGCCGTAGCCCCGTGCAGCGAATGCCCGCTTTCTGCTTTCATTCGGGACTTCAGCCTAACCTGTGTGAAGGACCGTATTGGTCATCGTCGTGAGTTCGGCCGATGGCGAGCGAACTTCCGGAAGGGGGTCGCGAGTTGTCGTTTCGGCCATAAGGTGGCCCGTTCAATGGCGAACACGCGCTGCCCTGGATGGTTCAATGTAGCACAACGTCAGCGATGCAACCCGCCAGATACTACACATTGCAAACTGACTGTCAGTCAGGCTCTAACGGCAATATCGCGCTGCTTCGTCTTTCCCTCCTCATCGGCCTTGGCCTTCGAGAACTTCACCGTCCAGCGCGCGTCGCGGTCCTTCTGTCGCAGTTTGGCTGGTTTGTTCTTCCATGCCTCCGGCACCTTGCCCGCCTTGATGTCGGCCTTTTCAGCATCGGAATTGCGCTGCTTCGGCGCCGCCACGATGGTGGCATCGACGATCTGGCCACCCATCGCCAGGTAGCCA
>NZ_AHAM01000240.1 GCF_000236565.1 Mesorhizobium alhagi CCNWXJ12-2 | reverse complement strand
CGGGGGCCAGCCGATATTGCGGTCGTCGGCTTCGGCAGGTCCGACCCGTCAAGCCCTGTCGGCCCATGCACATGCTCGGCAGTCACCAGCCCGCGCATTATGGGGCGCGGACAGCCGGCAAAGACCGGGATGTCGGTCCGGCCGGCGAGTTCAAGCAGCTTGAGGCAGTTAGCGGTCGTATGGCCGAGATCGATGTTGCCGGCGGTGGCGACCAGCCCGAGCACCTCAAAGGCCTCGGGAGCGCCGAGGATCATGAGGATCGCCGCGGCCTGATCCTGGCCGGGATCGGTAAGAATGATGAGCTTTTTCTTCACGTCCTGTCCTACGGATCGCGAAGTTCGCCGAAACCGACGGCGGCCCTGGCGCCGCCGCGCAGCTTGGCGCTCAGCCAGATGCCGAATACTGTGGCGATATAGGGCAGTCCGAGCAGCAGATCGTGCGGGATACGATCGCCGAAGACGATCTGGGCGCGAATTCCGATCGCGCCGACGACAGCGAAGAAGATCGCCGCGAAAGTCGCGCCGACCGGATGCCCGGCGCCGAAGATGACGGCGGCAAAACCCATGAAGCCGCGGCCGGCGGTCATGTTCTGGGCGAATATCTGAAGGCTGCCGGCGGCCAACTCTGCGCCGGCCATTGCGCAGAGCACGCCGCCGAGCACGAGCGCCACCAGCCTCATCATCGAGGGATTCACGCCAACACCGCGGGCGGCGAAAGGGTGCTCGCCGGAAGCCGCGAGTCTCAGCCCGAAGCGCGTGCGCCGGAGCAGCACCCAGATGCAGAAGACGAAGACGGGCATCAACAGCACCAACACCGACAGCGCGCCATAGGCGCCGAAGGCGGGTCCCAGACGCGGCAGGCCGAAGGGAGCGGTTACCGCCGCCTGGGCGCCGAAGATCGACTGCACGGCGAGCGCGGTGCCGCCGAGCCCAAGCCCGGTCAGCCCCAAGCCCGCGATGATCTGGTTGGCCCCGAGCTTCTCGACCACGAACCACAACAGGACCGAGCCGACGATACAGAGCACGACCGCAATGCAAAGCCCCAGCGCGAGCGAGCCGGTCAGCACGATACCGAGGATGGTGGCGCAGGCGCCGGTGATCATCAACCCCTCAAGACCGAGATGCCAGATGCCGGCGCGCTGGGCGATGACGCCCGCCAGCGTCACATAGACGAGCGGCGTGCCCGAGCGCAGAATGGCGACTATGATCTCGTCCAAGCGCGCCTCCCAAGCTTGACGATCCGGTCGATCATGCCGGATTTGGCGGTGATGAAAAGCGCGATAGCGGCGTTGATGATGTC
>NZ_AHAM01000241.1 GCF_000236565.1 Mesorhizobium alhagi CCNWXJ12-2 | reverse complement strand
AAAATCAATGGCTTGCGCTCGGAAATAGTAAGAAGCTCCGTTTAGACTGCGCGATATGTTGATTGGCGGCCTGGAGACACCAGTCAGCGTCAGCACAATGTGCGAGGCTTTCGGGGCCAAAGAACGAACGCTGTACCTGACCTGCGTGGAGGCTTTGGACGCCCGCCCAAGGCGCTGCTGCCGAAGCGAACTTACCAGAACGGCCCAACGAGCAGCGCGTAGCTGCCAAAGAGAGTTACAAGAAACGCAGACGCCGTCAGCAATATATAGGTGATACGGTTGCTTTCCCTGTTCATGTGCGAAGACTCCCGTAAGCCCAACTACCAACCTTGATTCAAGATGCCCGCCTTGGCAGGCATTGGTAGGTACCGTGAAGCTTGGCGTGGACGACGCCGCTCCCAGACTAGCGATGCCTGTCGTACCAATGCCTGGAGCGTTGTATGTCTTCCTGACGTTGAGGGGCGCGGCAGGATACTCAAAATACTAGCTTCGCGCACGGTGGGACGGGCGTCGCGATTGCCTCGTAAGTCTGCGCGACGGGCCATTAGCGTGTTCTCTCAGTTTTATGATTTCCGTTGCCGCGACCAATATCATCTCGCCCAGATCGGCCCTGGCGAATTGGTCAGGCTCCCTTGCCATTCCGAGAAGCTCTTCGACCAGATCGATATCATCGTGCATCATTCCCGCTCCGCCTACCGTCGCCCCCACAAAAAACGGCCGGCGTCCGGTTCGTCGAGGAGAGGGGACAGACGCCGGCCTCAGGCCATATGGGGATATGGCAATGATCGGAATATACCGCAGTGAACCACTGATTGCAGCTTGCCCAATCGTATGAGCTCACTCCTTTGGGTGATGATTGAAGAATAGCTTTCGCGTCAGTGCTCACTGGGAGCGGTTGCGTTCGGTGCGTCCTCGCCTTCACCCTTCAGCAAAAGTATAGTCAAAACGGACATCAAGTTTTCTGCGCTCTCTCGATCAAGTTGCAGCTCGATGGGCTCATCGTCACCGCCCATGAGCTTCAATGTCCCCATGAGGGGGCGCTCGGGAGAGTCCGGTGACATCGCCATCCTGATACTCTGCTGTCATCGGCGGGCCACCATCGGCCACCATCGGATCCTCCCAGATCGTACAGCCCAAGACGACGGCGGCTCAAGATATTGCTGCTGCCATCTCCTCGTCAGGGATGACGAAATCTCCTGACCTTATCCGGAGTTCTTCGATGGCGTTTGACGTCGAGAGCAGCGATCCCGCGCACCTGCTGTGAGTACAGGCCACGACCGCAATCAATTCAGCTCGGTCGAATTTGCTGTTGTCCATAACGGCTCTCCGTCAGTCGAGCCACTTCGCACTCTTCAACCCATGACTGCCGAATGCGTTGCATTAGGAAAGACAGATAGAACGTTGCTTGCGTTGTGGATATCAGATGTGATCCCTCCGGGAATTGTACGGAACCACCAATCATTCCAAGTCCGCCGCGGTGGCGGCAATTGATGAGGTTGATTGCCATTGCCGTTCCAGCAACGCGGCAAGCGAAAATTGGCGCTTCTTTCGAACGGTCTGGCCTGCGATGATTGCGTTGAAACCTGAGCCAGACGTACCGGAAGATGGCCTATATTATCACAGAGCCCTGCATTGATGTGAAGGATGGCGATTGCACCGTCGCCTGTCCTGTCGACTGCATTTATGAGGGCGGCCGGATGTTTTATATCCATCCCGATGAATGCATAAATTGCGGGCTTTGCCTGTCAATCTGCCCGGTCGACGCAATCGTCTGGGACGCTGAACTGCCGGCCTCCATGAAGCTCTTCGAAGCCGTCAACAGCGACTTTTTCAGCGACGCCATCACCGGATGGGGTTCACCCGGAGGCTGGGACGCAGCCCACACGACTCAACTCGATCACCCGGCCGTGGCTGCCTGGCGGCCGCGTCATTCGGTCGCCAGCTAGCATCACCAGCCAAGGGGAGTTTTATGGCATCTTCAGGGTTGCGCGGCGTGATTGCCGCGGTCCCCACGCCCATCACCGCCGAGGGGGAGCCGGACATTGGTCGCTTTCTGCATCATGCCCGTTGGGCGCTCGCCAATGGCTGCGATGCACTCAACGTGCTGGGCACGACGGGAGAGGCCAACTCCCTTTCCGCCGACCAACGGAAGGCGGTGATGTACGCCGCGGCAGCCGAACTGGATGCAAGCCGGCTGATGGTTGGAACCGGGACGCCCGATCTCGCGACCACGATCGCTCTTACGAAATACGCCTATGATGTAGGCTTCGCAGCCGCGCTGGTGCTGCCGCCCTATTACTACAAGGGCGTGTCGGATGACGGGCTGTTCGTCTGGTTCGAGCGGCTGATTCTTGCAACCCGCGATGCACCGGCTCTGGTCTATCTCTACAATTTTCCGCAGTTGACCGGCGTTCCGTTCTCATTCGAGCTCGCGCGGCGACTCAAGGCTGCATTCCCAGAGCGCATTGCTGGCGCCAAGGACAGCTCCGGCAATCTTTCCAACACGTCACGGCTTGCCGGAATCGTTGGTTTCGACGTTTTTCCGAGCAGCGAGACGGCGATCTCAAAAGCCGATGCCGACGGATATGCGGGATGCATCTCCGCGACCGTCAGCGTCACGGCGCCGCTTGTCGCCCAACTCTGGGCCGCCCCCCACAATTCAGTCTTGGCGGCCAGAGTAGCCGAAACGCGCAGCGCAATCGCTGCCCATCCGCTTATCCCTGCGGTGAAGTGTTTGGTGGCGCGAATCCATGAAGACCCGGAGTTCGAACGGGTTCTACCGCCACATCTGCCGCTGACCGAAGCCCAGAAGACGGCGTTACCTGCCATTGGCTGGCATTGACTGGATTCGAAATGGCTGCCGTAGACGTTGCACAAGGCACGAAATGACAATCCATGCCAATCTGATCACCGGCGACTGTAGTGCAGGCCAAACACCAACCTGGTCGGACACAAATGACGTTGTCGGCGCGCAGCATCGCATCCCAATCGGCCGGCGCCCGGTTTCGGCAGCCAGCGTTCGACGGCAATCTCGACGGTTATCCGTACTGCGATCCTTTCCACGCTTGGCTCAATTGGCCGAGTGCCTTGCCTAGTTGTTCCGCCACCGCTTCGGCTGCCTGCGTCAACTGCCGCCGCCGCGGCACGAGCAGCCCGAGCCGCATGCCGCCGAGCCGCGATCCCTTGAGTGGCACGCCCACGATCGTGCCGGACTTCATCTGGTCCGCCATGCCAAGTGGCGTATAGAACGCCACGCCGACGCCGGCCTCGATCATCGGGCGCAGGAGCATCAGATTGTTGGATGTCACCAGTGTCCGGCCGGTTCGCTCGAGCGACGAAAGCTCGACTTCGATCAGTGAGCGGAGCGGTTCGGTATCGACCTGCAGCAGAAGGTTATACTGGGCGCATTCGCTGAGCGATACGGCTGGCAGCCGCGCGAGCGGATGATGGGCCGAAACCATCGCCATCAGAGGCATTGGAATGTCCGCGATGAATTGCGTGTCCTCCGGATGGGGCAGATTGAATGTAATGCCAATATCGATCTCTCCTTCGGCGACCATCGTCGCGATGCGACTTTGTACACCGCTGTGAACTCGAAAATTCACCGCCGGATGCAGCTTGTGGAACTCCTTGATCTGCTCGGGAAGGAAGCGCACGAACAGGCTGTCCAGGGCGGCGATGCTGACGAGGCCGGTCTTCTTGCCCTTTAAGGCTCCGAGTTCGCTGGTCAGAAGTTCAAAGTCATGCAGCGTCGCTTTGGCGTGCCTCAGGGTCATCTTTCCGGCCTGTGTCAGCCGCAATCCATTGGGGAGCCGCTCGAACAGCGGCGTACCCAATTCTTCCTCTATCTTCTGAATCTGGCGGCTGACCGCCGAGCTCGCGACATGCAGTTCCTCGGATGCCTTGCGGATCGAGCCGGCGCGCGCGACGGCGACGAAATAACGCAATACCGCTGCATGCATTCCGGACGCCCCTCAGCTCGCATCAGACCAGACGTGCGCCCGATCGCTGCGTATCCGGGCCCGCCAACTTTTGCGGGCAAGCTTACCTACCCTTCCAGATCGGCGCACGCTTTTCGTTGAAGGCGAGTACGCCCTCTTTGCTGTCCTCGCTTTGCAGCGCCGCGACAAGGGCCGGGGTGCGCAGCGCCTGCGCTTGGGCCGGCGTCAAGTGGGCGGTGCGGTTCACCGTCTGCTTGATGGCTCGGAGCGAAAGAGGTGCGCAGGCGACGATATCCGTCACCCAGCGATCGACCGCCGCATCCAGCGCACCGGACGCGGCGATCTCGTTAACGATGCCGAACGCCGCCATCTCGGCGGCGGAGAATCGCCGCCCCGACAGCATCACGCCCATGGCGAGGTTGTGCGGGATCTTTCGCTGCAGAAGCACCATGCCACCGTCGAGCGGCATGCGTCCCACCCTGCCCTCCGGCAATCCGAACTGCGCATTTTCGGATGCAACGACGATGTCACAGCCGAGCACCATCTCAAACCCACCGCCTAGCGCATAGCCGTTGACGCGCGCGATCAGCGGGATGTCGAGGGTGCGCCGGTATGCGATGCCGCCGAAACCGTGCGGGCGCGCGTCGGCCCAGTATTCGAGTCCCGACTTCCCGACGCCCTTCATGTCGGCGCCGACCGAGAAAGCTTTCTCGCCCGCCCCGGTCAGGACGGCGCAGCTGATGTCGTCGCGCCGCTCCAGTTCCTGCCAGATCGCCTCGAGTTCGGCTTCTGCCGCCGCGTCGATTGCGTTCAGCCTCTCCGGACGGTCGATAACGACCCGCGCGACGCGGTCGGCAATGTCGAGGCTGACGCTCACGCCGCGCCCACCTTGCGGTATTGGTTGGTTGGACGGAGCACCTCGCCATTGTGTTCGCCGAGACGCGGCGGCGCATGCCGGACCGTCAATGGCGCAGCCGACATGTCGATCGGGCTGCCGATCATCCGCACCGGACCGGCCGGCGTGCTGCCCGCCTCTACGATCATGCGATTTATCAGCGTCTGCTCGTCCTCCAGCGCCTCGCCCAGCGTGCGGACTGGCGCGCAGAGGATGTCGACCTCCTCCAGCCGCTTCAGCCAGTGCGCAGAACCCTTTGTGGCAAAGTTCTCGCGGAAGATCGCCTGAAGTTCCGGGCGGTTTTCCATCTGCCGGTCGAAATCGGCAAAGCGTTCCTCCTTCGACAGATCCTCGATCTCCAGCGCGTTGCAGATGTCGCGCAGTGGGTTCTGTTTGAAGGCCCCGACCATCACGATCGGCCGGTCCGTCGTGTTGAACACACCCGTCAGCGGGAATGCGCCCCAGTTCAGATCCTTGCCGCGCATCATGTGTGCGGCGCCTTCCTGCATCTGCAGCGCGAGCATGGAATTGTAGAGACTGACGGCCACCACCTGCCCCTCGCCCGTCTTCTGTCGCTGCAGCAGCGCAAGCAGGATACCCTGCACCAGATGCATACCGGCGGAATAGTCGCAGAGCGGCGTTGAATAGATCGAGGTCGGCAGCGCCGGGTCGGACTTGCGCATCATCAAGCCCGTCAGCGCCTGCGCCAGGATGTCCTGCCCGCCCTTGTGGCGGTTGGGACCTTCCAGCCCGAAGCCCGTGCCGAGCGCGAAGATGATTCCGGGGTTCCGCGCTTTCAGATCCTCGTAACCGAAGCCCATACGCTCCATCACGCCGGGACGGAAGTTGCTGACCACAACGTCCGCGCCGTCGATCAGGTCAAGCACCTGCGCCCTCGCTTCGTCGGACTTCAGATCGAGCGCCACACTCTTCTTGTTGCGGTTAAGGGAGCAGAAGACCGGATTGTTGAGCCCGTCGGGATCGGAGCCGAGCGACCAGCGCGAAAGGTCGCCAATATTTTCCTTCTCGATCTTGATCACCTCGGCGCCATAGTCGGCCAGAACCTGCGTGCAGCACGGACCGAGCATGACCTGGGTGAAGTCGATCACCCGGACGCCATCGAGTGGAAGTAGGGTCATTCTGCGGCCTCCAGCAATGTGGCATTTGCGGACGGAACATCGCCCGGGTCGGCGCCCTGAGCGCGCATCTGTTTCTGTATGGCGGCAACGTCAGCATTGCGGACCTTGACGCCGGCGTTCAGCGCAACGGTCGCGGCAACGCCTGCAGCCTCGCCCATTGCCATGCAGGGCGGTATCTCGCGGCTCGATTTCTGCGCCTGCGGGGTCGCCGAATAGTGCCGTCCGGCGACGATCAGCTGGTCGACCTCGCGCGGCAGCATGGCGCGGTAGGGCGTATAGTAGTCGCGGCCGCGGCAAACGGTGTCGTGGAAATGCCGGCGCGACATGACGTCTTCCTTGGTCACGACGTACTCGCCTTCGAGCATCCGCGTCTGGCGCACTCCGGTCTGCGGGGCGAAGTCGACGACATAGGCGTTTTCGAAGCCTGGGAAATTCTTGCGCGCGAACTCCATCAGCCGCTCCATGCGCGCCCTGCCCTCGATCTCCACCGCCGTCAGGTCGGCGACCTTGAGCCCGTGCAGCTTTGGCACGTGCGGACAATTGAGCCACACCACGCCGGGGAGCGGCGTCTTCAGCCACCAGAAATTCCAGCAGCCGCCAATGATACGCTTGGCCTCGTGATCGAGCTTGGCGAATTCGGCAGGGTTCTCGAACTGGAAGGCCTCGGCGCGGTCGGTGTCAACGCCGCCCCAGCGCGAGACGGTGGTGAGTATGAAGGAACTTTCCTGCGACTTCGCCCCGGCGCTCGCGGCAACGTCGAGGTCGCCGGTCGCATCAATCACCACGTCGCCGAGGATCGCCTGCCGGCCTTCCTTGGTCTCGCAGATGACGCCCTTGATGACACCGTCCTCAACGATCGCCGACGAGAACCAGCTATGCGCTCGAAGTTTCACGCCGGCGTCGCCGATAACCGCATAGGAGGCGCGCTTGAAGGCATCGGGATCAAAAGCGGCCGAAAAGCAGATCGGGTGAGGCATCGAATGGGTGTGGAAGTCGAAGAGCCCCCATCGCGCCCATTTGCGCCACATCGCATCCGTCTCGCGAACGCCCGGCGCGCGGTCGGCTTCCGGCGGGATGACGCAAAGGCCCCAGGCGCTCATGCGCTCGATCATCTCCATGCAGATGCCCTGCACAGTGACTTCCATGCCGTTGTGCATGTCATCCAGCACCAGCACCATGCCGCCGGAGGCGAGGCCACCGAGATACGGATAGCGCTCCAGCAGCGTCACGCTGGCGCCGTTGCGGGCTGCCGAGACCGCGGCCGAGATGCCGGCCGGGCCGCCGCCGACGACGACAACGTCGGACTTGTCGGCGACATGCGCTTCGCGCGCAGCTTCGGTAATGGTCGGCGTAACCATGCGTTCCTCCAGTGTTGTCTTGAGCGTTCCGGCGTCAGTGGACGTCGGCCGCCTTCCATTTGATCAGCCGCGATTCAGTGATCGAAACGAGCGTGAACAGGACCACGGCGAGCAACGCCGCGGTGAACACGGTCGCATAGAGCAGCGGCGAGCGGAAATTGTAGGTCGCCTCGATGATCAGCGCGCCAAGCCCGAAGTTCGAGCCGATCCACTCGGCAACGATCGCGCCGATGACGCAGGTGGTGCTGGCGATCTTCAGCGCTGCGAACAGGAACGGCAGCGAACTCTGGATGCGGACCTTCCAGAAAATCTCCGACTTCGACGCCGACAGCACCCGCATCAGGTCGAGCGTCGCTGGAGTCACCGCCTTCAGCCCGCGCACCATGTTGACCAGCGTCGGGAAGAAGCAGATCAGCGCCGCGATCATGATCTTCGGCGAGATGCCGTTGCCGAAGATCAGCACCAGGATCGGCGCCACCGCGATGATCGGGATGGTGTTGATGAACACCGCGATCGGATAGAAGGCGCGTTCCGCAGTGCGGCTGTGCACGAACCAGACCGCGAGCAGGATGGCGATCAGATTGCCGAAGATGAAGCCGAGCAAGGCCTCGAATAGGGTCGGCCAGAAATTGGCGAGCAAGGTCATTCCGTCATCACGGAAAGCCTTCAGCACTTCGATCGGGCCAGGCGCCATGTAGGTCGGAACCGAAAAACCCCAGACGATCAGCTGCCAGCAGGCGATCAGGCCCATGACGGCCGCGATCGCCGGCCATTTGTCCCGAAGGCCATCCACGAACCGGAATATGCCCTGGTTCGGCAGCGCAGAGGTGCGGTGAGCGATGTCGGCCATCAGCATTCCTCCAGAAGCTGACGCAGATGCGCCGTGATCTGCACGAATTCGAGCGTGTCGCGCACGGGCAGTCGGCGCGGATAGGGCAGGTCAACCGGCATGAATTCCTTCACGCGACCGGGATGCGAGGCAAGCACGAGCACTTGTTGGCCAAGGAAAGCCGCCTCGGGAATTGAATGGGTGACGAACATGATCGTCGTGCCCGTCTCCTGCCAGATTCGCAGAAGTTCCTCGTTGAGCTTGTCGCGGGTGATCTCGTCGAGGGCGCCGAACGGCTCGTCCATGAGCAGGATTTTCGGTCGCGTCACCAGAGCGCGCGCGATGGCGACGCGCTGGCGCATGCCGCCCGACAGTTCGCCCGGCAAAGCTTGCTCTCGTCCCTTCAGTCCGACCAGCTGCAGGAGTTCGGCGGGCTCGGCATGCGCGGTTCCGCCGCCGCCCACTTCCAGCGGCAGGCCGACATTGTCAATGGCGCTGCGCCAGGGCAACAGGGTCGGGTCCTGGAACACGAAGGAGAATGCGCGGTCGCGCCGCGCCGCCTCGGGCGAACGCCCGAGGACGGTGATCTCGCCGCCGCTGACCGGCACGAGATCGGCGATCGCTCGCAACAATGTCGACTTGCCGCAACCCGAGGGGCCGATCATGGTGATCAGCGACCCTTCGGGAATGTCGACCGAGACGTTCGACAGCGCAGTGACGGCCTTGTCGTCTTGACCGAAAACAACATCCACGTTCTTGACTGAGACCGCGATATCCTGCGCCGCGGAGTTGGACGCGGCGGATGGAGCCTTCGCCAACGCTGTCGCCGCCATCGGTCTAGCCCACTTTCATGCGGATGTCGGCGGTAGCTTCGAGCACCGACAGGGTCATGACGTCGTCGACGGTCGGAACCGTTCCCTTGAACTGGTCGAGCGAAGCGTAGGTATCGACCTGCGCGGCCCAGTTGTCGCGGTTCATCGCGCCCCAGCCATGCTCCTTGGTGACGTCGCCGAAGCTGAAGTCCAGAACGGGACCGACCGCCTCGAGCTCGCTCGCCTTGTCCATGTTCGGATAAGCTTCGACGAACATGTCGACCGCTTCTTCCGGATGCTCGCGGGCGTAACCCCAGCCGAGCGCCGAGCCATTCAGATAGGCCGCAAGGGCGTCGGGCGATTCGGTGAGCGCCTTGTCGGTGGTGTAGTAGACGTTGGCGTAGAGCTGGATGCCGGTATCCCAAAGCATCATGTCGACGCGGTCGTCGCCGAGCACCTTCAGCGCGTTGGTGTTGGTCAGCCAGCCGGTAACGGCCTGGGCCTGTCCGGTGATGAGCTGATTCATGTCGGAGCCCATGTTGACCAAGGTGACCTGGTCTTCCGAGATGCCGTTCTTGGCCAGCAGCGCGCGGGCGAGGATAAAGGCTGTCGGCTGCGTGGCGATGGTCTTGCCGATCATGTCCTTCGGTTCGCGGATAGCGGCGCTCTCGAGCGAGAAATAGGTGAAGGGATGCTTCTGGTAGCCGGCCGCGAACGCCTTTACGGGGATGCCGGCCGAGCGCGCCAGCATGACCGAGGGGCTCGACGAAACGGTGCCAAGCGTCGATTGGCCGGCGGCGACGCCGGCGACGCCGTCGACATTTGGTCCGCCAGGGATGATTTCCAGCTCGACGCCCTGCTCGGCATAAAAACCCTTCTTCTGGGCGACGACCTCGCCGAGAATGCCGTTGGATGCGAGCCAGCCGAGTTGCATGCGAACCTTGGCCGGCGACTGGGCTGTGGCCGGCGTGACGCCGATCAGGCTATGGCTGGCGGCAGCGCCGCCGAACGCTGCGGCAGCCTGCAGGAATTCGCGCCGCGTTTTCAGAAACTGAGACATGTCCGGATCTCCCATTGGTGGGCCCCTGGCGCGTTCCCGAGCGCCTTTGTTTATCAAGGCCCACGTAAAATAATGATCCCAAAGATCGTTCGAATAAAGAAGAATGATTCGGCTTGGCCGCTGCCATTTCGGCAACGCGATCTGCGCCAGTGCGGCCGAAGGATTTCACCAGGAGAGATGCTGCACAGGGATACCCGTTTCGGGACCCGGAAGTTGTTGTCAGAGGACTGCAAATGGGGCGCGACTGGTTCCGCTTCTGGCAACGAACTGGCGCCTCCGCCGCCGAGCCTAGTGGTCGAAGTCTGACGCTAGGTACCGAGCCGAAATACCGCTCACGACCCCTTCTCTGCCGTTCCGCTCGAAGACCGAATTGGGAGCCTGACCCGAAGCGGCCCTTAACAGGCTTCGAGTATCGCACCTGCCAGCTTGTTGCGGACGGGTTTTATTTTTGCGATCATGTATTCGCATTTCCCGCGCGGGTTCTGAGTCGACGGGCTGTTTCGCGTGTAGGAGATCAGCGATGCGCGCCATCCTCTCCGTTTTCGCAAGCTGCCTACTCTTCATCGTCGTAGCGAGCGCCGCTGAGAAAGGCGCTCCCGGCCAGCAGGCCATCAAGGAGATTTTGGCGGGCGCGAAGCGATGGACGTTTATCTTTGAGTTTACTCCCGAAAACCTTCCCACCGATCGAGCTAGCAGCACCGAGTTCGAGTTCTTCTGGCGAGGTTCGGAATTTGTAGGTCGGACCACCAAGTTTGTGGGAGGATCGAACTGCGAGTTCACATTGACGATCCGTGACGACGGCTTTGATTTTCAAAGGTGCGGAGGTTTTAGCGAGGCTAGTGTGGCCTCCCTCGGCTACTATCCTGAGGATAAGACTTATCCCTTCAAGCGCCTGAACGCGCCGCAGAAACTTTGGCTCGCGCCTAACTCAGAGTAATGGACGAGCGTTCGGAACTTCTGTGTCAAACGATTTCCAAAACTGATCCGTCGGGCACCAACCGTCAGACTTTCACCACTAGCGTCAGCTTCCACTCGTTGCAGATGAGCACATATTGTTTCTGCATGGCGGTCCAAGCCATGTGCAAAGAGGGCTTGGCTGCCGTTACCAGTTTCGCGGCCATAGGGCCGCGTCGCCGGCATAACGGTAGACGCCTGTATGCCGCGCCGCCGACCGGCGATGGATTTCGGTGAACCACGGCTCCAGCGCCCGGTTGCGCGCTTCCACCTCGGTATGCCCGGCGAGATATGCCGGCACGCGCTCGCGAATTTCGGCCAGCACCGCCGCCTCGTCGACGCGCGTCAAGCGACCATCGCGCATCACGACCTCGCCGCCCACCATCACCAGGTCGACATGGCCACCATTCGCTGCGTAGACGAGGTGCCGGGCAATGTCGTTCAGAGGTGTGAAGGCGTAGGCGTCGAGGTCGAGCATGATCAAGTCCGCGGCCTTGCCGGGTTCAAGCGAGCCGGTCACGCCTTCGAGCATCGCGCTGCGCGCCCCGCCTACCGTCGCCGCCTGCAGCAGTTCTGAAGCCGACAGCCACGTTGCGTGGTCCGGACCGCTGGCGCCATGCAACAGCCCGGCGACGCGCATGACATCGAAGATGCTCGCCGTGTCGTTGGAAGAAACACCGTCGGTGCCGAGCGCGATCGTGACGCCGGCATGCATCAGCCGGCGCACCGGGGCCACGCCCGCGCCCAGCTTCAGGTTCGACACTGCGTTGTGAACAACGGTGACACCGGCCTCTCCCATCAGCGCCATGTCGGCGTCGTCGACCCAGACCGAATGGGCGATGGTGGTGTTGCGGCCGAGCACGCCGAGATCGGCCATGTAGCGCACCAAGCTCTTGCCGTAGAGTTCCGGCCCGGTGACCGCCTGAGTGATGGTTTCCAGTACATGGCTGTGAAACGGCAGGCTGCGTTCCAATGCGAGCGCGTAGCAGCCGGTCAGCAGATCGGCGGTGCAGCGTTGGGGCGCGGACGGCGCGATCATGAACTTCAGCCGCCCCGAGATGCCGTCGAATGCCTCGATCGCGGCCCGGCAATAGTCCAGATAGGCCTCGGCCGTAATCGGCGGGCCGAACTGCAGCGTCTCCTGCACGTCGCGCGGAATAACCTCACGCGCGAAAGGTAGCGCGTCGAGGGTGTGGATATTCATCACCCCGCTCGACACATTGGCGCGGATGCCGGCATCGTCATAAGCCTGGAAGACAGCCCCCAGCCGCTCGAGCTCGTGCCGGGGTGGATCGAAGAAGCAGTCGGACATGGTGGTCACGCCCGACTTAAGCGATTCCATGGCGAGCAGTAGAGAGCGAAGATAGAGCAGCCGCGGCTCGATAACCGGCCCCATCAACAATGGGTAAGCGTAAAGCAGCCAGACCTCGAGCGGCATCTTCTCGTAGCGGCCGCGAAAGAAGGTCTCGCTCGAATGGGTGTGCGCATTGACGAGGCCCGGCATGACCAGCTTGCGCCGTCCGTCGACCACGGCCGCGCCGGGTTCCGCCGCCAGGTCCGGGCCGATCGCCTTGATCGTCGTTTCGTCCACCAGCACGTCGCCCTCGAAGGGGACGGTGCCGCGCTCCGCATCCATGGTCATGATCGTCGCGTTGCGGATCAGGGTCTGGCTCATGGCAGGTTTCCAAGACATTCGAGAAGAAGGGTGAAATAGCGGCTTGAGTCGCCCTCGCGCACGTAGAAGGCGTTCTTCGGCCGGTCGGTGATACCCCACCAGTCGGCGACAGTCATGCCGAGCGTGAGCGGGCCTGATGTTTCCACCGACACGTTGACCAGCCGGCCAGAGAAAATTTCAGGAGCCAGCATGAAGGCCGGTACGCAGGGACCATGCAGCGGGGCTCCCTCCCAGCCGTATTTGTCGAGGTCGAAGCTTTCGGAGAATTCCAGCATCTCGGCAGTGGCGATCCCGCAGCGGTTGCCTAAGGCGCGCATGGCGGCGAGCCGTGCCGGCGTCGACAGCATCTTGTGGGTGACGTCGAGGGGCAGCAGCGCGATCGGAATGCCGGACTCAAGCACGATCCGCGCCGCCTCCGGATCGACATAGACGTTGAATTCGGCCGTCGGAGTGATGTTGCCGCCCTCGAAATAGGCGCCGGCCATCGCCACGATCTCGCTGATCCTCGGCGCGATGTCCGGCGCCTGCACCAGGGCAATGGCGAGATTGGTGAACGGCGACAGCGAGCAGATGGTGATCGCGCCGGGTTCGGCCTCGCGCAGCGAGCGCACGATGAAATCGAC
>NZ_AHAM01000242.1 GCF_000236565.1 Mesorhizobium alhagi CCNWXJ12-2 | reverse complement strand
TCGCGGTGGGTTCGGCGCCGCCAAGCGAGAGCACGAGATCCGGGCCGCCACTGACTGCGCCGAGAAACGGACAGCTAAATGCGATCATCGCGCCAGCGGCTTCGGCGTCGGCCTGGAACGCCAGCATCAAGGCGTGGCTGTCCACGATGCCTGTCGACGGCGACAGAAGCGCGGCCGTGCAGGACAGTTCCGGCTCCAACGCCATGGCGTCCCCGCCCGAGAGCAACGACAGGTCATCGACACCGTTGCGTGCTGCGCGCCGCGCTATGTCCTGCAGTTGCAACGCCTCGGCAGCGTTCGTGGCGACGATGAGCTTGCCGCAGCGGCTGTAGGGAACGCCCCGCGCGTCACAATAGTCGTAGAGGGCCTTCCGACCCTCCACACAAAAGCGCGCCATCAGGCTGTCCTGCGGATAATAGATGCCGGCGTGAATGACCTCACTGTTGCGCGACGATGTGTGCGCGCCGATCGTCCTTTCCTTTTCGACGACAAGCACCTCGCGGCCAGCCAGCGCGAGCGAGCGCGCGATTGCCAGACCGACGATCCCGGCGCCGATGACAACGCATTCGACTTCATCCATTGGTGGTTCGATCCCGCTCCAGCACGCGTCCAACCTGTTGTCTCACTCAAAGCCTCGGTGCGCCAGACGGCGTTCGACGAAGCGAGACACCTTCGTATCGCCGAACAAAGGAGAACGTGCTTTCGGGAGCCCGAGAGCGGACGCGAGCGATTGCGTTCTCGAGGTTCAATCACCAAACCATGCACGAGCCACTGACCAGTTTCGCAGCGCCAGCGAACGGCAGCCCGACTCGAGATGGAAAACACTGTGGGGTGCACTCAGTTGATCAAAAGGATCAAGAACACAGACCCGCACCGACGCAGCACGATCCCAAGCAGCCATAGCAGGAAATCATCTCCGGTGGGCCACTTGAGCAGACAGTTCTTCAATAACGGAACACCCCTACATTTTCGTCGTTATTATCGGAGTGGACTGGCAACGTAGGCTCAAGCAATTGGACGCGGGCCATGAACCGAATTCTGCTGGTTTTCTCGGCGCTAATGCTCTCCCTCGCTCAGGCAGGGGCGCAGGAATGGCAGCAGTTCGGCATCCAACGGTTTGGCTTCGTTTTCGAGGTGCCGCCCGAGTTCGAACTGTTGCATCGTTCAGAGGACGGTGATGGCGCGGCCTTCCATTCCCCTGACGGAGCCCTCCTCGCCGTCTGGGGCACCGACGTCGCCGAAGGCGACTTCCTGCCTCAGGTCAAGAAACAGATCAGTCGGGACGAGAAAGAAGGCTGGAAATTCACCTATCGGCGGCTGACGCGTGAATGGGCAAGTTACTCGGGGATCAAAGACGACCAGATCCGCTATGTCAGAGGCATAACGGTGTGCGGCAATCGCGCCGCCATGTTCCTGATGGACTACAGCAGGGATCAAAAGGTCGCCTACGATCCGGTCGTCACCCGGATGGTCCGCTCGCTCAAGCCAGAAGATTGCTGACCGCTTGGTCTGTAAAAGTTTCCCTGAAAACGTCGAAGGCACGGACCCGTTTCGTGAAGGCAAATCATGACAAGCCAGGATCCCGATATTTTGAAACCCACGATCTTATCGCCAGCGACATGCTTATTGCCAGCGACATGGTTGTCGGCACTCCCCACACCGCCATGCGACATTTCTACTTTGCTGGCGTCGCGACATTCGAACTTGTTTGCAACAACATCGACAACGCCATACCGGCTAGGCTCACTGCATGATGGGCTCATTTGCGCCATTGAAGCGGACGTTGCAACGGCACCGGATAATCTCTGTTAATCCGACATTCGCAATGACGAGGTCGGGAGTCCAATCTCTCCTCCTCAGCTCCACCAGCGGAACAATGACTTATTTCGCTCTGGTGCGGGGGGACGTTGTAGCAAGCGACCAGGAGTTCGAAACGCAACTCAAGCCAGTTATCTCTCCTCACGCGTCATCGCGTTATCGAGATTGGCACGGTCGCCTTCGATCTCCGGCTCGGTGCGACCGACGTCGTCAAGGAGATTTGGCCCGTCGGTGCGGTTCTGTCCACTGGGCGTCAAGCGGTCGACTGCTTCCGGCAGATCGCGTGCAATGCGCGCCAAGAGTTCCTCGCGAGTAAGACCCGTCTGTCGGGACAGCTGAGCGATCGTCTCGGGATCGATCGCGGCTTCTATCCGGTCCTGGTCAAGCGACTGGTTCGGTCCAATCCGGATCCAAGAGTCAACCTGATCTGCACTGCCGGTCGTACGGAAGCGGTCAAGGACGTCGTTGAGGCCCTGACCTGATCTGAGCCGATCGACGACTTGTTCCAAAATACCGCCGCCGCCAGCCCGTTGGGGATCGCTCGGGGTTTGCCCGGTCTGATTGGTGCTGCGGAACAATTCCCCAAGTTTGTCACGGTTTTGATACGCTAGAATGCCGAGCATCGCCAATGCGACTTTTCCCAGATTGGCCATTGTCTCTCCTCCTGTCATTGGAGAATGTTAAGCACCAATCAGTGGTTCCGAGGATTTCTTGTTTGTGGCGAATGGCTGAGCGTTTTGGCACTCATGCGCGTCCATCAACGTGAATTCCCGCCGCGTGAGCCAGTGTTGACCGGCCGAGATTGGAAGCCGTGCTTCATGATAATCTCACGGTGCGGGAAGGGGATGCCAACTCCGTTCTCCTTGAACGTGTCCCACAGCGCAAGCAGCACTTTTCCGCGCACATTGGTCAGGCCCTGCTGTGGCTCGTGGACCCAGAAGCGCAGGACGAAATCCAGCGAGGATTCGCCGAAAGCCGTAAGCCAGCAGACTGGCCGCCGATCCGCCTCCACGCGCGGGACCGTCAAGGCAGCCTGTATCGCTAGCTGGCTGACCTTATGCGGGTCGGCGTCATAGGAGACGCCGAATTCCACGTCGAGCCGCACAAGGTCGTCGCGGAATGTCCAGTTTATCACCCGCTGCGTGATGAAGTCCTCGTTCGGGATCAGGTATTCGCGGCCGTCCCGCGTCACCACCGATACAAACCGCGCCCGCAGGTCGCGTATCCATCCAAAGGTATTTTCGAGCGAAATCGTATCTCCAGGCTTGATCGACTTATCGAGCAGGATAATCACGCCGGAAATGAAGTTCGAGACGACCTTCTGCAGTCCGAAGCCGACGCCAAGGCCGATAGCCCCGGAAAACACCGTCAATGCCGTGAGATCAACACCGACGGAAGAGAGCGCAACCGAACCGGCGAACAGCACAAGTCCGATTTTTGCGAACTTGCCTATGAGGACGCGGATAGAGGGTGTGAGCTCTTCCGAACTCTGAACGCGCTCGTCGAGATACCTGCCAACAACCACAGCGAGCCAGACGGTCGCCGTCAGCAGCAATGTCGCTTTCAACATCGTGAGAGCGGACAGGCGAATCTGGCCCAAAGGCAAAGCGAAGTAGTCCAGGAAAGCCGCAGCGTCGTCGTTGATTCCAAGGATGACAAGGGCCGCATAGCCCCAGGCAAACCAGCCAAGAGCGCGCGCGGCCAGCCGATTGTGGATGACGCGCGACAGCACGGAGGCGAACAGCCACGCCAGGGACAAGGACAACGCGATGGAAATGATATAACTTCGGCTCGGCCAGGTGGTGCTACGCAAGAGAGTAAGGGCAGCGAGCAGAAAGACCGTGAAAAGAACCCAGTCGGTACGCCGCAACAGTGCAACTATGACCCGCAGAAGCCCGGGGTGTCCCTTGATCTGGCGGGCCCGAGTTTCCAGAAGCGGTTCGATGCGACTTGCAGCGAGCTTTGCCGCCAGAAACAGCCCAACGATGATACCGGCCTGGTAGAAGAACCAGGGCGCTCCGCCATAATCGAACCAACCGCGGGCCCACACCAGCGCTTCATCGACGGCATTGCGAAAATCCATTTCCACACAACCGTTATGGCGCACGCATTGTCATCGGCAAGCCTCCGGTATTGCGACATCGATCTGTCGATCTACCGTGGGGTACCGGTTCGACCGCAATGCTCGGTTCAAGGCGCCGTGGAACAGTTTCCCCCAGCAAGGGGTTGAGAGGATCGAAGGGGCTCGACTGATGGAGAGCCGTCGTGGACAACAAAAACTATGATGGAGCCGATCTAATCTCGGTTGTGAAGGCTTGCGCCCATAGCAGATGCGCAGGGTCGTTACTGTCGACCTCCAAGGCGGTCGAAGAACTCCGGATAATCTCAGGGGATTTCGTTACCCCTGACGAGGAGATGGCGGAAGCAATATCCAAGACTGCCATCGCGCTAGGCTGTACGGTCGTTTTCGATGAACGAGCGGGTGCTGACACCCTAAACATGACGCCATGATACATTGCCGGCCGCGCCGCCTAGAGGAGCTGCTTGCGACAGAATCTCTCACAAAGGCCTTGGGATGGCGTCAATCCTTATTCTAAAGCGTCGCGATCGGCCGCGATCGGTGGTGCGTCCTCGCCCTCCCCCGTCAGGAGAAATTTTGTCAATGCTGCCATCGAGGCGATCGGACCTGGATGCGCTTTCCAGGTCGGTGATAGTGCGAAGACGGTCGACGCCAGCTATGCGTCGGCGCTGGGAGCTGACTGACGGGATCTATTCCGGTGTGAACAAAGTGGATCAAGCGGCCTTGGCTGGCCCGGCCGGGAAGACGCCCGACATCACGATAAATCCCTTGATGCGCTTGACGCGGTCGCACCAGCGGCGGATCGCCGGATAATCCTGGCGCGGAATGCCTCCTTCCTCGGATAGGATGACGTAGGGGAAGCATGCGACGTCGGCGATGGTCGGATGATTTGCCGAGCAGATCCAGTCGCGGCCTTCCTGCTCGCCGAACCACAGATGTTCGTCGAGGATACGGAACAGCCGGTGCGCTCCGACTCGCGCCGCGTCGATGTCGAGTTCGTAGAACAGCCCGTCATGCAAGCGGGCGGCTGATGCCGTGCCGGTGATGCCGTCGGCGAAGGCCAGCCATTGGCTGATCTCGCCGAGCAAAGCCGGATTGTCGCGCGGATACCATCTATTGGACGGGTCGTATTTCGAGGCGAGATAGACGAGGATCGCCTGGGCATCACGGAGCAAAAGCCCGTCATCCTCCAGCACCGGCAACTGGCCGAGCGGATTCAGTTTCAGGAACCACTCCGACTTGTGCTCGCGGCCCGGATAGAAGTCGACCGGCACGGTTTTGTAGCCGATGCCGAGAAAGCTCATCATCAGGCGCAATTTGTAGCAATTGCCGGACAGTTCGTAGTCGTAAAGCGTGATCATTTCCGCCCCTTAGATGTCGAGCACCAGCCGGGCCGACTTGGCGCGGGACACGCAGGTCATGATCTTCGTTCCCGACTCCCGCTCGGACCGGCTGAGATAGACGTCCTGGTGGTCCGGCTCACCCTCGATGACAGTCGCCAGACACGTGCCGCAAGCGCCCTGCTCGCAGGATGACGGCATGTCGATGCCGGCCTCGCGCATCGCTTCGAGGATCGTCTTTCCCGCCGGCACCTTCAGGGTCACGCAGGAGCGCGCCAGTGCCACCTGGAAGCTCGAACTGTCGTCGATCATGTTGGTGTTCTTGAAATACTCGAAATGGACCGCCGTCTCGGGCCAGCCCTGCTCGGCGGCGACTGCTCGTGCGGCTTCCAGCATCGGACCGGGACCGCAGATATAGAGATGCATGTCGCGCTTGTAGGACGACAAAAGCTCGCGCAGCGCAGCACCAGTTTGTTCCGGGGAGAGGCCGAGATGCGGCTTCAACGCGTTCCCGAGAGGCTCCAGGCGATCGGGGAAGGCCAGTTGCGCTTCGGTCTGGGCGAAATAGTGCAGCTCATAGGCAAGATTCTGGTTTTTGAGCGCCTGCGCCATGGCCAGCAGCGGCGTGATGCCGATGCCGCCGGCAACGAACAGGGTCTTCACCGCATCCCGGCGCAGCGGAAAATTGTTGCGGGGCTCGGAGATCGCCAACACGTCGCCCTCGCGCACGGTCTCGTGCATGCATTTCGAGCCGCCCTTCGAATCCCGCTCCAGCTTCACGCCTATGACGAACCTGTCGGTTTCGCCCGGCCCGTTGGTGATCGAGTATTGGCGGATCTCGCCATTGGGCATGTGCACGTCGATATGGGCGCCGGGGTGGAAGGTCGGCAGCAGTCCCTTGACCGGGCGAAGCTCGAAACCTGCAATGCCATCGGCCGCCGGCCATTTTTTCGATACGGTGACGCGCAGGGCCGCCTTGCGGCCATGCGTCGTCAGTTCGGGCAGTTCGGCAAGTTCCGGCGAAACCCTTTCGTAGACAGGCTCGATCGGCGCGGGCGCGGGCGCCGCCGCCGCTTCGCGCTCGGCAAGGTCGCGCAGGGCCGAAAGCCGCTCATTGTGATGGCGCAGGACGGCGATGCGCCCGGCGCCTTGAACGCCATGATCCAGCACGCCGCGAATGACCGAGCGGTTGGAATCGACCGGCTGGACGAAGAACACGGCAAGCGTCTCGGAACCGCCATAGCGGGAACGCAGAGCGATGGAAAACTCCTGTGCCGCCTCGACCGATATTTCCCCATCGGCCGCATCGAGCTTGCCGCTCGGCTGGAAGCGGTGGGCTTTCAAACGTTCAATGACCCGGCCGGCAGGCGCGTTGACCGGGATGGCCCGCAACACCAGAAGATCGCATTCCGCGAGGCCCGCGATATCTGGCACCTCGCCGATGGGTTCTTCCGCCGACCAGACGAGGCCGTAGCGCTCGACCGCCGGAAAGGTCCGGTTGGTAATGGTGCGGGCCGGGGCGTCGGCCGGATGCGCCGGGATATAGGTGCAGCCGGCGGTGCGGTTCGCATAACGCCAGCCATGATACTGGCATTTCAGTTCGCGCCCGTCATTGATGCCGATGGACAGCCTGACGCCGCGGTGCAGGCAGCGGTTTTCCCAGACGTTGACGAAGCCGTCATCGGCGCGCCAGACGGCGAATTCCCGGCCCATCAACTGGCCATGGAAGACATGGCGGTGCGGCAGGTCGGAGGTGGAGGCAATCGGATGCCACCGGTTCCTGGCTTCTTCCAGCATGCAGGTCTCTCCCGGATTTCGTCGTCAGGCCGCGGCAGGAATGACGCCGTAGGTGACGCCCTTCTGGCTCAGCCAGCGGCGGTAGGCGATCGCCGACTTGTCGGCCCGGATCGGCGTCTCGGCGCGGGGATCGAGCGGCAAACGCTTCGGCACTTGGTTTTCCAGGATCGGCTTGTCCTGGCCAAAGATCGTCTGCTGGAAACGCTTGATCACCTTGTCTTCATTGTCCTCGTCGAGCACGCAGAGCATCATGTGGGCGCGTACATGCTCCTGGTCGACCGGCTGTAGGAACACCGCGATCACATCGCGCCGCGTCTCGTCGAGCGGGCTCGATTTATAGAGTACCGAGCAGAATGGATGCGGTACGCGATAGACATAATCGACATCGGCGCCGCCATCGGATGCGGTCGAAGCCATCGGCTGGAAGAAACGGCAGCGCGTGGCGAGAATCTCGTCGCGGTCGACCGAAATCTCGACGTCGTATTCCTTGACTTCGGTATGCGGTTCGACGCCGAGGATGTCGGTGTGGACGTATGGAAAGTGGCCCATGTCGAGAAAGTTCTCGATGGCGCGAGGCGCCGAAACATTGACACCGATGGTAGCCGCATTGAGCTTGCGGCGATCGCCCTCTGCGTATTCGGGAATTGGGAAAATGTCTTGCGGCGGCGAGCCGAGCGAGGTCCAGACGTAACCATAAGCGAGCTTGGCAGGCAGGCGGTCAGCTATCGAGGCGATTTCGACCGTGTCCCCTGCCCGCAAATCCGGGCGTGAACGCCAGACGGCGACGACATTGTCCGCCGTCTTGGCAAGGCTGACGCGCTCCTCCAGCAGCACGGTTTCGACGACGATGCCGGCCGGCGTCTCGTCAATCGCCCCGATCGGGTGCCACAGATTGAGGACCACCGGATCCGTGCATTTCCTTGTGTTCATGGTAATTCCCTTCGATAGCGCCCGGCCTCAAGCATGGGCCGGAATGGCGCCGTAGGTCACCGCCCGGTCGCGCAGCCAGCGGCGATAATAGACCGACACCGCATCGGCGCGGATCGGCGTTTCGGCGCGCGGATCGAGCGGAAGGCGTTTCGGTACCTGGTTTTCCAGGATCGGCTTGTCCTGGGCGAAGATCAGTTGCATGAAGCTGCGCACCGTCGCCGCATCCATGCCGTCCTTAAGATAGCAAAGATAGGGATGGGCGACGCAGTTCTCCTCGTCGACCGGCTGCACGAACAGCGTGATCACGTCGAGGCGATCCTTCTGCAGCGGATTGCTCTTGTAGAGCGCCACCGTGTAGGGCCGGATCACCTTGTAAATGTAATCGACGATCATGCCTTTCCTGGCCGTCGGCGAGGCGATCGGCTGATAGAACTTGCATTCTGTCGCCAGGACCTCGTCCTGATTGGTGATCTCGACCTTGTAAGGAACCACTTCCGTATGCGGTTCCTCGCCAAGCCAGCCGGTATGGATGAACGGGAAATGGCCCATGTCGAGGAAATTCTCGACCGCCCGCAATCCCGACACCTTCACCGCGATAGAGCCGCCGCTGACAAGATGCCGGTCGGGTTCGTCGGCCTCCGGAATGTAGAGGATGTCACGCTCCGGCTTGCCCAGGCACGCCCAGAGGAAGCCGTAGCGCTGGACGCTGTTGACGCGAGCGCCGGTGTCGGCCCGGACGATCCGGATTGCGCCATCATTCCGGGCGCTGATCGAGAGATCCACGCCGAGCAGGCAGGTCGAAAACGGAACATTTGCCGGCAGCGCCGAGCCGTCGGCGACAACATGCCAGTCGTTCAGGAGCACTCGGTCGCTGCAGTGGGTTGCCATGGGCATCGCACCCTCCCTGGCTAGCTCTTCACCATGAACCTAGCTCGGTACCGGCGCCATTGGAACCACAAGATTGGATACCAATCAATAGTTTTTTGGAAGACAATGTCAGTTTATTGATTGACAGGTGACCGAGATTGCATTCCGATGTATGCGGTATTTTATCTGGAAATGCGGCAGTGCGGACCAGGCCCATGCTCAACATCCACAACATGCTGCCGCCAGCGCCGCGGAAGCGCAAGGCATGAGCAGCCGCTCCCAGGTCATCGCCGACACGCTGACGCGCGCCGTCATCGACCACCGGCTGGTGCCAGGCTGCAAGCTGGGGGAACGCGAACTCGCCGAGATTTTCGACGTCAGCCGCATCGTCATACGCCAGGCGCTGATACGGCTCGCCGATGACGGCCTCGCCCAGATCGAGCGCAACCGCGGCGCGTTCGTGGCCAAGCCTTCCATGCAGGAGGCGATGGAGATCTACGACGCGCTGACCTTGGTCGAGCAGGGTGTCGCGGCTCAGTTGAGCGACCGCCTCGGTCCCGCCGGCTGGGCGGAACTGCGCCAGCATGTCGAACGCCAGCGCCAGGCCGTCGCGGCCGGAAACGACGCGCTCGCCGATGTCCTCGGCCAGGAATTCCACACGGTTTTCGTCCGGCTGAGCCGCAACAAGGTGATGCAGGAGATCCATGCGCAGCTTGTCCGGCGCACGACGCTGCTGCGTTCGCTGATCACCGCCGATTTCGACTATTGCAACCTCCTGGACGACCATTCGCGGCTGATCGACCTGCTCGAGAAGGGCCGGCTGAAACAGGCGATGGAGCTGATCGATACGCACCACCGCACGGTCGTGCGCGGCTACATCATGGACCGGCAGGTGTTTCCGGAGCTGACGCCGCGCGAAGCGTTGGCGTCGTTTCTGGAAGACAAGGGCAACGGCGCGGCCAAGGCGGATGCGCCAAAAAAGACGGGAAAGACGAGCGGAGACGGGCATGCAAGTGCGCATCGCCATACCCAATCGCCAAAACAGATCCGGCAATAGCAAGCCGGGCAAGAAAAAACCAACAGAGGGCTATCACCATGGACAATACGACAAGACGCGAATTCCTGAAATATGGCGGAGCCTTGGGCGTCGCACTCGGCGCCGCGGGTTTAAGCAGCATCGCGCGAGCGCAGGAGGCGCTGAAGATCGGCGTCGTCTACGTGTCGCCGGTGGCCGAAATCGGCTGGACCAAGCAGCACAGCCTCGGCGTCGACGCGATCAAGGCCGAATTCGGCGACAAGGTCGAGCTCACCGTCATCGACAACATCTTCATGCCGCAGGACGCCGAGCGCATTTTCCGCGAGCTCGCCGCCAGCGGCAACAGGCTCGTATTCGGCACCAGTTTTTCGCATGGCACGCCAATGCAAAAAGTGGCGCCGCGGTTCCCCGAAGTGGCGTTCGAGCATTGCTCGGGCATCGTCCATCTCGCCAATCTCGGCACTTTCGAGGCGAAGTACTATGAGGGCACATTCGTCGCGGGGGCGGCCGGCGGACACATGTCGAAGAGCGGCAAGCTCGGCTTCATCGGCGGCTTCCCTATTCCAGACATCGTCGGCCCGGCCAATGCGCTGCTGCTCGGCGCGCAAAGTGTCAATCCGGACGCCACCTGCAACGCGATCTTCCTCAATTCCTGGTTTGATCCGGGCAAAGAGAAGGAAGCGGCCAATACGCTGATTTCGCAGGGCTGCGACGTCATCTGCTCGATGACCGATACGGCGACCGGCGTTCAGGTAGCGGGCGAAAAGGGCGCCTGGTCGATCGGCTATGCCAGCGACATGGCGAAGTTCGGCTCGGGCAAGCAACTGACCGCCTTCGTTCTCGACTGGACCAGCAATTACCTGCGCGCCGCGCGGGGCGTGGCCGAGGGCACCTGGAAGCCGGAAGCGCGCTGGGAAGGTTTGGCGGCGGGCGTGGTGAAGATGGCGCCCTACAACGAGGCGATCCCGGCCGATGTCCAGACCAAGCTTAAGCAGCTCGAGGCCGATATCGGCGGTGGCAAGCTCCACCCCTATGCTGGCGAGTTGAAGGACCAGGGCGGCAACGTGAAGGTCGCCGCGGGATCGGTACTTTCCGACAATGACATTCGCGGCATGAACTGGTTCGTCAACGGGATGATCGGCAAGCTCGGCTGATCTTCGGTTGCAAACGCCTTGGCGGCTGAACGGATTTCCGTTCGGCCGCAACAGGCCAAGCCTCGTCCAACCTCGCACACGCTACGGCAGGACACGACATGATCCCGCGTCTAGAACTGCGCAACATTTGCAAGCGATATCCCGGCGTCGTCGCCAATGACGACATCTCGATGTCGATCCAGCCCGGCGAAATCCATGCAGTCCTCGGCGAAAACGGCGCCGGCAAATCGACGCTGATGAAGATCATCTATGGCGCGGCGCAGGCCGATTCCGGCGAAATCTATTGCGACGGCAATCTGATCGAAGCGCACAATCCGGCGGTGTCGCGGGCACTCGGCATCGAGATGGTGTACCAACATTTTGCGCTGTTCGAGTCCGTGTCGGTTGTGGAGAACATCGCGCTGTGCGTACGCAATGCCTCTGATCTGGAATCGCTCGCCGCCCGCATCGGGGAACTGTCCGAACGCTACGGCATGCCGATCGATCCGCATCGGCGCGTGCATGACCTTTCCGTCGGCGAACGCCAGCGCGTCGAGATCATCCGCTGCCTGCTGCAGGCGCCGAAGCTGCTGATCCTCGACGAACCGACTTCGGTTCTCACGCCACAGGCAGTGGTGAAGCTGTTCGAAACGCTTCGGCAATTGGCCGCGGAAGGGTGCAGCATCCTCTACATCAGCCACAAGCTCGACGAGGTGCAGGAGCTCTGCGATTTTGCGACGGTGCTGCGCAACGGCAAGGTTACAGGCACCGCGCGGCCGAAAGAGACGACCTCGCTGGAGCTTGCCCGCATGATGGTCGGCTCGAAGCTGCCGGAGATGCATGTCAGCCCGCCGCTCCCGAGCGAAAAGCCGGTGCTGGAAGTCCGCGGCCTTTCGGTGACCGCCAGGAGCCCGTTTGGAACCGATCTCAAGGATGTTTCCTTCAACGTGCATGGCGGCGAAATCGTCGGGCTGGCCGGTGTTTCCGGAAATGGCCAGGCGGAACTCGTCGCGCTGCTCAGCGGCGAACGCACGCATGACCGGAACGACGCGATAAGGATCTGCGGAACCGCGGCCGCCCGCCTCGGGCCGGATGAGCGCCGGAAGCTCGGCGTGGCGTTCGTTCCCGAAGAACGGCTCGGGCGCGGCGCGGTGCCGCCGCATACGCTGTGGGAAAACGCCGTCCTGACAGCCCACCGCTTCGGCACGGTACGCAACGGCCTGGTCGACCGGCAGAAAGCCGGCGCTTTCGCCAAAAGCATCATCGACAAATTCAAGGTAAAGGCCAACGGCCCGCAATCGACTGCGCAAAGCCTGTCGGGCGGCAATCTGCAGAAATTCATCGTCGGGCGCGAAATCGCGCTGCAGCCCAAGCTTCTTCTGGTTGCCCAGCCGACCTGGGGCGTCGATGTCGGCGCCTCAGCCTTCATTCGCCAGACCCTCGTCGACATGAGCCGGGCGGGCGCAGCCGTGCTGGTCGTATCGGAAGAGCTCGATGAACTGTTCGAAATCTGCGACCGGCTTCTGGTTATTTGCCAGGGGCGGGTTTCCGCGCCGCTGGTGCGAACGGCGACGGATCGCGAGGAAGTCGGCTTGTTGATGACCGGCCTGAACGGCAACAACGCCATCGCGAGCGGGAGTGGTGAATTTGCGCTTGAGGATTGAACAGCGGCCGGAGCCATCGTCGCTGATGCGGGTGGGCGCGCCGGTCGTCGCCACCGTGCTCACGCTGATCGTCGGCTCGATCTTCTTCGCCGCTCTCGGGCATGATCCGCTGGCGACGCTGCACGCCTTCTTCGTCGCGCCGCTTAACTCGATGAACGGGCTGTCCGAATGGCTGCTCAAGGCCTCGCCGTTGATCCTCATCGCCTGCGGCCTGGCAGTCGGCTTTCGCGCCAATGTCTGGAACATCGGCGCCGAGGGCCAATTGATCATCGGCGCGATCGCGGCGAGCGGCGTCGGCCTGTTCTGGCCGGATCCGGAAAGCATGTTGCTCCTGCCGCTGATGTTTCTGGCAGGCATGGCGGCCGGGATGGCGTGGGCCGCGATCCCGGCCTTTCTGCGCGCCCGCATGAACACCAACGAGATTCTAGTCACGCTGATGCTGACCTATGTCGCGACGCTGTTGCTGTCCTGGCTGGTGCACGGGCCGTGGCGCGACCCCGCTGGCTTCAACTACCCGCAAACGGCGCTCCTGCCGGTGGGGGCGATGCTGGAGCCGTTCGACTATTCCTACCGGCTCAACCCGTCGGTCTTCATCACGATGGTGGCCGTCGTCGCCATGTGGCTGTTCACCGACCGCAGTTTCCTCGGCTACAAGATGTCGGTGAGTGGGGCCGCTCCGCTGGCCGCGCGCTATGCCGGGTTTCGCGAATCGGCGGCGGTCTGGATCGGCCTTCTGGCGGGAGGGGCTGCGGCAGGCGTCGCCGGCATGGCGGAAGCCGCCGGCCCCCTCGGCCAATTGTCGCCGCAGATCTCGCCTGGCTACGGGTTTGCCGCGATCATCGTCGCCTTTGTCGGACGGCTGAACGCCTTCGGCATCGTGCTCGGCGGACTGTTGATGTCGCTCTTGTTTCTCGGCGGCGAAGGCGTCCAGATGACACTCGGCCTGCCGTCTGCGCTGACGCGCATTTTCCAGGGCGTCCTGCTGTTCTTCCTGCTCGCCGCCGACTTCTTCATCTTCTATCGCCTGCGCCGGGTTCGGGAGAAAGCCTGATGGATCTGTTCGTCGCCATATTCACCGGCACGATCATTGCCGCGACGCCGCTCATTTTTGCAGCGCTGGGCGAACTCGTTGTGGAAAAATCCGGCGTGCTCAATCTCGGCATCGAGGGCATGATGCTGATGGGGGCAGCGTTCGCCTTTGGCGCAGTCGTCGCTGGCTATTCCATGCCGGTCGCCATCATCGCGGGCGCGCTGGCGGGCGCCGTGACTTCGCTGCTGTTCGGCGTTTTGGCGCTTACTTTCCTCACCAACCAATATGCGGCGGGCCTGGCGCTGGCGATCTTCGGCTCCGGCGTCTCGGCCTTTCTCGGGCGCGGCTTCGGCAGCGCGCCTATCGAAGCGCTGCAACGCATCCACGTCCCATTATTGTCCGATATCCCGCTGATCGGGCCGCTGTTTTTCCACTTCGACCCGATGGTCTATCTCGCGCTGTTGATGTTCGTCGTGATCAGCTGGTTCCTCTATCGGACAAAATCCGGACTTGTCCTGCGCACCATCGGCGAATCTCCGCAGACCGCACATGCGATCGGCTATCCCGTGATAAAGATCCGCTACATGGCCGTGCTGTTCGGAGGCCTGATGGCCGGTCTTGCCGGCGCCTATCTGTCGGTCGCTTACACGCCGCTATGGGTAGAGAACATGACCGCCGGCAAGGGCTGGATCGCGCTTGCCCTGGTGGTTTTCGCCACTTGGCGGCCGCTGCGCGTGCTGCTCGGCGCCTGGCTGTTCGGCGGCATGACCATTTTGCAGTTGCAGGGCCAGGCGCTGGGCTTGGCGGTTCCGTCCGAGCTCCTTTCGGCCCTGCCCTATCTGGCGACGATCATCGTGCTCGTGATCATCTCGCAAAATCGCCAGATGCTGGCGCTGCATTTTCCCGCGTCGCTGGCCAAGCCGTTTCGGCCAGCGACTTAAGCGTCAGCGAAGCGCCGAATGCAAACAGCGGCTTCTAGTGGGCGCCTGACGAAGATGTAGGGATTCAGGTCAGTGCTCGCCGGCAAAGGTTCGATTGGCCGACCAACTAGCCGTACGTCCGCTTACGATAAGGATCGTGCGCCCTTAAAGGTCCGGCGGGTCAAATATTCCGGTTCTCGAACAGGAAGGTTGCGCCATGAGCCGACGCGTAGAGGCGACACATCAAACGTCTTGAGTAGGCGGAAATCTGCCGATCCGCTTTCGAAGCACATTCGGCTGAGCGGACGCTCGCCAAAACGACCGCTTCTTCCCGGTTCCCGAAAGCTGGCCTTCATCCGGGCAGCCCTTTCCTGGTGAAATAGGCGGCAAGCAGAAAGAGCGACATCGCCACCACATTCGGCAAATGCCCTACAGCAACACCGCAACCACGGCCAGAAGAGCTACCACCAAGGCGGCAAGACTGGGAACCATGACCGCGGCCCCCAAGATGAGTGCCCATGCTGCAATCCGGTCGAACCGCTTGTCGCCAGCCTTGGTCATGGTCGTTCCCTCACCTTGTTCTTCCCTTCCGAACGGTTTCGCTCAGTCGTGCGATCCCATCGCTTGCGGGCTCGTTGCGACTCCCATCGCTGTCCCGGGCACCGTGACGCAAGGGTCCGTCCTCGGTATCGGGAAGCAGCACCCTCTCGGCGGCGCCGTCGAGATCTTCGTACTGCCCGATGCGCATCGACCACATGAAGGCAAGCAGGCCCACGAGGCCCATACCCAGGGCTATCGGCACGAGCCACACGAGATAGCTCATACCGCCTCCGCGAGACCCATATTGCGCTGCGACGGTTTTCGCGAAGCTGAAACACCGTCGCCGGAAAGACGCAGCGAATTGCCCACCACGAGGATTGACGACGTCGACATGGCGATGGCAGCCATCAGAGGCGTGACGTATCCAGCAATGGCGAGCGGCACCACAAGGAGATTGTAGAGAACGGCAAGGGCGAGGTTCTGCCGGACCAGGCGCACCGCGGCCTGCGCTATGCCAATCGCCTGCGGGACTGCTTCCAGGCTCGTCCCCAAAAACACGAGATCAGCCGCATTCCGGCCAATATCCGCCGCCGAAGAGGGCGCCATCGAAACATGCGCGGCGGCGAACGCCGGGGCGTCGTTCAGTCCGTCGCCAACCATCAAAGCGCGCCGGCCGGCGGCATCGAGTTCTTTCAGGCGCACAACCTTGTCTTCAGGCATCGCCGCATGACGCATCGCGGTCATTCCCAGTGCCTCCGCCACTTTTCGGACCTCGCTTTCACGATCGCCGGAAAGCAGTTCCGTGGCCAGCCCGCGATCCCCCAGCTTTCGCAGGGCTACCCTGGCCCCGGGCCGCAGTTCGTCGGCCACGACGAACGAGCCGGCCGGTATGCCGTCCTTGGAAAGCCACGCGCCTGCTTCTGTGCTTGCAGGTTCGTCGAAGACGCCGCCGGCGCACACCCATTCTTTCCTTCCGAATCTGTAGATGCTTCCTCCGGCACGCCCTTCAATGCCAAGGCCCGGAACCTCGCGCACGTCATCGACGTCCGCGCCGGCAGCCATCAAGGATGCAACGGCGCGCGAGACAGGATGCCTCGAATGGCCGGCGAGCGCCACCGCGGCGGTCAGGTCCCGAGGGGCTGCCGTGTGGCTTTCGACGCGCGCCACGCCGGTCGTCAGTGTGCCTGTCTTGTCAAAGACCACCGTGTCGATCTCGGCGAGGCGCTCGAGCGCGCTTCCATCCTTCAAGGTGACGCCGAGGTCGAACAGGCGCCGGGCCGCCACCACCTGGACCATTGGCACCGCCAGGCCCAGCGCGCACGGGCAGGTAATGATGAGTACGGAGATGGCGACCGTCATCGACCGATGCCAATCGCCCGTCAGCAGGACCCATCCAGCACAGGTGGCGAGCGCCAGCAGGTGGATGACCGGCGAGTAGAGCGCCGCTGCCCGGTCGGCGATGCGCCGGTAGCGGGCGCGTCCATCCTCTGCCGCCGCCATTAGGCTCACCATGTGCGCGAGGAAGGAGTCCCCTGCCCGCCTCTCCGCCCGCACCGTCAAGGCGCCGTCCAGGTTCATCGTTCCCGATAAGACCCCGCTGCCGGGCTCCGCCTGTTCCGGCGCGGCTTCGCCGTTCACCATCGAGACGTCGAGACTGCCGGTTCCCGCGACGACCGTCCCGTCCACGGGTATACGGTCGCCAGGCGATACGACGATCAGGTTGCCCGGCTCGATCTCCGCCAGGCTGCGGAACTCGCGGCTTCCGTCGGGGCCGACCAGGGTCGCGCCGCGCGGCATCATGCGGGCGAGACCGGTCACCGCGTTTCGCGCCCTTTGCCTCATCGCATGGTCGAGCGTGCGTCCGGCAAGCAGGAAGAAGATCAGCGACGTCACCGCATCGAAGTAGGCGTGAGGCCCTCCCGCAAGCGTGTCGTAGAGGCTCAGTCCCAGGGCCAGAAGAATGCCGACCGAGATCGGCAGGTCCATGTTCGTCCTGCCCGACCTCAGCGCGGTCCATGCCGACAGGAAGAAGATGCGCCCCGAATAGACCACGGCAGGTATGGCCAGCAGCGCGGATACAAGATGGAACGCGTGCCGCGTGCCGGCATCCGAGCCCGACCAGACGGAGACCGACAGCATCATGATGTTCATGGCGGCGAAGCCTGCCACCGCGGTCGCCCGCAGCAGCCTGGACATCTCCGGGTCGCTTCCTGCGTCGTCGGCGTCGCCAAGCATCGGCTCGAAGCCGGCGGCCCTCAGTGCTTCGATCATCGGCGGAACTGGGCCATCGCTGCGCCATTTAACCGCCACCCGCTTCGCGGTCAGGTTGACCCGCGCACCAACCACCCCGTCGAGGCGCCGCAAGGCTCCCTCGATCGCCGCCATGCATGCTCCGCAATGCGCCTGCGGCACCGAAAGATCCGTCTGCAAGAGGCCGTCGCCGAGATCGCGGCTGGCAAGCACGATCTCACGCGCGGGGATTTCGCGTCCCGGCGCAACCAGCAGCTCAGTTTCGATCCTCGGCGCGCAACAACTCATCGTCTAAACCTCGGAACGCGCCACGGCCCGGTAGGCGTGCCAGGTGGCATGGCCCAGCAGCGGGAAGATGACGATCATCCCGACGAGGCCGGTCGCAACGCAGGCGGCGAAGAGGACAAGCACCATTGCGCCCCAGGCGATCATCGTCGGGAGATTATTCCACACCAGCTTCATGCTCGTGCCCATGGCGGTGAGCGCATCGACGCGCCGGTCGAGCTGCATCGGCACGGAAAAAACGCTGATCGCGAACGCGAAGGCCGCGAAGAGGCCACCGACCGCGGCGCCCACGACGAGCATCGCCCATCCGTAGGCGGTGCCGAACAGGATGCCGACGACGTGGTCGAGACCGGGGAAGGCCGTCACGCCGAAAAAGAGTGCCCACAGAAGCACCGCCGCCCGCGCCCAGAGCAGCATCAGCAGGCAAAGGAGCAGGCCGGTGAAAAAAACCTGCGCGCCGGCTCTGGGGCGCGCGCTGAGCATGGAGCCCAGCCCGATCTCCCTGCCTTCCCCGACCGCGCGGCTTTTCTCGTAGAGCCCGATCGCCAGGAACGGCGCCACGATCAAGAACCCGGCAAGCATGGGAAAGAGTATGTAGTCGCGCCCGAACCCGACGAGCGTCCATACGAATGCCACCGACAGAACGAATACGCCCACGCCGTATGCGATGCTGGAGGCTGGCCGCGTCCAGAAATCGCGCCAGCCCGCCGAGAGCCAGCGGAGCCCTTCAAGCAGCGGCAAATGGCGCTGAAGCCGCGGGTCGCGCGTCTCGCCGATTCCCGAGGTCTCGCTGAGCAGCCAGTACGACTTGTCGGATTCGCCCATCCTCTTCCTCCTCAGCACGCCGACTTGGCGGCACGGTAACCCGTGCCTTCACCCGCGGCCTTCACGTGATCCACGCATTCCGGCTGCGATTCGAGCGCCACGTAGACGAGGTGCGCGTTCGCTCCGGCGAACAGCAGCAACCCTGCCGGGACGAGCAACCATGCCAGCCACCCCTTCCCGCGGAACGGGTTTGCGCGGGCGGTCATGGCTGCTGCGTCCCGAGGTCGTGGACGTAGAGCGCCAGTGTCCTGATCTCCGCCGTCGTCAGCCTCTCGTCCCAGGTCGGCATATGACCCTGCCGTCCGCCGTGCACGGAAGCGATGATGGTGTCGAGGTCGCCGCCGTAGACCCAGCGGGAGTCCGTCAGGTTCGGCGCTCCCACCTCGCCGCTGCCCTGGGCGTTCTCGCCGTGGCAGGCGGCGCAGGTGGTGACGAACACCTCCCTTCCGGCCTCGATCCGTTCCAGGTTCTCCGCCGTCGAATAGTCGGGATGGGTCAACGAATAGACATAGGCCGCCACGCTCCTGACCTGGTTGCGGTCGAGCATCTCGTCGCGCCCGAAGGCGGGCATCTGGGCGATCCGGGTATCCGGATGGCGCGTGTTGATGCCGTAGCGCAACGTCTGCTCGATCAGCTCGGGGCCGCCGCCCCAGAGCCAGTCGTCGTCCGTCAGGTCGGGATAGTTCGCCCGTCCCTTGCCGTCGCGGCCGTGGCAGGCCGCGCAATTGTCGCCGAACAGCTGGCGCCCGGTGGCGCGAACCGTCTGCATGAGGGACTCGTCGGCGAGGACGGAGTCGTAGGCTTCGGTCTCGAGACGTGCCGTCCAGGCCGCCCGCTCCTGCTGACCTTCGACGACGCGCGCCTCGACCGTCGTCCTCTGGTCGATTCCGAGAAGGCCTCTCGTGTAGGTCGTTCCCAGCGGCCAGGCAGGAACAAGGAACCACCAGACGAGGGCCCAGAGGTGGGTCACGATCAGGAAAATGAGCACGCCGCGCGGAACCGGCGTGTCGAGCTCCTTGATGCCGTTCCACTCGTGGCCCGTGGTGTCGCGGCCGCTCACGGGGTCGCGTTCTACTTCCGCCATGGCTTGTCGTCCCGGTCGAGGATGCTTTTCTTGGCCCTGTCGAAGCGCTTTTTATTCGACGGCCAGAAAGTGTAGACGAGCACGCCGAGGGCGAGCGCGATCAGGTAGAACAGGCCCCAGCTCTTCGAAAAAGCAACGACAGCATTGTGATCGATGTCCATGCCGGCGTCCTCCTTCAGCCTTCCGGCTCCGGCTTGGCCTCTGGCGCCGCGGTGTTCTCGTAGGCCGCGCCCGTCAGCCGTCCCAGAACCTGCAGGTAAGCCACGAGCGCGTCCATTTCGGTGACATGGGTCGTCACGCCGTCGAACGCGCTGACCTGCGTCTCCTCGCCGTATCGCTCGGTGACGCCGGCTGCGAAATCGGTGTCCGGGGTGGCCTGGCCGTAGGCATCGCGCGCGGCGTTCTCAATCATGTCATCGCTATAGGGAACGCCGAGGGCCTGCTGCGCTGCCAGATGCATCGGAAGGTCGTCCATTTCGAGCGACGTACGGCCGAGCCATCGATAGGCGGGCATGTTCGATTCCGGGGTCACGTCCCGGGGATTGTTCAGGTGCGCCACATGCCAGAAGTCGGAATACTTGCCGCCGACGCGGGCGAGATCCGGCCCGGTCCGCTTGGAACCCCAAAGCATCGGACGGTCGTACTGGGACTCCACCGCCAGCGAGAACGGGCCGTAACGCTCCACCTCGTCACGAAGCGTGCGGATCATCTGGCTATGGCATGCGTAGCAGCCTTCGCGGACATAGATGTTGCGCCCGGCGAGCTCCAGCGGCGTGTACATGCGCATGTCCGGAGCCTGTTCGACCGTCTCGTCGATGGTGAAGAGCGGGGCGATCTCGACGATGCCGCCGACGCTCGCGGCCGCTATGATGGCGAGCACGAATCCGATCGCGGAACGCTCGATCTTGCGGTGGAAAGTATCGGCCATCTTGTCATTCCCCCGGTATGGCAACTGGTGTGACCGGCACGTCCGCACCCGCCGCCACCGCCGCCGGGAGGGCCCGTACCGTCATCCAGATGTTGTAGCAGCCGACCACCGCGCCGATCAGGAAGAGCAGGCCGCCGAAGGCGCGCGCGATGTAGTAGGGATACATCGCCACAAGCGAATCGACGAACGAGTAGGCGAGCGCACCCTCCTCTGTGTAGGTCCGCCACATCAGCCCCTGGATGATGCCGGAGTTCCACATCGCGAAGACGTAGATCAGCGTTCCTGCGATCGCGAGCCAGAAGTGGACCTCGACGAGGGCAGCCGAATACATGCGCTCGCGCTTCCAGAGGCTGGGCACCAGCGTATAGAGCGAGCCGAAGGTGATCAGCGCCACCCAACCGAGCGCCCCGGCATGGACGTGGCCGACCGTCCAGTCCGTATAGTGGGACAGCGAGTTCACGGGCCGGATCGCCATGAAGGAGCCTTCGAAGGTCGAAAGGCCGTAGAAGACCGCCGCAGCCATCATGAAGCGCAGCGTCGCGTCGTCGCGCACGCGGTGCCATGCGCCGTTGAGAGTCAGGAGCGCGTTGCCCGCGGAAGCCCAGGATGGGACGAGCAGCATGACCGAGAAGGTCATTCCCAGTGTCTGAACCCAATGTGGAAGCGCCGTGTAATGAAGGTGGTGGGATCCCGCCCACATGTAGAAGAAGGTGATGCCCCAGAAGCTCAGGATCGACAGCCGGTAGGAGAAGATCGGTCGCTGCGCCCGCACGGGGAGGTAATAGTAGAGCATGCCAAGGAAGCCCGCCGTCAGGAAGAAGGCGACCGCGTTGTGCCCATACCACCACTGCACCATAGCGTCCTGCACGCCCGGCCAGATGGTATAGCTCTTTGCATGTCCCCATGAGACCGGAAGGGCGAGGTTGTTCACGATGTGGAGGATCGCGACGACCAGGATGAACGCCATGAAGTACCAGTTGGCGACGTAGATATGCGGTTCCTTCCGGCGCGCAATCGTCCTGATGTAGAGTATAAAATAGGTTACCCAGACCACGACCAGCCAGAGGTCCGCATACCACTCGGCCTCGGCATATTCCTTCGATTGGGTTACCCCGATCAGGTAGCCCGAAACCGCCAGCACGCAGAACAGATTGTAGCCAAGCAAGACGAACCACGGGCTGATCTGGCCCGCGAGACGCGCGCGGGAGGTGCGCTGCACGACGTGGAAGGAGGTCGCGATCAGCGCGTTACCGCCGAAGCCGAAGATGACGCCCGTGGTGTGCGTGGGCCGCAACCTACCGAAGCTCGACCACCCAGCATCGAAGGCGAGATCCGGCCATGCAAGCTGCGCCGCCACCCAAACGCCCATGAACATGCCGAAGACAGCCCAGGCCATCGAAAGCGCGATGCCGACCTTGATGGGATCGTCGTAGTATGACGCCTCCCGGTCCTCGGTCGGCTCCGGCTCGTAGAACGTGGACATGAGGATGTAGAGGACCCCGCCTGCGAAAAGCATGACGATCACCCCGTGGACCCCGAGCGCGTCCGAGCGGCCCAGCGCAGCCATGACCATTCCGGCGATCGCGACCACGACCGCGATGACGGCGGCGTTCTGGCGTTCAGAGGAGGTAAGCTGCCCGATCATGTTCCGTCCTTCCCGCCCGCCGTCATATGGTCATGCGACTTCGCCAACGCCTTGATCCAGATCAAGCAAGGCCGTGAGGGCCGCTCGATCGGCAACGATGTCGGCGAGGGTGTAGCTGTCGAAGATGGATAAGAACGCATCCAACGCTTCTCTGACAACCCCCTTCAGCCGGCAGGTTGGTGAAATGGCGCATGCTCCTCCCCCTGGCCGCATGCAGTCGACGAGCGCGAAGCCATCCTCCATCTGCCGCACGACTTCTCCGAGGTTGATGTCCTCGGGACGACAGGCGAGGGCAATGCCCCCGGCGCGGCCGCGCAGCGTCGTGACGTAACCGAGCTTGCGCAGCTTGAGAGCGACTTTCAGAAGATGATTGCGGGAGATGCCGTAGCTTGAAGCGACGTCGGTGACCCTCGAGGGACGGCCCTCGTGCAGCGTCAGGTATATGAGCATCCGAAGCGCATAGTCGGTTTGATAGGTGAGCCGCATCGGTCACGCCGAAACCGCAGCCGCCCGGGAACGCAACCCGAGGCGAGCAAGGGAGACCAGCGCGACAGCGCAAAGCAGGAGCAGCTTCACGCCTTCCGCGATCGCATAGAGCATGTGGTGTGGCGAGGGCGCGAGTGGCCTCCCCGCGATCAGGGCATCGATCCGCCCGTCCAGCACGGGAAGCAGCCACAGGGCTTGCATCGCGACCAAGCCGACGGCGACGACTGCGCATGCTTTCACAGGCTTCGGCGCTTGGGAAAGAAGGACGGAGATCGCGAGCAGCGCAGCCAATCCCAATTCGCAGCGGGTGAAGGCCGCAAAGGTGACCTTGCCCACCTCGAGCGCGACCGGCAGGTCGAGCGACGTTGCCTGGAACTTTACTGGAGTGGCCAGAAACGACACGCCGGCCAGGGCGCCTGCCCAGAAGAGGCTGACGAACGCCGTGACGGCGTCGGCGAAAGAGCTGCGCAAGGTGTTGCCCATCACGCAGCGCTCGCGCCCGGCCCCTCGAGCCGGAAGAACATGGCCAGCTTCAGGCTTTGCGCGATCCTCTCGGCACGCTCGATGAAGACGGCGGCCACCTTGGGAGGGCAGCGGCTCTCGGCAGTCTGCCGGAAATAACCGAGCCAGATGTCGAAGTCGTCCTCGCGGACCTGCTTCAGCTTGAGATGGGCGGGAACGGGCCGTCCGCTATAGGCGCCGTTCTTCAGGATCACAGCGCACCAGAAGTCGGTCATCTTCTCCAGATGCGGCTCCCAGTCGTCACGGATCGCCGCCGCGAAGATCGGTCCGAGGCGCGGGTCCGAACGGACGCGGCCGTAAAAGTCGCGCACCAGCGAGCCGATGAACGCACGGTCCACGAGTGGGTGGTCCATCGGCTTCTCTTCCGGAGGGCGATCCTTGTCGATTGCGGGGTCTGGCATTGGATTTTTAAAGTGGCATTGAATTTGCCACTTTTCATACTCGCGGGCCGTATGGCCGGCAAGTGTTCCAGTTGTCGCAGCATGCTTTCGCGCGCCGCGCAAAGGACGCGTGAAGGTTGCTCCCCCTTTCGCGCCAGTCTCATTGTACGATGGCGTGGTTGTGCGCCGGATAGGTCGGGGTCTCCGCGATGCGCTACCCTGATAACAAAGGAGGAGAGAGGGCGAGATATCAGCCTTCTTCGCCATCTGGGATTTACTGATTCCTGTCTTGCTGAGCCGGGGGGTTATTCCGCGTTATTGAGGCTTGCGCTGCGGCCCTGTCGCGATACCATCGTCCCGCGGCCGCATGAGAACGGGCGCGAAGCATAGGCGAAACTACTGCAACCGTGGAGAGAACCCATGCAGACGCATGCTCGCATCAGCATTGCACTGGCAATTGCAGCCCTGACCGCGACACCAACCGCGGCACAGGACGTAAAGAAATACGGCTCGGAAGCCGGCTGGGACATTTTTATCAAGGAGACCATGGGTCCAGGCTGCCTTGTCGCAAAGAGGCTCGGCGCCGAAGCGCAGGTGGAAATGGGCATCAGCGCGACCGGAGAGAAAAAGGGCTACTTAGCTCTGTATTCAAAAAAGGACGCTGCCGTCTCCGCAGGGGAAAGCGTCTCGGTGATATTCGACGTCGATGGTCAAAAATTCAGCGGGGAAGCGACCGGCCAGCGGATCGCGGGCATGGATGGAGCGTTTGTCTGGGTCAATAATCCAGACTTTATCTACGACCTCGCCAAGAAAAACGCGCTGACGATCTCGCCGGCAGGGCGGGATCCGATTGTCCTCAGCCTGAAGGGGACCGACGCTGCCTTCACCGCCCTGCGCGCCTGCCAGGATGCGCAATAGCAGCTCCATTGAATTCGCCTACCAATAGAAGGGACAGAAGAGGGCAAGCAGAACTCGTTCGCAGGGACACTGGTCAATCGGAAGTCGGGGGATCAGTGTGATGACGGTGGCGGCGTCCGGTTGGACCGTGAGGGTGGCGAAATCTCCGAGACGGTTCTGGCGGCAATCGAAGACCAGGTCGTCGATGTCGTTCTGGGAACGGTGCCATCTACAGAGGTTGCCGAGCCGCTGCACCGGAGAGCCCGTGTCGCTTTTAGA
>NZ_AHAM01000243.1 GCF_000236565.1 Mesorhizobium alhagi CCNWXJ12-2 | reverse complement strand
CCGCCGCAGTGGCCGCCGCGCAGGAAGCCCTGTCGCGCAATCATGCGGTGAATGAACGCCGTGCCGGCGAGACACGGCTCGACCTCGACATCGGTCTCCATCTCGGTGAAGTCTTCTACGGCAACATCGGGTCCGGCAGCCGCCTCGACTTCACCGTGATCGGCCCAGCCGTCAACGAGGCGAGCCGCATGGAAGCGTTATGCGGCAAGCTCGGCGTGCCGCTGGTCTTCTCCCAGGACTTCGGGGTGGCCTGCGGGCGCAAGGTGCGTTGCCTCGGCCGCCACGGGCTGCGGGGACTGTCGCACGAACGCGAACTGTTCACGCTCGCCTGATCGGTCGGCGCATTCCAGCTGTGGGATGATGCAAGCGAGCGCGCCGGATTCTGAAATACCGGAAATCGCCGTTGGAACGTGCGTTGAGCGCAGCCTCGTCCATCACCTGGAACCGGGAGCGGTCAAGCCAAAGTCGAGACGTTTGATAGGCCGGAAGAGGCCGACGGCCCGGTTCCCTGTAGCGCTCGCCGCCGGTCATCAGTAAGCGTCACGAGCGTCGCACATATGCCAGCCAAGACCGAGGCCGTCCGCCTGGCGCTCCAGCACGAGATTGGGCGCAATCGTGCCAGCGTGCCGCTCCGCGTGCGCCTTGCCAAGCTGCAGGAGCGGGCAACTGCGATCGGCCTTCCGAATCCAAAGTTCGACATGAAGAAATTCACCGATGAAATGTGGAGCGATGACTGATGTTTGTCGACGCCTCGGTCAGCGTTGCCATTGTCAACAAGGAGCCCGGCTGGGAGGAACTGGAGAAGCAGCTCTCAGCGGCGACCGGGCCTGCCCATGTCTCTCCCCTCGTCCGGTTCGAAGTGGTCCAGGGTCTTGCGCGGGCGGCCGCCGAAAACACAGAAGAGTACCAAACCCACACCTGACATGATCGCTCGCGCCCGCGGACTGGTCGACGATTTTGTGACCGAGATCATGGCCAAGGACATCATTATATCCGTTGACATCGGCAATGGCGCGATCGAAGCCAGCATGAACTATGGCAAGGCTGTTGGGCACAAAGCTGACCTCAATTTCGGCGATTGCTTCGCCTACGCTTGCGCGACGGCCCATCGGTTGCCGTTGCTCTACAGAGGCAATGGCTTTTCGCAGACGGATCTGGCTTAAAGCCGCATCGAAACTGCGCAACGTTACCGGAACGGAAGGTCTGGCCCATTCTGTCGCTTCCGACTACCGTGGTGAAATAATCCACCCGCGATCGCAGTATTTGCGCCCGAGTTGTTCGCCGAGTGGCGACCTCACACAATCGTCAGATAGTCGCGCAGCGGGTCTTTTGTCGCATGCCGAAAAAATGAAGCTCCGCCATCGGGTGGTATGTGCATCGTTGTACCTGGATGATTGGCTCCGCAAGAGGGTGGCCAGCGTGCTCGACACGCTCTCCGACACAAATTTGTTGTTGCTCGCTTTTGCGGCGCTTGCCGCTGTAGGCACGGACGCGAAAGCGCCACTTTTATCGAGGTTATGTCCTGGCTGGCGCCGACGACACTCTGGAGACCGTATGAAGACTGCAATCGCTCTTACGCTCGCCGCTCTTGTACTCGCGGGTTGCACTGGATCCGGCGCCACCACGAAGAGGCCCGAAATTGCTGTCGCCGGACCTGCATCACAAGATCCAGTGGCGGGGGCTGATGGCTCGACAACGATTGACGGCGCAGTAAACCAGGGAGCTCCCCAAGGGATGGCAGCTGGGACCAGTCCAATCAATCCCGACACACAGGCTTCATTCTGCCAGGACCAGGTTGCGTTTATGTTCAAGACGGAGCCGCAATACGTTACGACGCGCGAACGTATGGTCGCAGCGGATGGCTCGACAACGATTGACGTCACAGTTGATAGGGGGAACGAGGGCGTCAAGACCTACAAATGTCGCCTCGACGCCGGTAATCGCTTTATCGACGTGATCGCGTCGACGAGCGAGGGAGCGCTGTAGCGCCTGACCACATTGCCGGCCGATGCATTGGCGAGTTGGAATTCTGGCTTTGGGTCGAAGCGGAAGGAACAACTATCGATCGGTAATATCGCGTCACCAAATCGGCCCACGATTGAAGTTGTCGGGACGCGTTGCGTAATGCCTCCGATCTTCGGTCTCGGCGGCTGGCGGCCCGCTCACTCTCCGTGGGCAGGCCGGGCTGGGTGCGGTCGAGTGCCTGGATATGGCTCTTCTCGTCGACCGACAGCACGATGGCGGGCCGTTGGATCGAGATAGAGGCCGACGACGTCGCGCAGCTTGTCGACGATCTTCGGATCATTGGAGAGCTTGAACTGGCGCCAGCTGTGGGGTGCGAGGCCATTTGCCTTCCAGATGTGCTTGACGGCGCCGGCGCTGATTGGCGGCTTGCGCCATCATGTCGGCGGTCCAGTGGGTCGTCTCGCCCGGCGGATCGGCAAGCGTCAGTGCCACGACGCGCTCGCCGACATCGGGACCGAGCGGCGGAATGCGCGGCGGCCGCGTCTTGTCGCGCAGCAGCCCGTCACAACCTTCCGCGGCAAAGCGCTCCTGCCAGCGCCAGACGCAGGTCTTCGGCTTGCCGGTGCGGCGCATGATCTCGACGGTGCCGACGCCGTCGGCGGACAAAAGCACGATCTCGGCGCGCCAGACATGCTTTTGCGGGGGCGTTGCGATCCCTGATCAGCGCCGTCAGGCGGACGCGATCGGCCGACGAAACGGTGAACGATATTCCTGTGCGCATGCGCCAGACTCGCACGCGCAGGCCAGAATGGGAATCCCAAAAGGACTTATGTCGGGCGCGAACCAGTAGATCGCCCATATTGGCTGGCTCAGCGACGAGCAGTTCTGCGCGTTTAACAACGTTCAGCGCTGAGCAGGGATAAGATTCGCCCCTCGCACATCCTACTGCGCTGCGCGGCTGGCCAGGCAGGGTTTTATCCGGGTGTCTATATCACTGCGATGACCCTGCCTGCCGCGTCGAGGCGACATTTGACCCTTGCCTGTCGGACCTCGATACCGCTTCGCGTTGCGTATTCTATGCGCACCTCGATCGGGGCGGTGAGCGCGCCACGGCGATGCCGGTTCAGGAGGCCTGCACTTACCGCCTGCACACGCACCGCTCCAAAAGGCTTCGCGCCGGACACGATTGCCTGACGGCAGGCGCGAACGACAGCACCCGGCGTACCCGGCTTGGCTCTCAATCGCGCCGGTCTCAGCATGGAGTACCCTGCGGCGCGCTCAATGGACTTACCGCGCCCAGCTCTGGAAGGCCGGAGAATGGGTGGCAAGACGATGGAATGTCGTAAGCCCGCCGTTGGGCTAATCACATTTGACGTGCCGACACCGCTAGCTCCGGCTGACCAGGAGCCTGGAGGCGCACCTCTTGTGCTGTTTCCCAGAGCAGCACCGGCGCCTGCACGAGCGCCTGTCGATCCGCGGCTGCTTGCGCTCCCACTGTTGCTGCCGCCCCCCAGGCTGGCGCCGCTTTTGCCGCTTGATGTCCCAGAGGTTGCGCCCCCTGCCCCGCCGAGGTTCGCGCCCACCCCCAAGCTGGCCCCGCTCCTGCCGATTGAGGTTCCAAGGTTTGCGCCCCCCACTCCGTCAACATTCGCGCCAAACCCTAACGAGGCGCCTTTCGAGCCGGCGCCCAGATTGGTGCCGATTCCGACACCGCCGACTTTGCCGCTGCCTCCCACGGTTGCTCCGATCGACCCGTTGCTTGTTCCGGCCGATGCGCCGGCATCTGCTCCCCCCGGTTCGCCGAGATTCGCGCCAACCCCTACCGAGGCGCCCTTTGAGCCGACGCTCACATTGGCGCCGACACCGACACCACCGGCTTTGCCGCCCAGGCCCAGGTCAAGAGCCGACGCTGGCCCGATCGCAACGAGTATCGACAATGTTGCAGCGATGTACTTACGCATCAACCAACGTCCTCCTGTGTGCAATTCGCGCATCGGCAACCCATGTGGCCTGTCCTTCACCGCCAAGAGCCACCAGTCGGCTGCTTCGTCGGGAGTAACGCGTCGGGAAGCACTATCCTTGTCAGCGGAACGGTGCGCAGCGGTTTGCGGGCTTTCACTTGGCGAACCGGTTTCCGGGCAGGCTGACTTGCACGCGGTCTTGTGCGATCGGCGGCCCGTGCCTTAGGCATATTGTCGAGCGCTTGACGCGCCTCACGCGTCTTGAGGCTGTCGATTTCCATGCGCGCCGCAGTGAGGTCACGGCTTAGCGCACTGACCCTGTCACGCTCTTCCTCCAACGCCTTGTGCTGCGCTGACGTGAGCCGGCTCAATTCCTCTTTTGCCTCGTCAAGCTCCTGGCGGACATCGTTGAGAGCCTGGGAATCTGAAACTGCCTTGGCGCGTTCCCGCGCGAGCGCTTCGCCAACTCGCCGTGCAGCAGCCTCTCCGGCGGCCAGGGCAGCGGCGTCAAGTTTTGCGCGTGCCTCCAGAGCAACAATGGATTGGCGAGCCTGGGCGAGATCGCGTTCGTATAGCCCGACCTTGCGCTGCTCCTCACCAAGCGCGCGCCCCGCCTCCGCCAACGCAGCCTCCGCCGTGTGGCGCGCTGCCCGCCAAGCGCCGCTGTCGCGCATCGCGAACACGGCTTTGGCCTTCAGACTATCGACTTCACCCCGGACCAGTCTCAGGTCGCGTACGAGCCTCTTGATCCGTTGCAGCTGTTCTTCTCGGGCCAGCTCCAGTTCAGCGGTTTTATCGGCGATGGCACGCGCTTGCGCGCTGGCGACATTTGCGGCCTGCCGCCTTGCATCAAGTTGCTCACGCGCCGCCGCCAGTTCGAGGCGCAGTGCTTCCTCGCGCTCGACATTGGTTGTCGCGCTGCTCTTGAACGCGTCTATTTCCCTGCCTGCGGCGAGGAGTTTCTGTTCCAGCGCAGCGCTTTTGGCCCGCAACCGCGCTGCCAACTCATGCTCTTTGTCGGCCCGCGCTTGCGCAACTTGCCTGGCGCGCGACGCTGCCCTTGCATTCTGCGCCAGCTCAGCCTTTGCCTGTTGGAGGTCGGCCCGCACCGCGCTGAGTTTCTGGATCAAGGTGGCAGTCGATTGACGCTCCGCCGCGAGAAGCTGGTCATACCGGAGCACTTGATAGCGAGCTGCCTCACGGACGGCGAGCAATTCTTGGCGCGCTGCGTCGGCCTCCATGCGAGCCGCCGCCAGGTCACTCAGCAATGCGTCCGCCCTCGACCGCTCCTGTTCCAGAGCTTTCTGCTGCTCTGTTGCAGCAAGCCCGGCCGCTGCGCGAAGACCGGCCGAGCCGGGGTGCGCCACAGGCGCACGCTCCTCAGAATGGCCGCGCTCCGAAGCGGCGGCCGACGAACCGTCGGTGGCTGCGGATGTTGTTCCCGTGTCAGGTGCCTGAGAGCGTTCAACCAAACCGGTTTCGTCGATGGACCGATGTTTGTTGGATCTGATCGTCGTCACTGTCGTCACTGGACGTTCGTGGAAGCCGCTTCTTGCGTGCAAGCGATCCGTAATCAGCTTCTCCAGGTCGCTCGCACGCAAGCCAGCGGCCGGCACTTGACCAATGATCGGAAGGTCGAGGGTGCCAGCTGTCCCAATCGTGAATGTATTGCTGAGGGCAGAACCCTCCGCCACGCCGCCACGCAGCGCGGTCCATCGTGAAACGCGTATTTCGACCGTGTCTTGTGGGGCAAGTCTGCCGTCAAACTCCGACTGACCGCTTGCCGGCGATCCAAATAGCATCGTGAGCAGAATGACGCCTTGCATGGCGCTGCGCCACCGCTTGCGGGTACCAGCTTGACGGTCCCTGCGGGCAGAGCTGTGGCAGGCCAATTTGGAACGCCGCACATGTTTCATTGCTAAACCTCACTTGGCCACGCAACATTTGCTGAGATCGAATCGGCGCGAAAATCGTGCGCCCGGTCCAGTACCGGGCAGCGCAATCACAGCGCGAGACTAGCAATGTCATTTGACCGAGGTGAGCACCCAATAAGGCTTAAAATGACCCGCTAATTCCCTCAATCGTTCACATGTCACGCGCCGATATACCACCTATGGTGGAGCCAGAATTGTTTGATGAGTCGCATGCGCACGCCGAATCGATCTGTTCGGACTCGATCCGCGGCAGGCCGGCAAACACGAGCCTGAAACTTGGCGCCTCAATCGCGAACCGGCACTGCGCAGACGATTTGCCGCGCTCAGGCCGAACTCAAGAATTCCGCCGCGCTCGGGAGTGCATCTCTACCAGTTGCCGAACATGATCGGCCAGAGCCAGCGACGCCGTCAGGCCTGGCGATTCAATCCCGAACAAATGGATCAAGCCCGCAATGCCGTGACCGTCGCTGCCTTCAACGGCAAAATCCTGTCCTGGCGCTCCGGGCGGCACGATTTTCGGACGAATTCCCGTGTAGCCTGGGAGCAGCCGCGCATCCTCGAGACCCGGCCAGTAGCGCCGGACAGCGCTGGCAAAGCGCGGCAAGCGT
>NZ_AHAM01000244.1 GCF_000236565.1 Mesorhizobium alhagi CCNWXJ12-2 | reverse complement strand
GCTCGTCGTGTAGCAGGCAGTTTCTTCGAGACCGCCAAAGAAGTTTATGCGATGCGTGTCCCCTCGCTTGCTGATGACAATCCCAATCTCGCGCAGCATTTCCTGAACCGCTTTGTAGCTCGTGCTCATGGGCACCTCCTGTGGAGCATCAAAGGGAGCGTTGGTAGGGGTTGGGTTTCTCCCTCACAATCAAAACACCACGCCACATCGCCCCAGTATGTGAAATCGGTCATGGAGCGTCAAATCTCGACTGGCAAGCACGGCGCAACGCCTGCAGCCTGTCTGCAGCCCACCTCACAGGTTCCCGCGCGCTCCCTTTGACGACGCCAGCACCATGAAAAGCGCCGCAAAATGGGACCGCCTGACGCGAGCAACGATCAACAACAGACTGTTCGGCGTTGCAAAGCTGCGCTATCGTGCAGGAAGGGAGAGGCAGGCTTGGGAAGCATTCTTCGTTAGAGCGGGATCGGATCGGGAAAGATGGCCGGAAGGTTTGCGGCACGGGTCCTGAGCTGAAGCCATGAGGCGCGCCCAGAAAGCTGGCGTAGTCATCGGTCTGGCGCTCGTGATGGCGCTCACGATGTTCCGCGCAAGTGATCCCCAGCTGCTGACGCGAGCCCGAGAGACGACCTTCGACCAGTACCAGCGCTGGGCACCGCGGGCGTTTGAAGACATGCCAGTGAGGGTCATCGACATAGATGAAGCTTCGCTGCGTCAGTTCGGGCAGTGGCCTTGGCCGCGGGAGCGGCTGGCCGCTCTCGTGGAGGCCTTATCGGCGATGGGCGCCTCCGCCATAGCCTTTGATATGCTGTTTTCAGAGCCGGATCGTCTGTCTCCGCGCAATGTTGTTCGCGATGTGCCCGGAATCGACCCAATGCTGCTTCGCCAACTGCCCGACAATGACGAGATTTTTGCGCAGTCGATTGACGGCAAACCTGTCGTTCTTGGTTTTGGCGTTTCCAACGAAGGCGGATATCTGCCACCGGTGAAGGCAGGCATTGCCTTTACCGGCGAAAGCCCCGTTGCGGCCCCGCCCCGCATCAGGGCGGCCACACCGTTGCGCCCGGAGCTTGAAGCCAGGGCCGCCGGGCTCGGGCATATCAGCCTGAACCCCGGCAGTTCGTCGGCCATCGTGCGCGCGATTCCGCTTTTCCTGAGCGAGGGCGAACAACTTTATCCAAACCTCGCGCTGGAGGCATTGCGCGTTGCCCAGGGCGCTTCCACCTATCTGCTGCATGGCGCCCCTGATGCGCCAGACATCATCACTTCCGTCAAGATCGGAGATTTCGTCGTGCCGACGCCCGCGGCGGGCGAACTTTGGCTCTACGTCAGCCCCGACACAATCGGGCGGTACGTTTCAGCGAGGCATATACTCTCTGCAGGCGGCGCCTCGGCTGAGATAAGAGCCGCCATTGACGGCAGCATAGTCTTTGTCGGGACATCCGCCGCCGGCCTTCAGGATATCCGCGCCACGGCATTGGGGGAAAATGTTCCGGGTGTTTCGCTGCACGCGCAATCGGTCGAACAAATCCTATCGGGCCGCTTCTTGTCGCGCCCGGACTGGGCAGACGGATTTGAAATCCTGTCGATCGCAGCAATGGGCAGCCTGCTTGTCGTGCTCACCATTTTCGTGAGCCCGGCGATTGCTTTGGCAGCCGGGTTGTTGATAACCGTGTGTGCCATCCTCGCGTCCTGGCTTGCCTTCGCGTATTTCGGGCTGCTGCTGGATCCATTGGCTCCGGTGGTTTCAGGGACAATCACCCACTTTGCGGCAACGTCGTTTCGCTTTTTGATCACCGACCGCGAGCGCCGCGCCATCCGCCATGCGTTTGGCCAGTATCTGTCGCCTTCGCTCCTCTATCGCGTGGAAAATACGCGAAATGCGCTGCGCCTCGGTGGAGACGACCGCGAACTGACGGTTATGTTCGTCGACGTGCGCAACTTCACGGAGATGAGCGAGCGGTTGGCGCCAACAGCCGTCGTTGGTTTCCTGAACACGCTCCTGAACGCCCTTAGCCGCCACGTCACCGCCTATGAAGGAACACTCGACAAATTCATCGGTGACTCCATTATGGCTTTCTGGAACGCACCCCTCAATGTCGACAATCACACGCGCAAAGCCGTTCTTGCGGCCCTGGCGATGCGCGAAACCCTGGCGCGGCTCAATGCCGAAGACGCCTTTGGTTTTGGCCCCGAACAGAAGGTCGGAATTGGAATTGGGATCCACACCGGCGTCGCGTGCGTCGGGAACATGGGGGCCGAAACCCGCTTCAACTACTCGGCTGTCGGCGATGCTGTAAATGTTGCCTCCAGGATTGAGGCGACCTGCAAAGTCGTGGGTTTCGACATTCTCGTTTCAGACGAGACTGCAAAGGCGCTGCCCGGCTACGGCTTGCTCGAGGCAGGTGCGCTGCCACTGCGCGGGAAAAGCGGCCGGACCAAGCTGTACGCGGTGGTTGGCGATGAGCGAACTGGGTCTTCGAAGGAATTCGCTGACCTGTACCTCGTGCATGAACAGCTTATCGCTTCCTTCCATGTTCGGGCGGCGGCAAGGCGGAAGACCATAGCGCTCGCAAAGTTGAAGGCGGCGGCGCTGGGGCCGGAGTTGGAAGCGTTTTATGACGCGATATCGGTTCGTTCGGACCATTTCCTCCAGTCATCTGTGAACGACGGAGATTTGGCCAGCCGAACCACTGATGGCGGTCATGATCTCCACGACCTGGAGAGGATACGGCGCCGCGGCCCTTTCCCACACCTTGTTGACAGCGATTAGCTTTGCCCCGCCTATCCTTGTCAGGTTTTTCGGACCTGTCCGGCTTGCCCCGTCGGCATCTATTCCGGCAGGCCGCGGCAAAGTCCCTCGGTTGGCTGATCCCGCGCGTAAGGCGGCCGAAGGCCTGTTGAGTGTTCTCTGGCCCGATCACCGCCGCGAAGACTTCGCGCGCGTACGGCGCGCATCGCGGGCGCCCAGGCAGGGCGCGGTGAAATCGACAGGCCGGACGCCGATATGGCTTGCTGTGCATGCTTGAGCCTGGAGCAATAAAAATGCCGCAGCCGCTCGCCGGTATTCAAAGTCGCCGCCGAGGAAGCGGGCATCCTGATCGGCGATGCGAGGCGCCCGCCCCCAGGACAATAAAGCGGAAGAGATTAACCGCCGCCGGTCCTCATCACCCAAGATCCCGGAACTTCGACTCCAAGCCAGGCTGACAAGCCACTGAAGGGACTCGGATGATCGTCTTTCGGAACATCACCGGACGGCCCACGTTTCAACAGAGAAATGAAACAGATCCGCTTCGACCGGCCTATTTGCATCAGCTTCGGCAAGGCAGGCAAAACACGCCTGGTTCATACCGTTTGGGAAGCGACGAAATGCCTTGCGAATGACAAATGGCCGGACCGCGCTGGCCCGATGTGGGAGATGGCGGTCGGCGCGCTGCGGGGCGCCGTCCAGGGACAGGTGAGCGCTGAAGAGGCTCGTCAGGCATTCGCTGACGCAGCGCTTGAGGCGCGCATCCTTGCCGAGCCCGACTTTCCCAGCAGAACCCATCACCCTCAGGCGACCTCGTCCAGCTCCCGGTCCTCGCTCCCGTCGAAGTCGCGATCATCACCGGGTGGTGGCGCGGCAACGTCCCGTGGATCCTCGCCCGTTCCCGAATAAATCCGCGCCGGCCCTCGAGCGCGCAAACGCACGCTGCAGTGATCCAACCGACGAAACGCCAGAACCGGCATCGGCCCCGGCGCCAGGTCCAGGCTGGCTTCTGTCGCCGTTGCTGACATCGGCGAATCCGAGCGTTAAAGCTCGCGTTGCAGGTTGAGCTTCTAAAACATTGTGCTGGAACACAGCGTGGGCCGTTAAAGGCTGCGGGCTATTTGATGTCTTAAACACGGACAACAACTTCTGACCGGCGTGCTTCCGGGAGAACGCAGGCAGGTAACCGCGCTACGACATTGTTGGGTCCACCGCCGTGCTGCATCAACTCGACCCCGAAGAGTTCGGCGCCTTGCAGCGGACGTTCAACAATGAGGGCGCTCTAATCATCAGTCATGGGGTCACCTTGAGGGGTTCAGGGCGACGGCGGCAGCACTGGTGGAAGAACAACGGTTCGGTTCCTGCCGTGCTCAATTCGGCCGACATCCTGCCGCCGGAGATGGATGATCACGACACGATGTGATCGGGCCGCCCTCCCCGCTCGTAGACGTTTCTCCGACGGCCCCAGCCTCCCGGGAACGTCCACGGCTTGCAGAGAAATACAATGACTACCAAGAGATATTGCCCACCAGGCTTCGGATGGCGGGCGGCGAAAGCCTGCGCTTTGGGACTATCGCGCTGATCGCATTCCTCCACGCTCGTCGAGGCCGCTGGCTCCGCCTGGAACGCACGTTTGATGAAAATCGCGAGTTGAGGCGCAGTTTCATCTTCCCCTACAACGGGAAATCGGCGGGAACTGCCTTTCGACGCGCTGCGCGCCAAGATCAAATACCGCCCGGCCGTCTTCGAGTTGATGCCACCGACATTCACGCTGCTTCAGCTGCAGCGCAGCGTCGAGGCGCTCGCCGGCTGGCTCGTCCACATATACGCATTTGCGTGTAAGTTGCGTTAATACGCACTCGCGTATTGTGCTTCTATACTCGATCCCGTATATTGCCAATATATACGGACTCGCGTATATCATAATCAGAGGGTGCCCATGACCGACTCCATCGCCCGCAATGAAAAACAGCTCGGCGCTATCCTGCGCCGGATACGCAAACAGGCCGGCCTGACCCAGTCGGCCCTCGGCGACCATATCCACCTGCGCCAGGGCACAGTGTCGCGGCTGGAGGCTGGCGAGCCGGCGGTCCAGCTACGCACGTTGATGGCGGCCCTCTCTGCGCTTGACCTCGAACTGGTGGTGCGCCCACGCAGTAAGGGCAGCGCTGCCGATATTGAGAACCTGTTCTGATGGCGCGCCGCCGCACGCATATCCCGCTCAATGTCTTCCTGAACGGCCGTCTGGTCGGGGTGCTGCGGCGCGAATCCACGGGCGCGGTTGATTTCCGCTATGATCCGGACTGGCTGACCTGGGACAATGCCTTCGCGGTATCTCTGTCCATGCCGCTACGTGAAGACCGCTATATTGGCGCGCCGGTAATAAACGTCTTCGACAACCTGCTGCCGGACAGCGAGGCCATCCGCAAGCGCGTAGCCGAACGCGTCGGCGCGGACGGCACTGACGCCTACAGCCTGCTGACCGCTCTGGGTCATGACTGCGTCGGCGCGCTGCAATTCCTGCTGGAGGGGATCGATCCCGGTCCGACCGGCGGCACGGACGGCCAGCCCGTCGATGAGCAGACCATCGCCGATCTCATCAATAATCTCGCCGCCGCCCCGCTGGGCATGGGCGAAGATGACGATTTCCGAATCTCCATTGCGGGCGCACAGGAGAAAACAGCCCTGCTACAAAAGGACGGCCGCTGGTTCAAACCCACCGGCACGGCCGCCACCACCCACATACTGAAACCACAGATCGGCCAATTGCCCAACGGTATCGACCTCTCAAACAGTGTGGAGAATGAATATCTCTGCCTCAAACTGCTGGAAGCTCTCGGGGTGCCGGTTGCCGCCGTCGAGATCGCCGATTTCGGAGAACGCCGCACGCTCATTGTCGAGCGTTTCGACCGGCGCTGGACGAAGGATGGGCGCCTGATCCGCCTGCCCCAGGAAGATTGCTGCCAGGCCCTCTCCGTGCCGCCGACCCGCAAATACCAATCCGACGGCGGTCCCGGCCTGCGCGAGATTCTCGAACTGCTGAAGGGCAGCGACACGCCGGATGACGATATCGCGACCTTCCTGCGAGCCAACATCATTTTCTGGCTGTTGGGCGCGACTGACGGCCATGCCAAGAATTTCAGCATCTTCCTGACGCCGGGGGGACGCTACGGGATGACGCCGCTCTATGATGTTCTGAGCGCCCAGCCCAGCCTCGACGCCGGCCAAATCCAGCGCAAGAAATTCAAGCTGGCCATGTCTGTCGGTAAGAAGCGCCACTATGCGCTTAATGACATCGTTCCCTGGCACTTCGTGCAAACGGCGGAGATAGCTGGCATCGGCTCATCAATGATCCGCACCCTGTTTGCCGATATTGCCGCTAGTGCGCTATCACAGACGTCTGCCGTGATCGACGCCCTGCCGCACGGATTCCCGCAGGATATGACCGAATCCATCTACAACGGGGTCGTTCATCGCGTCCGCCTGATCGACACGTTCTTAACCGGAGACCTCAACCCTGATGACGGATAGAAGGCCGCGCCGCGTATCGCCCTTCTCGGGGGGAGGTGAAAACCCGGGCATTCAGTCGGCAGCTTCGAGTTTGTGCGACTCGCACATGACCATTTCGAGCACCCAATATCTTCGGCTTCGGTTCCGGGATTTTCCCGCGCCAATCGCCGATAGTAGGGGTCGCAATGACTCGTTTATGCGGCGGCTGTGAATAAGCACCGAACGTTGACCCCCAGCCAGGCGGGTTCCAACCCATTGCCAACTCATCCGAAAAGCCGCTTGCGAGCCCGTCATGGCCGGCGCCGATCATGCCCCCTCACCTCAGGCGAAAAGCGCAAGAAATCAACCATTCACTCCATCCTAGGCCGAGGTCCACTTTCGATGCTGAATCACGTCGTGCCGTGGCACGAGCACTCGGCGCGTCCCGCAAACATCCTGGTCGATCGAAGGCGCGATCGGCGAATACGGCAACACCTGCAAGGTGGAGATCGAGCACAAGCCCGGCGAAGCCACGGCCGAGTTCGGTCAGCTCGCGCACGGGTGGAAGAACAACGGTTCGGTTCCTGCCGTGCTCTATTCGGCCGTGCTCTATTCGGCCGACATCCTGCCGCCTGAGATGGATAACCACGACACGATGTGATCGGGCCGCCCTCCCCGCTCGTAAACGTTTCGCCGTCGTTCCGGGCCTCCCGGGAACGTCCATGGCTTGCGGAGAAATCCAATGACGAACTACCAAGAGATATTGCCCACCAGGCGTCGGATGGCGGGCGGCGAAAACCTGCGCTTGGGGATTATCGCGCCGATCGCATTCCTCATGTTCGTCGAGGCGCCCGCTGGCTCCGCCTGGAACGCACATCTGCCGACCGCGCTTGCCGGGATGGCTAGGATCGCAAATTTATCGAAGTTCTCTGGCCGGCACCGCCGCTGTCGGCTGACAGGGCCGGCCGCGAAGATTGTCACAACCGCTCCAGACTCAGGAACTCGGGAGCACCACGCCAGGATTTGGCAAGTTCGGCGGCGGCCTTGCTTTCGACCGCTGCGTCCCCTTTCGCCTTGGCCGCCTGCTGGAGGCCGTAGAGCGCCCAGGCGCTGCCCCGGGCATGATCGAGCGCGGCGCTGAACTCCTTCTCCGCTTCTTCCGGCTTGCCATCCTTCAGAAGGGCCGCACCGAGCGACTGCCTCACTGGATAATACCAGAAAGGCGGCTCCATATAGGGAATCGTATCCTCCCTTTCGGCGGCCTTGCGCCAATGTCCGATTGCCGCTGTATTGTCGCCTTCGGCCTGAGCGATGCGGGCGAGAACCACACTTTGCGCCACTTCGAGAACTGGGCGCGCGGGCACTGCCCAGGCATCGAGCGTCGACCAGTCGGTCTCGGCCAAGATGCTCTGGATAGCTTCGGCTTCCTTGCCCGCGCCGGCGGTGTCCTTCTTGCTCGCCAGGGCCACGCCTCGTGCATAGTGCCACATTGCCTTCACATAGGGCGGTGCGCCTGGCGGCTCGGGTAGCGCCATGATCTTGTCCGGATCGGCATATTGCGCCCACGCGAAATAGGGAGCGGCCTTTACCGGTTGTGCGATCGGAATGACGGTTGCGACCTCGTTGGTCAGCCACTTGTCCAGCTTGTCAGCCTCGGCAAGCACGGTTTCCTTGTCGCCGAGAAGCTGCGCCGAAACGAGCACGAAATGCACGTTGTGGGAGTAGTAGCCGATCGGGTACACGCCCGTCGCGCCGGTCTGCGTGATGTATGTTTCGTCGACCTTGGAGGCCGCCTTGTTGGTCTCGAGCGAGTCGCTGTAGCGGCCGATGCGGTAATAGATGTGGCTGGGCATGTGGACGATGTGGCCGGCCCCGGGCATCAGGGCGGCGAGCCGGTCCGCATAGGGTTCGGCCCGCTCCGGCCGGTCCGAGGCCTCAACCAGGTGGATGTAGAGGTGGATCGCCCAGGGATGCTCAGGGGCCTTGGCGAGAACGCTTTCCAGGCGTTTCTGGACATCGGCTGTCCGACCCTTGGGCTCTTTTCCGCCCGGCTCCCAGTAGTCCCAGGGCTGCGTATCCATTCCCGCCTCCGCAGCCAGCACTGCCAGTTCAAGGTCGTCCGGATATTTATCTGACAAGGCGGCCATCGCCTCGGCGAACGCCATGTCGAGCTTCGGCCGTTCCGCCCCCGGGTCGTCCGAATAGCGGGCAGCCACGGCGTCGATCAGGGCCTTTTCCTTCTCGCTTGCGCTACCGGCAAGGTCTTGCGCCTTCTTGAGCGCTGCCATGGCCGGTGCGTTGGCCTCCGGGTCCATCGGCACGTTGATGTTGGGTCCGAGCACCAGCGCCTCGCCGAGGAAGCACATGGCGCAAGCCGGATCGAGGCGCTGCGCCTTGCGGAATGCGCGCCTCGCCTCCGCGTGATTGAAATTCACCGCCATTCTGAGGCCTTGGTCGAAATAGCTCTGCGCCTCCTTGTTCGCGGTGGTGATGGGGTAGCTCAGCGTGCCAAGGTCGGTCCACAGCGGCGGCTCGGCTTCCTCATAAGCCTTCATTGCCTCGGGGGACTGGACCTGCGTCGAAATGTTGGCGACACGGCAGTGCGGCGCCGCGGCAAGTTCCGCCGGTATCTTGGCTTCGGTCGGCATTTCCGTCCCGCCGAAATTGGCGGCTGCGGCGCCGGCTCCGAGTGCGATAAGGACAAGCGAAGGCAGTCCTGCGTTCTGCAGGAGATTATGAACCCTCATGGCACCCTCCATGCATCTAATTTTGGGGTTGGCAAATCCCGCCCGGGATATGCCGTACCGAATTATCCGCCGGGCACACGAGGATGGCAAATCAATTCACGACCGGTTTAGATTCCCGCCATCAAGTTCTTCTGATTTCGTCTGGCCGACGCACCATACGATTGCTTCAGCCTTGAACGGACGTTCTTTGGCTTAACTTGAAAGTCAGGATCGAGGGATTGAGTGCATCAGCGGTCACATAAACGCTGCGATCGTTCCGTTTGCGGTGGTGCGCTTGGCTCAGTTGCTCATTGGCTTTGTAGGAGTCCGTCAGGACTCCGAAGAAAGTAGATCCAGATGCCTTCGGCCGCGCGGCACCACAGCATCGCCGAAGATGCTCATCAACAAGCGAACAGACGCGCAACCGTCCCCAGCGGGTCAATGAGGAGTTTCGAGAGCCGGGGGAGCAGGCGCGCTCGTGCCGTTGACACGGACGAGCCGCGGGAGGCGGCTTGCAAGCTGCCAGAACCTCTCGCCAACATATCAAGTCGCCGCTACGAAGCGATAGGCGCCATCTTTGCGTTCGGCGTGGCCGACACCTGGATAGGTCCAGTGGAAGCCGAGCAGGCGCGTTTTGTCGGTCGCAGCGCGCTCCAGCAGAGCCTTTTTGTTCTGGGCAGCCAAATCGTGAATGACGTCGAAGCCGGACCGCCACTCTGGATGGGCGAAGAAAACCGTCTGATGGGTGATCGCGTCAGCGACGATGATGAGGCCGTCTTCGCCGGCGACCTCGAGCGAGATGTGCCCGGGCGTGTGACCGGCGGTGTCGAGCACCTTGATGCCGGTCACGATATCGTCGCCCGGCTTCATCATCACCGCCCGCTCCTTGACGGCGGCGAGATCGCGCTGCGCGCCGCGGGCGAAATCGTGGAACGCCTGAGGCATCTTGGTCAAGATGTCCGGGGCCATCCAGAAGTCCCATTCGGCAGAATTGACGTAATACGTTGCGTTCGGGAAGGTGAGTATGCCATCGCCCTTGAGCGTGCCCCAAATGTGATCGGGATGGGCATGGCTGAAAACCAGCTTGGTCACGCTCTCGGGCTCAATGCCGGTCCCCTTCAGGTTCTCGACGAGCTTGCCGGCAGTCGGCTGGAACTTGTTTCCCGATCCGTTGTCGACGAGGATGATGTCGTCGCCAGCGCGGATCACGGTGGGGTTGGTGGCGGCGGTCACCTGTTCCGGACCCTGCCCAGTGATCTCGAGAAGCGCCTTCAACTCCTCAGGCGGGGCGTCCGGCGCAAGCAGGCTGGCCGGTAAAGTGAGTTCTCCGTCGCTCACGACCAAGATTTCGAAATCACCTTGGCTGAATGTGTAAGGTGTCGCGGCAAATGCCGGCCACGACCAGAGTGGCGCGGATGCCAGCACCGACGTGGCGGCGAGAAACTGGCGACGGCTGATAAAGATCTTTGACGGATCGGGTTCGTGAGCAGTCCTCATGCCTTGGCTCCATCGTGAGCGGTCCCGCAGAAGCCCCCGGCGCAGCTAACGATACTCCCGGCAACTGGGCTTGTCATCGCAGAAGAACCTGTTCTCAGCCGGTCCAGGCGAGACTCGCGAATTTTCTCGTGGTCGCGGGGCTTTGTCCCTAAAATCCCGGAATGTGATAGCCGGCGTTCCTTTCGACGCTTTCGCCATGATGCCTTTTGTTTCCGTAATCTGTCACTTCGGCCGAACGGCAGGCCGAACGAATGGCGATCCGTCCAAATGTTTGTTGCATTGGCTGCAACAATTCAGCGCACAGGCGTCTCCCGGCTTCGATTGCGAGATCGGGATCCGGCACCTTCGGGATGCCGTAGAAATTCGCGATCTCGGAATAGAGAAAGTCACGCATGAAAAAGCTCGGGCTCAGTCTGACGCGTCCCTACTCCTCCAGGCCGCACATCAATCCCGGTTTACGCATGAAACCTACCTCCTATGCATGGACCATGCGACCACCACGCAAACCCTTCGGTCGGTAGCCTTGGAGTATTTCTGCAAGCGCTGTGAAGATCGCATTGGGAGGCCGGCCGATGGCGAAGGTGGCTGTTCGCGATGAGCATCTGCTCGGTGTATTCCTGATGATCGCATCGGCGCTGGTATTCGCCTTAGCTGGCGTGCTCACAAAGGCAAACGTAGCGGACGCGTGGACGATTGCATGCTGGCGTAGGATGGTCGGAGGGCTGCTGATTGCAGCGAATGTTGCGTGGTTGGGTAGAGACCGGCCGCCAAGGGACACCCTTCGGCTCGGATGGCAAGGTTCTGTCATTCGTCCGTTCCGAGATCAGCCGCCCCTTCTTTCCGCCGATGGCCGCGTAAATGATTTGGGGGCGCCAGATCGTTAACTACTTGTTAGCCAAGCTGGAGGAGCATCGCCCTTCTCCGAGCCGCGTAACGGAGTAGAAGTTGCGGACCCATCAAACGTACCAATCGCCTTACGACTGGACCGGTGACATAACCCGCCGGCGCAAGCGGGCACGGTATTTGCTAAAGATCGTGGCCGCGGGCTGTGCATGTGGCTTGGCCGCGTGGTTGGCATGGACCATAGGGGCAGCCTGGTGAGCAGCCGTTCGCGCGAACGAGGGACGCCACCCATACGATTGGCCAAGCCGCAATCGGCGGCTCGCTGCCCTATGCTCGGCCCCTGCCATATGCCCATATGGTCGAAGTGGCCGGCGAACCATCCTCTCCCCCCAAAAAAGGCGGTGCGTCGGCCATTCCTTTCTTTTTCGGAACACGCAAAGTTTAGGCGGACCATCCAAGGTGATTTGACAGGACAGCATCCGCAACGTCTGCTGACGTGGGGAAAGCAGGAGGTTAGCATGAACAAGCGTGATCGCGAGCACAGGTCCGACGAGCAGCGGCCGGCGAAACCGCCGGTTGATGCCTACGATCCGTTTGAACAGATGTTCCGTCCAAAGCGGCCGTCTGACAGCTTTGGTGAGATGTTCGAAGAGAAGATCCGCAACGACGAGTTCTGACATTGCCGGTGATGGCTTTCCGATCCGAGGCCAATCCGCCATCGGATCCACTATCGTGGCAAGACTTCCGTAGCGTCGCCATGGCTGTCGTTCCGCAAAAAGTGCCGACCGGCTTCCAAGGCCAGCGCGCCATGATCTGGTTAACGTCGCTGTTCAGCGCGCAGGGCAAGCGGCATGGCCCAGGCAGCGCGGCAAACCGGGCCGACATCGACCAGCATGAGGCGTCGCTTGCGGGCTTCAAGGCGAAGCGCGATTCGGACAACGCCCAGCGTTCGACTTGGTCCATCATGACTGTCGAGGGGGGTCAACCAATCCGCTTTTGACATTCTTTCGTCGCGATTTCACCATCAAGCGCGGCGATTTCTCCCTTCACTTCAGCAATTTTGGCCTCGCGAGCCTCGGGCGAGAAAACCATGGATTGCGTGAGCCCGGTCAGGGCTCCGCTGATGAGGTCTGCGCGGAAGCGTTCGCCCTGAGCATCCTCGAGGAGGTCGCGAATGGTTTTGCGCCGATCGCGCTCGGAAATCAGCATTGGGCAGTCAAGATTTGCGAAGCGATTATCAGTTACCGGTTTCGCTTGAATGCGGCTAGGCGGCGTCGCGCATCCCGCCAGTAGGGCCAGGGCGGCGAGAGCGGCTGTGAGTGGAGAAAATCGCATGCCGTTCAATGCCCGCCGGTTGTGGCGAGATTTGGCCGGGCGCCAAGCACTGACCGCCCTCGCCCCCCGGCGTAGGAATGGCGATGGCTGACAGTGGCAATGTTGCTCGCTTGACTTGCACTCCTGCATGAGGATTTCGAAGATGCATGCGTCAAGCACGAGACGGCGCCGGGCTCCCCACCAGAGTTCCATTTGGCAAAGGCGCTTTGTGGCCGCCTTCGAAAACGGGGCCCAAACAAAACTGACTTGCTGGCGATTGTGGTTAGCAAGGATCAGTGGCCCGCACGGTAGCCTGCTGCCGGTCGTCTTCCGCTCCATCATGATCAATGCAGGGTGAGGGCGCGACGGCAAAACATGATCTCGAATGGGCAAGCTCGATTGCGTCGTCTACTATAGCGGTTTAAAAGAAGCCTGTGCGATTGAGGAAAAATAGAAATGACCGATACAAATGATCTCAAGACAGAGCTCATTGCCGATATTGTATCCGCCTATGTGAGCAACAATCCTGTTCCAGTGTCAGCTTTGCCAGATCTGATCGCCAGTGTTGCGGCCTCGCTCGGAGGATTGGTCGAGGGGGAGGCTCCTGCACTAGCCGAGCCACAGATGCCTGCCGTTCCGATCAAGAAGTCCGTGAGGCCCGATTATATTGTCTCGCTGGAGGACGGACGCAAATTCAAGTCGCTGAAACGTCACCTCAGGACCAGCTACGGCATGACCCCGGACGAGTACCGGGCCAAGTGGAATCTGCCGAGCGATTACCCGATGGTCGCGCCGAACTATTCCAAGACGAGATCCGACTTGGCCAAATCTTTGGGGTTGGGCCACAAGCCTACTCAAAAGCCGAACGGTCGCCGCCGCAAAAAGTCGGCGTAGGACAGAGAAGCCCGCACATGCGCGGATGCTTCGCACACTGCCTGCTGCGGCCGGGGCGCCGTCGTTACAAACATGCTGGCGCTGCAGAAGTCCCCTGGCCTCGCCGCCATCCATCTCAACCTGCCGGGCGGCAATGCGCAGCATGTCGGCCGTAGGGATCCGCTCTGTCGTTTCCTGAAAGCCGACATCGTCGGTGTCCGCGAGAGTCGTGGCCGCGGAAAATGCAGCCCTTCCGCCTTTCTGATCGGACTGCTTGCGATCCCCACAAAATCCTTCCTTCGGCGAATAAGGCGGCGGCCCGTTGGTTGAAGGCTGCTAGATAATGAGAATGAGGCCGGTTATCGCCAAGGCACCGGTCCACAGAGCATCGAGGTTAATCCAGCCGCGCCGCAGAAATCCAAGGTCCAGCCATTCAAAGACGATTGTCGCGATCGCGGCGGTCACGCCGAGCATGGCCGCCATATGCACGCCGATGGCGGCAAGGGCCACCGGCAGCGATCCTTCGGCGGTCAGTTCGCGCGCCGGCGTCGCGGCGAGGCAGAGCGGTATGAGCACCGGCACCAGCATCAGGCCCGCCCCGTGGCTCGTCGCCATCAGGAATGACCACAGGCCGAGCCCTGCCAGCCCCGTCTGCATGCCCACGCGAACCCGATGGCGGTGACCATAAACGGCATGATAGGCGGCCCAGCCCAAAAGCAGCGCGCCGGCCATCACTTCCAACAGGCTTTGGTCAACGACCGTCCCGACGGCCACCACCGCGAACACGACCACTGCGATCGAGACCGCATGGCCGAGCGCGATCGGAACGAGCGAAAGCCACACGACGCGCCGGCTCTTGCGATGCATCCCGAGGGCAACCGCGAACAGCCAGCCCATGGCGGGGTTCAGCCCGTGAAAGGCGCCGAGCCCGGCAAGCACCAGCCAGGCCGACATTTCAGAAACTCGACCGCGCGCCGGTGCCGGGCACCACGCGCATCACGGATAGCAATAGGAGTCCGACGAGCAATCGCCGCCCTGCAGGCGCACCTGATGAGGGCGGTGGCCCTTCGGCCAATCGACGAAGAATTTCTCGTCGAAGGCGATGCCGCCGTTCTCGCCCACATCGAGCTTCACCATCCAGCCGTCGATGCCGTCGGGATAAAATTGCGGATCGATCGGCCCGTAGAGCGAATTGGTGAAATAGACGCGCTTGCCGTCACGGCTGACCTCGACCATCTGCGGCCCGCCGTTCAGCGCGCCATTCTTCGCTCCCGGATGAGACGCCCGCGAAACGATGCCGCCGATGCGCACGCGCCCCGTCTCCTTGGGGTTGAAAGGATCGGACACGTCGTACTGGATCATGTCGCCCGTGCCCCAGCACGAGACGTAGAGGAAGCGGTCGTCCATGGAAAGATCGATGTCGGTGACCAGCGGCGCAACCGCCTTGAAGCCCTGTAGTACGGGCGGTAGGACATCGGGATCGGCGGGTTCAGCCGGAATTTCGATCACCTTCTTGACCGCCCATTTATCTCCGTCGCGATACCATGTCCAGATCGAGGCGGAGAGGTCCTTCAGGCTGATGACGCAGCCGACGAAGCCATAGGCTTTGGTCGGGTCATGCGCCGGGCGCAGCTCGAAGACGAGCTGATGCTCCTCGCCGAAGTCGATCTCTTGGAGATGCTTGCGCTTGTGCAGATCCCAGAAATGCAGGCGGCGGCCATATTTGGAGTTGAGCAGGATCTCGGGCACCAGCCCGTTTTCGAATGTGTCCGGCGTGCCCCATTCGCTGGTCACCATCGTGTCATGGCCGAGGTGCCACCAGAAATCATAGGCAAGCTGCTGCGGCCCGCGATCCATCTCCCACTGGCCCATGACGTCGAAACTTTCCGGATCGAGCAGGAAGATGCCGCCCGGCGCCTTGCCTTCGGCATTGCCGAGCGCGTTGACGTAAATGCCTTCAGGCCCGCAATGGATCGTGTGCAGGCGCGTATAGCCAGCCTTTTCGGCGATCTCCTCCGGCTCGATGACCTTGACGATCTTCGGGTTCTTCGGATCGGGCTTGGTGTCGATAATGTGAAGCCGCGATGAGCGCAGTCCCGGTACGACGAGATAGCGCCGCTCCATATGCGGATGCGGCGCATTGGGACACAGGCAGGACGAACAGGCATTCCAGCCGAAATGATGCAGTTCGTCGCCCGCATTTGGCATGTCGACCCGGCCGACGATCTGGCCATAGGTTGGCGATTTCGCATCGACGTCGACGACGGCGATGGCGTCCGGCTTCTGGCGGTCGGGGTCGAATGAGGCGACATAGGCGAGCCTTTCGGCCGGCGCCTTGGCGGCCATGCGGGGCGAGGGGTAGAACGAGGGATCAGGTTGCCAAGTAGCCATCATAACTCCTCCTGGATGATGCGCCCCCTCCTCGGCCCAATGTACTATCTCACGCCAGGAATGTCGTCTGCATTCGCATAGCCTCTACGGCAGAGGAGCGCCTGCAAAGGTCCGTTTTCGGCCCGGCGCATCGACGGAAGCCTGCTCTCCAGCGCCTGCTTCGAGTTGGATTTTCACGAGCCTCGAGGTCGCAAGAGGGCTCGATGAGGAATTTGGTGGATGATGCGCGCCTCACGAAGGACGCTAAAGCTAACGATTACACTATCCGGCTGAAGCCTCTGCTTGTTCTCGGTTCCCTGTAAAGTTGTCCCACGCCGCGAGCCATTTCTGTCGTGCGTCGAAGGGATCGTCAGGATTGATAATCGGGTCAGCCTGGGCGTGCGCAATTGCGTGACGCCACGATTCCCTGAGATGCTTTCCGGTGTCGCCCTGAACTGTCGCTTTCAACTTGTCGAGAGCGTCCTTAGCACGGTGGCCATCGAGCCTATCAATGTTATCGGTTACCCAAGCACCCCGGACCCGGAATGGCTGTTTCAAGCGCCCGGAAGAAGGACAGAAGCGCGTAGCCGGGGTGATTTAGTCCGCGGCCTTCACGCATGGGCGCCAACGCAAGCTTGCCAGACGCGTTGCCGATCACAGGGCAGATTCGACAAGTCGAAACGCCATTCATGTGGAGCTTCCGAAATACCGATTGCGCAATTCTTCGACGGTCCCGTCTTCGATCAATTGGAGGATCTGCAAAGTGACGGGTTGCGTGAGTTCGCTGTCATGAGGGAAGGCAAAGCCGTATTTGTCCGGGTGGAAGATATTGCCGACGACCGTGACATTCTCTTGCGGTTTGTTGTGGGCGAAGTGCTCCAGGATGGGAGCATCGCCGACGATCGCGTCGATGTTTCCAGCCTTCATCGCTCCTGCTGCTGTATCGATATCCGGATAGGATCGGGACGCGATGCCAAGCTCCGTGACGAAGTCCTCGGCAACGCTTCCTGTGAATACGCCTACGGTCTTGCCCGGCAGATCTGCCAGCGAGTGGATTCCTCTCTCAATAGAGACCGCCGTCATGACGCTTGTCACCGACGAGGTGATGTAGGCGATCACGCCGACGCCAACGATCACCCAGATGGCTTGCCAGAGGCGGCCGACCCAGCCGAACAGGTTTTTCCGCGCACCGGCTTTGCCAGCGGCCGCGATCGAGATGACGTGATGAAAACTCTCGGCTATCCCTTCGCGCCAACGCCTTGGGAAATCCGGATCGAACTTCCGGTCAAACAGCGTGAACCCGATTGTCGCCGCGATGATGACCGCCAAAAGCCAGCCATAGGCACGCAGATGGCCGGCATCGTTCAAGCCCGATACAACGCTCCAGAAACCGGCGGAACCCTCGTCGGGCACCAGAATACGCAAGCCAGCATCATACCATGGCTGCGTAAAGGAAATCGTCTCGGCGCGATCGTGCGTGATGGTCAAGTTGGTGACAGCGGCATCGATCTCGCCATTGCGGGTTGCGTCGACGAGCTCGCGGAAGGTGGGATACGCCACATAGTGCGTTGCCAGATCCAGATTGCCCGCGACGACTTCCCACAGGTCGATCGCCATACCATCATAGCTGTTGTTCTCGGCGACAGCGAAGGGCGGGCTGACATAGACGCCGACATTCACCGCGCGGGCTGGCGTTTCGCGTTGGGACTGTGCGAAGGCGACCTGCGTCGTGAGTATGCAGAAAATGACGCCCGCCGATGCTGCGACCCTTAAGGCTGATCGCATGTGGAGACCTCGTATCTGAAACCTCAGTTTAGGTGTCGGAATTGATCGTGATGATCTTTACAGCCTGCTTCTTGCAGTCGTGGTCGAGGCAAATTCCATCGATCCAGATCTCGCCGTCCCCGATCATAAGGCCTTGGTCATTTGCAAATAGAGCGGCATAGGTTTGCTTCTCGACTGCCGTGACGATTTTGTCGGAAAAGATGTGATCGTAGTGCGACACAAAGTCTTTACCCGATTTGATTTTCACGTCCTTGCCGCCGATGGAAACAGTGATCGGATAGTCAACCATCGCTGCAACCGTTTGTCTGTCACCAGCAGAAACAGCCCTCTTCAGGTCGGTAAAGAACGTGTAGTAGAGCTCGTGCTGCCCGAATAATTCATCAAGTCGTGAATTCATTTCTTTGTCAGACTGCGCTACGGCCGGAAGTGTAAAACTCACCAAGCCGACAATAGCTGTGGCTATCATCCAAATCATTGCCTTGCTTATGGTGATCATGATCAGTTTTCCTTCTCACGGTTACACAAAAAATTGCGGCACACTCAGTTGATTAGCGATTTCTAATTTAAAGTTTAATCAACTATCGCCATCTAATCTTGCCTTATGCGACATTTCCATGCAACCTTTCGGCGAGTTGAATCTTTAGATCAGCATCAAAAACCGATCATGAAGGATTTTTGTGCGGTCGACAGGAGCAGGGACGGCCGCCTGCTAGCCTTCGGACTCCTTCGGACGGAGAGACAAATATGCCGGATGTGGTGGGACTGGCTGGTGGTTTGCTCGCAGCAGTCGTCGGCTTGGCAAGCCTGTCGGCTGTTCTTCTATGGCCCTGGAGTACCACCGTGTCGGCCCCTTTCAGCCTGCGGGCGATCACGTTCTGGCAGGCGCACAAGCTGCTCTTGATCGCCGGGATGCTGTTCGGGCCGCAATCGGCTACCAAGTATACATCTGACAGACAATCCGCAGCCGTCGGCCCGTCGGAGCATGAATCATGAAATTCATGGTCCATGCGACGTTGGCCGCTGCTTTGCTGGCAATCGCCGGCTGCACCACCGATGACTACGATGGCTGTCACGGGACGGGCTGCCTGGTGGATAGGCCAGATCAAAGGCGGCCAAACGTTATCGATACCAGACCGCAATTCGACCGCGACGGCAATCCCAACTTCGATACCCGAGGTAGATACCAGGGGTGCCGCGGTGTCGGCTGCGAGGTCGATGATCCTGATGACGGGGATCAGGCCATCGACGACAGGCCACAATACGACAAAGAGGGCAATCCTAACTTCGATACGCAAGGCAACTACCAAGGATGCCGCGGCATCGGCTGCGAAGTCGATGCGCCGGACGACGACAGTTCATCGGACGATGATTCCGATTGATGGACGCAGCTGCGAACAAGGAAGGGATCGCCACTCATGTCTGAATTGAACGGTCTCATCCGTCGACATGCCAAGATTGCGGTGATCGCCCTCACCGGATTGGGAATTACTCTGACGTCTTCCTTCGCCGCTGATAGCGCCTGTTCCGGCGTAACGGTGGAAGTGACGAAGGCGCGCAAGCAGGAATATGCCGCTCTCGTCGTCTCGGCGATGGACAACAAGTTCAAGCCTTCTCAGGCGAAGTTCATCACGATCATGGAGAGCGGCAACTGGAGCGCCGCCTACGTATCCACGCCCGTCAGCGATGACGGCGTGATGTTCTTCCAGACAGTCAACGGAAAGAAGCAGTTTCGCGACGTATGGGGCGGCTACGCCGAACCGTCGGAAAAACCTGAACTGGTGTCCTGGGCGAAGAAGCTCGGGGCGCCGCAAAATCTTGCAGCCTGTTTTGCCGAAACGGTCACGGAATGACGGTGATGATCACTGGAGATTTGCCGCGTTTGCGAAATCAAGGACCAGGCATGCGATCGCACTTCACGACGATCAAATTCCTGGCGGGAACGACGACATTCAACGCGCCAAAGACAGCGCCTTTGCAGAAGACCGCCACGTGCCCGTTGCAAGGCCGTGGCGTCGGCCGTTTCCCGCCTCAGCGCCTGAAATCAACTGGCGCAATCATTTCAGCGAATTTGTCGGCCATGCTGACCGGCCGTTTCCGGCAAGCTGAGACCCACAGTTGGCGGGGAGCCAGGCCCGTCAGGGTGGATTTCTAAACGGAGGATGATCGATGAAAACCGCTATGCTGACTGTTGCCGTGATGCTGGCCATGCCGGCTTTCGCATTTGCTCACGACAAGTGCTACGACGACGCCAAGGATCAGCCCGCCCTGAACGCTTGCGCCGATGCTGCGTTCAAGAAATCCGACAAGAAACTGAATGAGCTCTACAAGCAGATCGAAACCCGCCTGAACGACGATGCGGATACCACAAAGCTTCTCGTTCAGGCACAGCGGGACTGGATTAAATTCCGCGACGCGGAATGCGCTTTCCAGACTACAGGAGCGGCCGGCGGCAGCATGATGCCGATGCTCGTGGCGCAGTGCATGGATAGCCTGACGCAATCCCGCGTCAAAGACTTCGAGGGTTACCTGAAATGCGAGGACGGGGACATGAGCTGCCCCGTCCCAGCCGCTGCCGTTTCAGCCGCCGCCCCAGCTGCGCCCGTACCGGCAGCAGCCCATGGTGACATGGGCTTCGACGTCAACGTGACGCTTTCCAAAGAGGCGGCCGCCAAGCTCGCAGCTGAAAAAGAGGGAATCGCTGCCTTCGCCGACTATTACGGCGATCCGAAGCCGAACGCCGAGAAGCACGCTAACGAGATTGGCCAAATCAGCGTTTCACCGGAGGAAGAATGGGTGAAGATCTCTGGCTCAGGCGGGCAAGCTCACATCAGCGGCAAAAAGGTCGATATGCAGACGCTCAAGTGGGTTGAGGGCGACGTTAAGGTCAACCTCAACGTTGCGTCGGCACGCAAGAGCAGTTCGGACAATCTGCTCGGCTGCGATTTTATCGACGGTCCACTAAGCAAAGTTCAGAAGCAACCTGTGACGCTTCATTGCGCATTGATCGAAGAGAATTACGACACGGAGTTGAAGCCATAAGGCCTACAAGAGTGAGAAGAATTCATGCGCCTGCCGTTCGTCATCTGTTCTTGCCTGGCCATTGTGGTCTTACCTGCGACTGCCGCCGAGCGCCGTTGTGGCTGGTACTCCAGCCCGACGCCCGGCAACCTCCTCCTGACCGACAGGCACGGCGATTGGTGGATCCAGATGCAGGGACGACCGGATCCCAAAGGCATCGACAATGTGCCGGCCTTTGACGACCGACAATTCGTGGAAGCCAATGTGCCTGGTTCCGGTTACGGCTACGGGTGTGCGTGCATGACCGTCGAAACCAATGCCAGGCAACAAAGGATCACCAGAGTGATCGCGGCCGACATCCTTCCACTGGCGCGCTGTCGCAACGACAGGTCGCTGCCTGACCCGAGTGAATAGGCATGATGCGGCAGGTGCGGGACAAGTAGCCAAAGGGGCACATTGAGCAGGGGATGCTCGGCTCAAAATTTGGAATTCGGCGGGGATTCTCAACCAAGGAGGCATTTTATGGAAGCGATTCTTGCACAATTGATCGGAGGCGCGGCCGGCGGGACTGCCAGCGGCAAGCTGGTGAAAGATGCCGATCTCGGGCAGATCGGTAATCTGATTGCCGGCGGAATTGGCGGTGTGGGTGGCGGTCAGTTGCTTGGCGCCCTGCTTGGCGGCGCAACGGGCGATGCTGCGGCAGGGCTCGATATCGCCGCTCTGGCCGGACAGCTCGTTGGCGGTGGCGTTGCCGGTGCAATCGTCCAGCTCGTCGTCGGCATGATCAAGAACAAGCTTTTGGCCCGTTCCTGATCCTGCGGAATCGGGATCGGCGCAGGCTTGGTGGATCGACCAACTCGTGTCGAGGCACTGATATTCGCCGATCGTCGCAAAGGCCTCAATTTTCGAAATCATAAACTGGAGAGACCAATGAAGAAACCAGCTGTGGCACTCATATTGGCAGGCTTCGCCCTGACTGCCTGCCAGTCGTCATCGGACCCTTCCGTTCGGGCCCACAATGCGGAATTCGGCTGTATGGCCGGGACCATCGGCGGGGCGATCGTCGGTGGATTGATCGGCAGCACGATCGGTGGCGGCACCGGCCGGATTATCGGCACCGCAGTCGGGGTGGGCGGCGGCGGCTTCCTCGGCAACCGCCTGACCTGCCGCTAAAGCCACAACAATGAGAAGGGACATCAAGATGAAAACAAAAATCGCGACAACTGTTTCCATCCTCCTGCTTTGCACCGCCATAGCGACCGCGCAGCAGGCCACGCCAATGCACGAGGGCCATCGGGATCATCTCGACACCAATGACAATGGTTCGGTGAACAAGGCTGAATATCAGGCTTTCATGACCGATGCCTTCGAGAAACTGGACACGAATCGCGACGGCAGTTTGCGCGCCGCCGATGTAGGCCAATTGCTTACCGCGGATCAGTTCGCCGCAATGGACCGCGACGGCAGCGGCAGCGTGAGCCGGACAGAATTCATGAACCAGGTCATGGCCGACTTTGCCAAGGCAGACAGCAGCGGCGACGGCCAGCTTCAGTAGCCTGTGGCTCTGGAACACAGCCTGTCTACCGGCCTGGGTCTCCGTGCCGATCGGCGCGATCGGCACGATAGCTCATTGAAATCCCATTTGTGGATGGGGTGATGCTCGGGTGCCGATTCACAACCAAAGCGATGGTATGTCGCTATTCCGAAACCGACGACACTTTCGGGCGAGATGCATTAGGAATCGGAAAAGAGGAAACATGACATCTTCCGAAGACGACCTCGTCCAATGGATCGCGATGCAAGGCCTGCAAGGGTCGAGCCTGCCGGCGGTGCTGGATGGGGTTGCGCGCAAGCTCGTCGAACGGGGCGTGCCTCTTTGGCGCTGCTACCTGGCCCTGCCGACCGTCAATCCATTGTTTCGCGTCGTGAACTGTGCATGGAGACCGGATAGCGCTGCCACGCTGGAGACGATCAGTCATGAGCAAAGCCCGACCGCCTTCGGCGAGAGCCCGTTCGGTCTGATGCAGAAGGAAGGACAGGAAAAGCGGCGCTGGAGGCTGGAGGAGCCGGATGGCGATGGCGGGTTCGCCATTCTGGCCGGCTTCAAGAGGGCCGGCGCCACCGACCATTTCGCGGCTCTTCTCGCCTTTCAGAACGAGGCAGCCCCGAGCATGCCGGGGCTGGTGCTTTCCTTTACCACCGACCGCCCGGCCGGTTTCACCGACGGCGAGCTCGCCATGCTGGGCAGGCTGAGCCCGCTGATCGGCCTCGCAGCCTACCGCATCGCCCTGCTCGACCTCGCCGCCGATATGCTCGACACCTATGTCGGCCTGTCCGCCGGGCGGCGCGTACTAAACGGAGAAATACGCCGCGGCTTGGGCGACACAATCTACGCCGCCTTGCTGTTTGCCGATTTGCGCGGTTTCACCAGCCTGGCCGATACAATGCCCGCCGAAAAACTGATTGCCAGGCTCGACGAACATTTCGACGCCATGGCCGAACCTGTGGTTGAGCGCGGCGGCGAGGTGCTGAAATTCATGGGCGACGGGCTGCTGGCGGT
>NZ_AHAM01000245.1 GCF_000236565.1 Mesorhizobium alhagi CCNWXJ12-2 | reverse complement strand
TAGCCAGTCGGTCAAGGCTCCGCAAGCTGAAACAAGGGGTTACGAGGCCGGCAAGAAGATTGTCGGCCGCAAGCGACACATTGCCGTCGATACCGATGGGCGGCTCTTGATGGTCAACCTCACCACCGCCGACATCTCCGACAGCGCCGGAGCTCAGGCCATTCTCGACGGCATCCGCAAGCGTTGGCCCTGGGTGAAGCATCTGTTCGCCGACGGCGCCTATGACCGGCTGAAGCTCATGGACAAAGCCGCCTATCTCGACTTCGTGGTCGAGATTATCCGTCGATCGGACGACCAGAAAGGGTTCCAGGTCCTCCCCCGCCGCTGGGTTGTCGAGCGTACCTTCGGTTGGATGACCCGGTGGCGGCGGCTCGTGCGCGACTACGAGAAGCGCATCGACGTCTCGCACGCCATGATCCTCGTCGCCATGGGTGGAAACCTTGTCCGACGAAATGCCCATCCCTGAATTTCAAAACGGACTCTAAGCTCTCGTTAACCGCAGTCTGCCATCGTTACCCAACGTCAACCGGGCGGTGACGTGACGGAATTCGCTTCCAGCGATCACGCCGAGGTGTGTCTATGTCACGTGTCGCCCACTTGGCTTTGGCCGCCGCTGCCAACACTGCAGGCTCCTGCCTGCTGCCTCCCCTGCTTCCCACCTGTTGTTCTACCTGGAACAGAATTCAGGACCCTGCGTGTACCAGCGCTCCCACGCCAAGACTCTGCATTCGGGCGAGGCCAGATGAGCCTGAGGACGAGCGTCACCTGGTCTCGCACCACTACAGCAGGGTCAAAGCCGTCCTGTTGGAAGGGCAGCCATGAGACGCCTACGGCATATGCAGGATGTTGAATGAGGAATTGAGTCGTGCCGTTTGAACATATAAGTATTTTTACCGCTGTCATCGTTTCGGCGACAGCGCTTTCCCCGCTGACCGTTTCCGCCGAAAGCTTAACGGGCGCGTTAACAAAGGCTTATCAGCTGAATTCGACGCTGAACTCGGCGCGTGCCGGCGTTCGGGTCACGGACGAGAGCGTGGCCATCGCCAAGTCGGGCTATCGCCCGACAATAACCGGTATATCGAGCATCGATTACATCTCGCAGTCGGGCACCAAACTGACCACCGGGTCTTTCGGCGTGGAAATCCGGCAATCGCTGTTCGACGGATTTCAAACCATGAACAATGTCGCCTCGGCCGAGGCGCGGGTGTACGCTTCAAACGAAAGCTTACGCAACACCGAGCAGAACATCCTGTTCGACGCCGCTGCCACCTATATGGACGTCATTCGCGACCGGCAGATCGCCATATTTACCGAGCGAAATCTCGAATTCCTGACCGAGCAGGCGCGTGCCGCGGGTTTTCGCCTTGAGGCCGGAGAAGGCACCCTCACCGACCTTGCGCAAGCCGATGCGAGCCGCTCGGCCGCAATTGCCCAGGTCGCCGTGGCGCGGGCGCAGGTAACGGTAAGCGAGTCCGTCTATAAACAGGTGATCGGCGAGACGCCGGGCAAGCTGCAGGCCGCCTCCCCGCTAGCCAAACTGCTGCCAGCCAGCCTGGGCAAGGCGTACGCCGTTGCCGAAGGCAATCATCCGGCCATCCTGGCAACGCAACATCTGGTCGATGCGGCTGGCTTTACCGTCAAATCCGCGGAAGGCCAGTTGCTGCCGCAATTATCCGCGCAAGCCGGCGTTTCGCGCAATTACCGCAGCACGGTTGGCACGTCGGATGCCGCGAGCATCGGCGCGACGCTTACGGTGCCGATTTATCAGGGTGGCAGGACATCCGCGCAGGTGCGTCAGTCCAAAGAGTCGCTCGGCCAGGCGCGCATCGAGGTCGACGTCAGCCGAGATCAGGTCCGTGCGGCAGTGGCCGCAGCATGGTCGCAATACCGAGCAGCCAGGGAAACCGCTGCCGCTACACGTGAAGCCGGAACGGCCGCTGAACTCGCCCTCGCCGGCGTCATAGAAGAGCGCGATGTTGGCCAGCGCACGACACTCGACGTACTCGACTCCCAGGCCGACCTCATCGACGCCCTGATCGCTGTCGCCAATGCGGAGCGGGACGTGGTCGTGGCCAGCTATGCTATCCTCTCCGCCATCGGGCATCTTTCGCCCCGGCGGATCGGTCTCAAGGTCGCCGAATACAGGCCTCAAGAGCACTATGACGCCGTCAAGAACGAATGGTATGGAGTGCGGACCCCAGACGGCCGATGAAAGCAGTCACCCGGGTTCGGCCAGCGGCGGTAGCAACGGTCGCGCGTTAAGCGCTTACCGCCGCCCGCGTTGATCGGCAGGGGGAGACGATCTATTTGCTTGGCGAAAGGCGTTTATATTCGACGCCGTCGAAAATCATCGTGCTCGGGTCGGGCGCCGACATTTTTCTCTCTTTGCCATCACTGCACAGGAACATTGGCCATTCAAGGGCGATACACTCCAATTCAGTGAACCAGTTGCCGGCATAATTTCCGAGGAAAACCCGGAATACGTCGTTTCCAATCCTGCGCACTGAATCGCCGTTGGCGCCAACCCAGGTCCACGGCCCCGGTGGGACTTCGTATCGCCTCATGGCCATCACGTAGTCAACCACGACTGCCTGTCTGTCGGCATACAGGGTGACGATATCGGACTTGCCTGAAACGATGCTCGCCAAGTCCGGACCCACCCATTTTGCGGCGAGGCCGCCCTCAGCCTTTGCCGGAACTATCGAACACAACAGGACGGTGGCGATCGATGCCCTTTTCACCCTCTCCTCCCAGCGCCGGAGCGGACATGGTCACAACAGTCGATTCCCGGTCGCGGACCCCTTAGATACGTTTCGTTGGCTGAACCATCCCGAAAAGAAAATGATCGCGGCACCCCGTTCTCTTCCCATAGCTCGGAATGCTTAACAGTCCACTACAAGCCGCAAAAGCGAACCATTGGCCCATAGGTATTAGTCTTATCAGGTGATGTCGCTGTCCTCGCCGGAACTTCAACTAGCGCCAATGAATCCCCTTTGTACCCTGCTGGACCAAGGTGTTTCGCCCGTCTTGGCGTCTATCACCATTTTCCGAACGATGAGATGCTGGGTTCTGTGATAGCGCCGACCGGCGGCCACGGGAGGAGATTTACAATGGCGCGTGATGAGCACAACAAGAAAGAAGACACCGTTGACCGTGGTAACGTGGATGAAATGAAGAAGATTGATTTCACCAAGCACGACGACGAACTCGACGGTGAAGGCGGTCGCAACCTTGACATCAATCTAGACCAAGACTCGCGCTTGGAAAACCGTGACAATATCGGGGTGAAGATTATCGGATCGCGGCCGGTCGAAGTCGAAGTCGATACGGAAATCGACCAAAACGGCGAAATCGACCAGGACGAGGATGTAGACATCGATGCGGGCGGCGGCTCTGGCGGACGCGATGCCAGCGTCAGGACGCAACAAAGACTGGAAGTGGACCAGCGAATCGACGTGGATGTCGAAGTCAGCGAAAGAGATGGAGTTATCTTCATCGAGGTCGGTGTTGACATTGAGGAAGATATTGAGATCGAGAGTGACGCTAACATCAACGTGCGCGATGGTGACCGGAACAGCTTGGATACAGATATCGACCAGGACGACGAAATTGATCAGAACATCGACGTGGACGTGGAAATCCGCGACGGCCTTGACACCAACGTCGATATAGACATCGTTCCGCTCATCCAGTCCGTCGCGAGCGCAGCGATAGCTGCGACGCAAGGAAAAGACGGGGACTTGCTCGACGTTCGCCTCGACGAACTCGCCGCTGCGCTCGGGGATATCCAGGTAGTCGTCGATGTAAGTGACGACCTCGACCTGTGAACTTCACCGTTTTGGGGCATGCATGACAGCCGGGCTTCGTCCCGGCTTTCTTGATGCTTTTTAGCTATGCGCGAGGGCTCACTGGATCTTGGTAGCCTTCGGGATTAGCAGATTGGGTTAACCACCGCCGATTGGAATGAACCCGATCGGACCTATGCGCCCGTTTAGGTCGGATGCCCATTGGTAACTATTCTCTGCGTCGCAAAACGAACATGCTTTGCCCATCGACGCGCTGTCGGAGGATCCGAACGGATCATCCTCGCGGCTGTCGGTCCGCTCCGGCAGCAATTTTCCCGAGAGCGGCGTTCCTCAACAACAGGGAGGGAAATCCCATGAAATCGAACAAACCCAGCTATTTCGATGACAACGACTTCGACATCGACATCGATGCTGATATCGACCAGGACTTCGACCAATATCAGGATCAGGACATAAAGGCCAAGACCAGCCAGGATTCGGGCGTAAAGATTGACAACGACAACAAGAGCAGGGTCGACAACGATACCGACCAGGACGCCAAGACGGACAATGACGCCAAGGCCGACTCCGACAGCGACGCTGATGCCAAGACCCATAACAAGTCCAGGGCCGACTCCGACAGCGATGCCGATGCCAAGACCCACAGCAAGGCCTACGCGGAAGGGGGAGACAAGGGCAAGGCCGAGGCGAAGTCCGACGGCGATTCCGATGCACGGTCCAGATCCAAGGCCGACTCGGACGCTGACGGCGATGCCGATGCGTGGTCCAAGTCACGTGCTGACGCGGACGCTGACGGCGATGCCAAGAACGATAACGACACTGACATCGACGTCGACCAGGCCAACAAGAACGATGTCGACGTCGACCAGGAGCAGGACGTAAAGGTTTACGCCGAGCAGGAACAGTACGGCGAACAAGACGCGAATATTGATATCGACTTCGATTTCGCTTTCGCGTGAGCGTTCTTCCTAAGCAATGGCGCCCGGATTCTATCCGGGCGCCTGCCCGGGGGGCACCGAAACGGCCCAAGTTGTCGAGACTTCGACGTCGCCGTTGGGGCTTCCCATGCAAAGCTGCGACGTCCTCATGGAGACATTGGCCATGGCTCCCCTCCTATTGAATACTCTCGGAAGAAATGGATCGGGACGTGCCGGCAAATTTCTGCACCGTGCACTGGTCCCGGTGCTCAGTATGGTGGGGGAGATGCCGCCGATGTCTGTTGCTTGGGTGAAGGGCCGCGCAAAAAGCGGAATCCAACGCGCTTCCGATTTCTGCAGAGGCCTGCCATTCCCGCCGTTCGCAGGGGGTGACGCTACGGGCTGTTCCGAGAGAGCATACGTCTACAGATTTGCAGTCGACATCGGACGGGACAAGTCGCGTTGTCCGTTCTCCTGGATGCGGGCTGTGGCGACAATGGGGATTGCAGGCGCATCCGGCCTCAGAAATGCTTGGCGTTCTGCGGTTGAAGAGCTTCAAGACGGCGAGAAAAAGCGACCGCCCCTGCGTTTTGCGGCCAACGCCGCTGGCCGAACGGAGGTGGAGCAGGCGTTCAGTCTCTGCAAGGCCTCGCTGGTCATGATTTTCTTTCTCAGCTTCTTTGTGAACCTGCTGGCTTTGACGGTCCCGCTGTATCTCTTGCAGGTCTACGATCATGTCCTTTCAAGCCGCAGCCTCGATACGTTGGTGATGCTGACGTCGATCGTAATCGTGGCGCTGGCCGTCCACTCAACCCTCGAGGCGTTGCGCCGCGCGATGCTCGCGCGGATCGGCGGCTGGCTGGACGATCGCCTCCAGGCGCCGGTGCTTGTCGCGGCGGTGCACTCAGCCTTGCGCAACGACCCGTCTGCGGCGGCACAGGCGTGGCGCGATATAGGCGGCTTCCGTTCGTTCTTCGGCGGCAGCGCATGCACAGCCCTCTTCGACCTGCCCTGGACGCCGATCTTTATTCTCGCAATGTTTCTTGTTCATCCGCTTCTTGGCGTGATCGGCCTTTCGGCGTCGGTTGTGCTGTTCGGGTTGGCGATCGTCAACGAGATGGTGACCCGCAAGCCACTAGCCCGTTCGAGCGCCGCCTGGGTCGTGAGCCAACACCGGTTCGAATCCCTATTGCGCAACGTCGAAGCCATCAGCGCCATGGGAATGTTGCCTGGAGCGGCCCGCCTCCTTCACGATGACCAGTCGGACGCGAAGGAGGCTCAACTAGCCGCAGCAGCGCGTGGTTCTGCCATTCAGGCCTTCGCGCGCTTCATCCGACTTGTCACGCAGGTCATCGTCATGGCTTGCGCCGCCTGGCTTGTGATTTTGCACGACATCAGTCCGGCAGCGATCTTTGCGACATCGATCCTTCTCGGGCGCTCGCTGGGCCCGGTAGAGGGCGCCATTGGCACCTGGAAGGCGGTCAGCAGCGCGCGTCTGGGGTACGCTCGCGTCCACAAGATCCTAGCTGCCGCGCCCCGGCCTCGAAGAGCCATGGAGCTGCCGCGCCCCAATGGTCAACTCTCCGTCGAGCAGGTGACGTTCGTGCCACCCGGGGCGGACAGGCCGACTCTTTGTCGGCTGAGTTTCGCCGTCAATCCGGGCGAAATCCTTGGAGTGGTTGGTCGCTCGGGTGCCGGAAAGTCGACCCTTGGGCGTCTCATCGCCGGTACTCTCAATCCTACAGCAGGCCATGTGCGGCTCGACAGCGCAGACATCGGGATCTGGATGGCCTCCAGCGGTCATCGCTATTTCGGCTATCTTCCCCAGGACATAGAGCTATTCGGCGGCACCGTTAGGGACAACATCGCTCGCTTGCAGGATGCCCAGGCGCATGATGTCATCACTGCCGCTGCGATGGTGGGGTTGCACGAAGCGATCATGCGGCTTCCCCTGGGCTACGAGACCGATGTCGGCGAAGGCGGCATGCGGCTGTCCGGCGGGCAGCGACAGCGGCTCGGCCTGGCACGTGCGCTCTTTGGTCACCCGCGTCTCATCGTCCTCGACGAGCCGAATGCGAGTCTCGATGCCGAAGGCGAAGATGCCCTGCGGCGGGCGATCCAGGAGATGCGTGAACGGGGATCAACAATCATCCTCATCGCCCAGCGCCTTGGTATCATGAACATGTGTGACAAGATTCTAGTGCTTGACGACGGCAGAATGGACGCTTTCGGGAGCCGCCGCGACGTAGCCGGGAAGATCAAGGCCGGGCGCACAAGCATTCCGGTCAGGCATTCGCAGATCATCACTGCGCGGAGGGTTACAAAGCAACTAGCTCACGAGGACGAACAGCCACCGGCAACGACAGCGGGAGGCCTCATCATAGGGGAGGAATCCGAGAGGGTCGTGTCATGAGAGGTTCGAACCGCACCATCGCACACGATCTTGCGGAAATTCTGCCGCCGCCATCAGGAACGCCGTTCCGGCGCCTGCGCCTCCTTGCGGCGAGCGCATTTGCAGTTGTCGGTGTGTTCGTGATCAGCTTCGGCTTGTGGGCGATTTATGCACCACTGGAAAGCGCCGCCATCGCCGCAGGGGCTATCGAGGCAGAGTCGAGGCGCAAGACCATCCAGCACCTGGAGGGCGGGATCATCGGGCGCATCCTCGTCGCCGACGGCGACGAGGTGACCGCCGGGCAAGCACTGATCCGGCTCGACGACACGAGGACTCGCACCACCGTCCAGATGCTTCAAATGCAGCTCTGGGAAGCACAGGCCCTGGAGGCGCGCCTTTTGGCCGAGCGCGAGGGTAGCGAAACCATCATGTTCCCGGAAGCACTTACCTCGGCCGCTCAGAGCGACCCCTCGCTAGCGAAGACAATGGCTGGGCAGGTGAACATCTTCGATACCCGCCGCAGGCTCCAATCATCCCGGATCAGTGTCATTCAGCGGCGCAAAGCGCAGACGAGGCGGGAAATCGCCGCGTTGCGCTTTGAGGTGGAAGCAGCAACGAAACGCGCGGCGATCATCAAGAAGGAACTGGCAACCGTGGCCCCCATGGTAGTCAAGGGACTGCAAACGCGCGGGCGCCTCTTGCACCTGGAGCGCGAACAGGCTGAGTTTGAGGGACGGATTGGTGAAACGCTGGCTCAGGTTTCGCGAGCCGAGCAAGCAATCGGAGAATCGGAAGCGATGATTCTCCAGCTGAAGAGCGACCATTACACAGAAATCGCCCAGATCCTGCGCGACACACAAGCCCTGATTTTCCAACTCCTCGAGCGCATCCAGGCCGCCAACGACGTGCTCGCCCGAACGGTAGTTCGCGCCCCCGAGGCCGGCACCATCACGGATCTGCGCATTCACACCCTCGGAGGGGTTGTTGTCGCTGGCGAGCCACTAATGGATCTCGTTCCCCATCAGGACCGTCTGATAGTGCTGGCTCAAGTCAAACCGGAAGACATCGACCTGGTTCGTCCCGGTCTCGAGGCTCGCGTCCGTCTCCTGTCCTATAAGGACCGCCGGGTGCCCCCAGTGGAGGGCATCCTCACCTATGTCTCCGCCGATCGCTTCCTCGACAAGAAAACGGAGCGAGCCTATTACACCGCCCACGTCCGCATCAACGAGGCGTCCCTGCACGAGTTACCGGAGGTCGAGATCATGCCGGGTATGCCGGCCGAGGTGCTGATCAAAACCGGCCAGTTCACCGTCGCCCAATACGTGCTGCGCCCCTTCCTCGATAGCTTCAACCGTGCCTTTCGAGAGGATTGAGACTGGAACGGCAGATCCGTACGGGAAGGGGCTGACTGTCGTGAATTGTCGCCGGCCGCCACATTCGCGAGGGTTCGCGGGCTAATGCTTTGGAGATGAATGATTAGGCGAATTGCGCCGCCCCTTCGGAAGATGTCTCTGGAAACGGGCGCACATCTACGTTGGGGAACGTGCCTTGAGGCACTGGAGGGGTTTCATGATTGCCGCCGATGATGGTACTCGCGACCTGCTGCCACCGAGCGAAGCCGATCCAACGGAAATCATTGGAACTGAGACGATGTTCGCCGGCAGCTTTGCGCTGGCGATCGGGGCCTCGCTTTCTACCATCCCGTCGGCGGCGATGCTGCCGGCTGCTGATCTGCCGCCACCGGGTGAAGCCGATCCAACGGAAATCATTGGAACTGAGACGATGTCCGCCGACAGCTTATCGCTGGCGCGCGAGGTTCCCCACTCTCCCATCTCGTCCGAGACTATGCTGCCGGCTGCCGATCCGCCGCCGAACGAGCAGGAGGGCTTTCCGCTCGAGCAGGATTCCCACGGACCCGCGTTGGTACTGATCAACGGGCTGGCGGCGTCAATCGATGCGTCCACTGCGTGCGCAGGCGAAGGAGCCGGCGGCCATGACCATCGGGAAGACGGACCGGATAAGCAACCGCTGCCAGAGAGCGAAGAGAACCGCAGTGGCGCGAGCCACTGTCCGACCAGCCCCGACGACATATTTGGCGAGCTCAATGTTGCCCACAGCATTAATGTGACGCAGGTCGCGATTGTCGACCAGGAAGCAAGTGTCATGGTCAGCGGCTATGTGGGTGAGGTTGTCGCGCGCCTTCACATCAACCAAGAACTCATGATGGACCAAGACGTAGATATTTCCTTTGTAGTCGACGGTGATGGACATTTCGCCCTTCTGCTGGATCAAGACATGCGCATAGACCAGGATGTCGAGATTGACCTTGATATCTTCGACGTTGACGGCATCCTCTACGTCGATCTTTTCCTGCACGACTCGATTGAGATCGAACAGGATACGACTGTCGACATACGCATCAGCGACGGATCTCCTTGTGGCACAGTCGAAGTGAACCAGGACCTCGAGTTCGATCAGGACGTCGATATCGACATAGACATCGAAGACGAATTGGAAGAGCGCTATATCGTCAAAGTAACTGTCGAATCGCTCCAGGCGGTCGATGCCGCACAGGACGCTGCTGTAGCCATCAGGTACTTGAATGGTGAAATCGACATGGATGTAGACGCCATGCAAACGGCGGCCGTCGAGCAGCAAACCGTCGTGCAGGCCGATTTCAGCCTTGCGTAGAGATTTGTAGAACTACTATGCCGCAAATCACTGAAACTACTATGCAACCCGCAATTGAAATTAAAAATTGAAAAATTTCAGTTAAATGCAATCATTTTTAACCATATCATCAACTAGATGTAGACTGGTGCTGGTTAAGTCGCTTAGGTGATATTGGGCGGCAAATGAGGGGGAGGGTAATTGACTCTCTCGTTTTCAGTCGAACAGAACGGCTTCCATGACGAACGCTCTTCCATAGTCGTAGTAGACCGTTATCCTCTGCCGCGAAGTTGCCTTGCGCGCATCCTTCGGAACGAATTCCAGGATTTGACCGTCCTGGAGATCGAGACTGTACACCAGTTCGACTCCATAATCGGCAAACACATCAGCCTTGTTGCTCTCAATATAGGGAGCTCTGCCATGACGGATGAATGCGTGCTGCAGAATCTCGCCTATGTTCGTCGTTCACTGGCCGAAGGGCCTCTCATACTTCTTACCAAGCTCGACGAGTCGATGATATCCGATGCAATGATTTCCGAAGTCACCCGCTATGGCGTGAGAGGCTATATCACGGCCTCCGCCTCTGTTGAGATTGCCCTTGCGGCCCTTCGATTGGTAATCGCGGGTGGTGCGTACTTTCCGCGGGCGGTGGTTGTGGATTGTCCGAATTGGGCGCCCGTCTCATCCGAGAACATCATCGCCTTGCAACCAGCTATGCCCATGAGCGACATCGCGCCTGAGATGTGCAGTATCACCAACAAGGCCAATGTCGTATTCACGGAACGCGAACGACAGGTTTTGGCGACGTTGTTGCGTGGCCTGCCGAATAAGCTCATCGCCAGCGAGTTGAACCTGTCGCAGAACACGGTCAAGTCACACATCTCACGAATTATGCAAAAGCTACACGCCAAGAACCGGACCGAGGCGGTTGTTCTATCCCAGTCACGTTGATTCAGCCCAAGTCGGACTTCCAAAACCGCTCCGCAGTTCTCCGCGACGCCTCCACGTCGACCGCGCTGAGACTGGACTGTCGCTGGCCCCTGTTGCTACATAGACGTCCTCTTTCGAGCAAACAGGTTGCCACTTCGCGCTGAAGCGGGTTGTCGAGCCTTGCTGACCTGCGACCCCAATCTCCTCCGGGTTGAGGGAGAGTCTTGGTTTTTGATTTGTGGCCATCGGCGGCCTGTTTTTCCATCGTTGATTTCAGTGCGAACTCGGCAGGCGTCATGTTGCCGAGCCAGGTAGCGCGCGATGCTTTGCTCGATCTGCGGGACACGACGGGCCATCTGGCGTGGGTGAAGGGTATAGTTCCCGTCGCAGTTGTTAACCGCCTTGAACTTGCTCCCAACGACCACGACTGCTCATGGCTCGACGCGGTAGAAGGCTACTTCGCCAAGCTTTCCAAGCGCCGCCTGAAACGCAGCGTCTTCCACTCCGTCGTCGATCTCCAGGCCGCCATCAACCGCTTCCTCGCCGAGCACAACCAGCAGCCAAACCCCTTCCCCTGGACCGCCGATCCCGCCAAGATCATCGCCGCCGTCAAGCGCGGGCACCAAGCGTTAGATTCCATCCACTCTAGCCGGCTTTACGCAAGGCGCTGGACGTTTGGCGGCCTGAAGTGGTGATCTGGTCGGCGTTTCGGTTCGTTTTGACAAGCTGCTTGGGCGCCGGCGGTGATCCGTCGTGGATGGAAAGCGGGGGTTTGCAGGTTGCGGTCGGCGGGTTCGTTTCGGGGCGTTGGCGCCTCATCTGGCTACGTCACGATCCGCGGGAACCGATCAAGCACGATGCGCAGGATGCGCTGGTCCGGGCAGGAGGTCGGCAGGTGCAGGCGGATTTGGTTTTTCATCTCGACCACGCGCGCGGCCATCTTGATAAGGCGCTGCAGTTCGCAGCGTGTCGAATTGGGCAACTGCGAAGCTCGAGCGTTTCGGCATCGCGCGAAAGGCGTGTGCTGAGAAACTGGTGCGGCTGACCACTCCAGAAAATCGAGTGCGCCGGGCGTTGATGTGAACTCTCTCACATCGAGGAACCGCTAGCTCCGATATCCTTCGTTTTCTCGAACCGAGCCATATGGCTTGCTCTTGGTTGAAAGTGCGCCTGTCGACCCAATGGAGGTATTGAACATGAAACGCATTCTTTCGATCGTTCTTTTCACCATGATCTTCGCCAACCCAACACTGGCTCAGAATGGACGGAATACGACGACAGGTGGCGGTCCCGATATAACCGTCCAAAGTAGCAAGGGCACCAGAACAATTAAGGATACGACATCGCATACCACGCTCAGCGATGGCACGGTGGTCTCGACGTCGACCGGCTCCGATGGCCAGCCGAACGGCGGTGCCGGTAGCAGCGGCGGGGGTACGAATGGTGGATCGGGCGGCGACAGCAAAGAGGGCGAATAGAAGCATACTCCATAACGAAATCTCAAACCTTGAATTTACAATCACGATTGTCACGGGCCGCTGGGGCCTGAAGCCCGAGGGGCCTGCATTCGTTCACGACCCTTCGCCATCTCACCCAGCCGCAACGGCATTTGGGTTGTCTCGGCCTTTGCGGGGAACGCTCCACCCTCACGGCCCCTTCTGCGCCATAACCGCCTTTGCAACGGTTCAGACCGTGGCACGAAGGCGGACGTCGCTTTAATCGCAGCGAAAGGCTCTGAACGCCCTGTCGCCAATTTCCTCAACAGGGCGCGCCTTCCGGTGGCGTCCGGCTTCGCTACCGACTAGTGAACAACTTCGCCATCTCCTGTCGGGCCATCGTCAGAAAGCCAGAGTCGGGCGCTCGGCGGCCGCTGTCCGAGACAGTGGCAGGAGGAACGAGGGGCACAAGTCCCTCCCGCCGCGACAAGCTGGCCGCGTCGCCATTGTATATTGCAACATCGAGACAAGTGTAAAACTGGAACGATCGGACAAATTGCAGGAATATCCCGCCACTGGCTTAAACTTGGACATCACCTTTTGGCTATCTCTGAATTTAACTGTGTTTTCGATATAGCTAAAGGGCGAATTCGGCCGGGAAGGAACCCATGCGATCGTCAAATTTTGCTGCCGCGCGCCTGTTTCTGGAGCGTGCCGACGAACTGCTACGAGGCGACGACGATTTGAGCATCAAGGCCCGAGAGGCGCTCCGCTTGCTGATCGCGGCGTGCGAGCAGGGAAGCGCCAGCACCTTGGCGCGCCTCCTTCCGGACAGAATTGATCACGATCGAACGTGATGTGGGCCATCGCTCAGAACCACGAGAATTCGCAAACATCTGCGCAACGCAACGCAAGGGCAAGGGCAAGGGCAAGGGCAAGAAGGAGCGTCGCCGCGAACGGCAGACCAGGCAATCGAGCGGTTCTTTCTAACATGCCGCCTCCTCTCTGCAGAGCCTTTGAGCCTCGCTTCATGTTGCGATCCGCAATGTCGAGTGACCGTTTTCCCACCCGGTTGCGGCGTAGAGCGCTCCTTGCCTGTACAAAATCGAGCCGACGCGTTGACCGGCTTGGCGCCAACACCAGTCATTGCTCCTCCTTCGAGCGAGCGGCTGCTGAAAGGTTGAAACCAGGCATTGCCCTGGCTCCGCAATTACACCAAGCCGGCCTTGCGAAGCCCGTCCACCACCAACTCGAAATCCTCGGGGTTCTTGTAGGGTAGCACTTTGCGACGGTACTCCAGGGAGTAGTCGGGATTGACCTGCAACACTTCCTGCCAAGCCGCGCGGGCCTCGTCGAAACGGCCCAGATGGCCGAAACTGGAAGCCAGAAGCGCGCGAGAGACATCGGTGACGGGATTGCGGGTCAGCCGCTCTTTCAGCAAACCAACTGCCTGCTCGTACCTTCCCAATTGAAACGACGCCAAGGCCTGGAAGTGCAATAGCACATCCGGAAAATATGGGTTCAAGACCTTCGCGCGATCGAAATACTTGAGCGCCTCGTCGGCCCTGGCCGAGTAATACAGTGCCTCGCCGAGGCTGACGTGCCCTTCAGCGAAGTTCGGATTGAGGATTATCGCACGCTGGGCCTCGCTGATGGCCACGTCGTGCCGTCGCGAATACAATTCAACAATGCTCAGCGCCCAGTGCGCCCAAGGATCGCGATCATCCAGCGCTACCGCCCGCCTCGCGAGCTCTTCCGCTTGCTCGCGGGAATTCGGCGGTGACGGGCTCCATCTGTTCAAGTAGTCGAGTCCGTGGGTAAGGGCCAGGAAGGCGTGGGCCGAGGCGAAATTCGGGTCCAGTTCGATGGCCCGTTGCAAAAGGTCCCGGGCGGCGGTGTTCGTCTGCTTGGTGAGCCGGTGCCACAGCTCTCGGCCACGCAAGAAATAGTCATACGCCTCAACGTTGCCGGTTTGCTCGTGTGCCAGCCGCTGCCGGTCGCCCTCCGTCAGGTTGATGGCCAGCGCATCCACGATCTGCTGAGTGACATCGTCCTGCACCGCGAATATGTCGGTCAGGTCGCGATCGAAGCGCTCCGCCCACAGATGGCCGCCCGAGGCTGCATCGATAAGCTGCGCGGTGACCCGTACCCTGTTGCCGGATCTACGGACGCTGCCTTCCAGCACGAAGCGTACGCCGAGATTTCTGCCGACCTCCTGCACGTGGACGTTCTTGTCCTTGAAGGTGAACGATGAATTGCGGGCGATCACGAAGAGCTGCGGCAGTTTTGAGAGGGCCGTGATGATGTCTTCCGAGATTCCATCGGCGAAATACTCCTGCTCGACATCACCGCTCATGTTGGCGAAGGGCAGCACGGCGATCGACAGCTTCGGCGGGGGTACCGTCGCCGGTCGGCTTGTCATGGATTCGGAGTTTGCAGTTGCCTTTGCCTCGGCGGTGCCGACACGCAGCGAATACACCCGGATCGGCTCGGCGATGTTCTTGAGCTGCGTATTGCCGAGATCGCTGACTGAGAGGTCAAGCCTCGCCTTGACTTGCCGATAGGCGTCCTCGGACAGGCAGATGGCTCCGGGGGCAGCGACGCCCTCCAGACGCGAGGCGATGTTGACGCCGTCGCCCATCAGATCGCCGTCGCTTTCCTCGACTACGTCGCCGAGATGAATACCGATCCTGAACTCGATGCGGCGGTCCTGCGGCACGCCGGCATTGCGCTCGACCATGCCGTTCTGCACTTCGAGGGCGCAGCGCACGGCGTCTACCACACTGCGGAACTCGACCAGTGCGCCATCGCCTGTGCGCTTGATCACGCGTCCGTTGTGTACGGCGATGGTCGGATCGATCAGATCGCTGCGCAGTGCCCGTAACCTCGCCAAAGTACGATCTTCATCCGCGCTCGCCAGCCGGCTGTACCCGACCACGTCGGCAGCCAGGATCGCGGCTAGCTTGCGGTTCTCGCTCATCGAGCCATCTCCCTAGTCGCCATAATAACACGAAGACACAGGGAACGAGGAAAGTTCGGTGTTCCCGTGCGCCGGTGGGTGAGTTCCAGGCTCACCATCCATTCACCCGCATGCCCGAAAGCTTACGTACCGATCGGGAGGCGCGCTTGACGGGCTGGATCTACAACTTCGAGGATGACACGGGACGCCGCCGACGCGCATGTCTGGTCAATGACTGCCCTCCCACAATGCACGAACTTCCGCTGCGGGGTCGACTTCTGCCGTCGGAGAAGGACGGCGATCAATGCGGGCTTGCCGTCGGCCAAATGATGATCTCACTCACGTCGACGTCATGGAGCTGGCCGTTGGCATAGGCTATTGCATAGGCGACTGCATCGGACTGAGCGTGATGGCGCGCCAAGCCTTCATGGTCTCCCGCGCGGTAGCCCGCTTCGCCAGTGTCGTGATACGACCGATGCCGCCCTTAAATACTTCGGCGAGAAGGTCGCGAATGAGCCCTTGGCGTTCATCCCCCATGTCGGACCGGATGGGCTATTGCGCGGATTGCTGCGCGACCGCGCAGGCAATCTCCAGCGCGTCCAGAGGTTGGGGCACCAACGCCTTGAGGTCGGTCGTCTCGGCTTCCAGGAATCCGGCTGCCGCCACGGAAAAGATCGACATCAGCATTGGCGGCTGGAAGGGAAGCAGCGGCAAGGTCGACAGCCGCTCGCGTTGCCTCCCAAGGACCGCCGGTTCGTATGAGACGCCGATGCGCGCCGCGAGCTCGGGAACCGAAAATGCGGTGGTGCCGGACAGTTCATAATATCGCCCCGCGTGGGAGGCCGGGTCGGCCAGCACTGCGAGCGCCGCCTCTGCAAGATCGGCACGGGCGACCGCCGAAATCCGGCTTTGCCCGAAGGGAGTCTCGATTCGCCCATCGCGTGGCGCGGCAAGAGCGCCGATGAGTTCCGCATAGAGGCCGTTGCGGAGTATGGTCCAGGCCATACCGCTTCCCCGAATTTCCCGCTCGGTCCAACGATGTGCGAGGGCAAAGGCCAGATGGTCACTGGCATGGCTGAGGCTCGTATAGATGATGCGCTGGACGCCTTGGGCGCGGGCGGCGGCCAGAACGGCACCGTGCCGACGTATGACGACATCGTCCTCGGCATATCCGGCCGAGGTCAGGAACAGGGTTTCGACCCCCGTGAAATCCAGCTTTTCGGGCCTATCGAAATCCATCTGGCGGTCGGCATCGGGTGAACGGCTGGCGGTGAGAACGGCAAGCCCCGTCTGCCTTGCCCGGGTCACGATCTGCGAGGCGAGCTGGCCAGAGGCCCCGGTGATCAGGATCATGAAACTTCCTTTCGTCGATGCTTTCCAGCTAACGTAAGGAAGTTGCAAAACCTGCGTAAGAGGGCACAATTTTGTCGGGAACGTACATGAATGTTCGCACTGCTACCCCACTCGAGCCCTGCGGGCCCTCGAACCACGAGGATTGCGGACTGCGTCTTATCCTCGGCCGTCTGGGCGAACAATGGACCGTAATGACATTGGCCGAGCTCTCTGCCGGTCCGCGCCGTTACCGCGAATTGGAAAGGGCGTTGGAAGGGATTTCACAGCGGATGATGACCCTGACATTGCGGCGGCTGGAACGCGACGGCCACGTCCTTCGCCACGTTGCGCCGACCGTCCCGCCCAGTGTGACCTATGAACTCTCGGACCTCGGCCGCTCCTTCGCCGACCACATAGCTGGGCTGGTGGCCTGGAGCCGCCGGTACAAATGGGAGATCGAGATGGCGCAGGCGGCATACGACACGCATCCGGAAATCTGAGCAACCGTTTTCACCCCCGTTGACGTTCTTTGACCGAAGCAAATAAGCCTGTAGTCAATGGCAGCTCAGGCCATATTCCTACCTGGCTTTTCGGCGCCGCCGCTGCACAGGAACAGGCATTCACGGCCTATGACACCGAAACGCCCTTGGCCGGCGCGTCGCCGGGGACGTTTCGGACGCCATCATCAGCCGGGGCTATCTCGTTGACCATCACGGTCAGCCAGACCGCTCGAAAGGACGGGCGCTGATGTCGGCGCCGTAAACGCCGGGCGCTTGCAGTCTGCTCGGCGGCGCCGTCGCGCAAAGCAGGAGCTGACCACATAGCCTTCTATCGCCAAGGCGGCTTTCGCCTGCGAGGTGGAGGGAAAGCCCGGCACGGTGAGGGTCGGCTTCGGACGTCTGCCCGATGGCGATGGCCGCGACGGGATCGACGCTCTGCTCGACGAAATCGCCAGGGAAGCCGCAGGCCAATAGGCCGCGAAGTGAGATCGGTCACGACATCCAGGCGACGACGAACCTGTTGACCTTTGATGCGGACCGGCCGAACGGAGGCGCTGGCACGGCGTGTTGAAACAGGCCGGCCCCAGCTTTAACGATCCGCGAAAAGGTCAGTATATCATGCCATTACCGAAGAAGGCTGATATTCTGCCTCAGTTCCAGCTGCGCTGGCCGCTCCGGCAGGCTTCCAATGATTTGCTAGCCGCTCGCAGCAAGCCCATTCATCGGGGCGGCGCAACTCACCCTACATATCGACCCGACGAGTGGAGGCCGAGAGGATCGCTCCCTCCACCAGTTCCTTCTCGTTTGTCACGCCTTGTTCGTAGGTGACGATGATTGCCTTGGCGATTGTCTCTGCATCTGCCAATGGGTCGCCATTGATCAGGCATGCGGCATCAAACGCTTGACACAAAAAGGCCAGCTCGTCCGCACCCAGTATTCTGTGGTTCGATATTCCATGTGTTATGAGCATGCCCGGCCTCCTCGGTAAGCCATCTCTTGGTCTGATCAGCTTCACAGCCGAAAACGGTCGGTCCTGCTCAAGGACAATGAATAGTAACACGATTGGCTTTGGCGAGCTATCGGCAATTGCTTCAACTTTCGTACTGGACTATTCGCGGGCCGCCATATGCAGACGCCGCGCGGATGCTTGAGGATCCGACGGCAAGCTCAGGACGCTGCGGCGATGCTGGCAAGGGCGCCGGCGCCTGCGCCAAAGACGACTCCGATCCCGATGCCGAATGGCAGATCGTCCAGCGTCCAGGCGCCAAATCCTGCGCCCAGCACGGCTCCGATGGCAATTCCAATGCCAGTCACCAAGACGAACCTTGCTAAGCTGAGTTCCATCTCATCCCCTCCACCGACTGACTGTGTAACGCATAAGCGCAAAGCCACCGGCTGCAGGGGCAGCGGCGTAGCTTGAAATCACTGGCCAGCGTGAGGGGCGTGCGACCGACCTGCGTCGCTATCCCGATACCGTTAGACGGCCAGGGTCGAAGGATAGCCGCTCAAGTCAACGGTCATCAACCCACTATTTCTGCCTGGGTGAAAGAAGCGGTTGAAGGGCTGTCGCGGCGCATTGTGTGACGGTTGCAACTGACTTCATGGCTGTGCCGCTCCCGCCTCGGCGCCTTG
>NZ_AHAM01000246.1 GCF_000236565.1 Mesorhizobium alhagi CCNWXJ12-2 | reverse complement strand
CGCAAGCAATCCCGACCAGGTGATTGTGACGGGCGGTAATTGGGACGCCTATGTGCCGGGCGGCAAATGGGTCGGCGTCGGCCCGGGCGCGGACAAAGCGGAAGCATTGAAGAAGCTCAAGGGCCTGACGGAACGGCCCGCCCTCACGGGCGTCAAGGCGGTGGAGAACGCACAGATCCACGCCATTTGGCATCAGTTCTACAACAGCCCGTATCAGTTCGTCGCCATTCAGCAGATGGCCAAATGGCTGCACCCCGACCTGTTCGCGGATCTGGATGCCGAGGCCACCTTCAAGGAGCTGCACGAGAAGTTCCTGCCGGTAGACTACAGGCCCGGCCATTGGGTCTCGCTCTCCGATGAGCAGTGAACCCACGGCACTGTCAGCCAAAGAAGGGCGTGGCCTCTACCGCGCCCTCGTCCTGCGCAAGCAACTCATTCTCGCGGGGCTCGCCCTGGCGCTGCTCCTGAGCCTTTGCATCGACCTTGCGCTCGGGCCTGCGAGCTACAGCCTCGACCAGGTGGTGCTGGCGCTCGTTTCTCCCGGCAGCGTGCCGCTTCAGGTGCGCGTGGTGCTGTGGGAGATCCGGCTTCCCGTCGCGCTGATGGCGGTGGTCGTCGGCGCAGCGTTGTCGGTCGCCGGGGCCCAGATGCAGACCATCCTCAACAATCCGCTCGCAAGCCCGTTCACGCTCGGCATTTCGGCGGCTGCCAGCTTCGGCGCCGCGCTGGCGCTCGCCTTCGGCGTCGCGCTCGTCCCCGCGGCAATCGAGTATGTCGTGCCGCTCAACGCCTTCGTGGTTGCGATGCTGACCGCGCTCGTCATCCACCTGCTGAGCCTCAAACGCGGCGTGACGGTCGAAACCATCGTGCTCCTCGGTATCGCGCTCGTATTCACCTTCAATGCGCTGTTGTCGCTCGTCCAGTATCTTTCGTCGGAGCAGGCGCTGGCCGCGGTCGTATTCTGGACGATGGGAAGCCTCACCAAGGCCACCTGGCCCAAGCTCATCATCACCAGCCTCATCCTTCTTGCAACGCTTCCGATATTCGCGCGCCGCGCCTGGGCGCTGACGGCGCTGCGGTTGGGCGAAGACAAGGCCGCAAGCTTCGGGGTCAAAGTCTCGCGCCTGAGGCTCGAAACCATGATGATGGTGAGCCTGCTCGCCGCCATTCCCGTCGCATTCGTCGGCACGATCGGCTTCATCGGCCTGGTCGGCCCGCACATTGCCCGCATGCTGATCGGCGAGGATCAGCGCTTCTTTCTGCCTGCCTCGGCTCTCTCGGGGGCGCTTATTCTTTCGGCGAGTTCGGTTGTCAGCAAGTCGCTCATTCCAGGCACGATTTTTCCGATCGGCATCGTCACCTCGCTCATCGGCATTCCCTTCTTCATCTCGCTCATCCTCTCGAATGTGAGGCGCTCATGGTGACGGTCAGACTCGACGATCTCGGAGCGCTCCACGGCAACCGGCTGGTGCTGAGCGGGGTTACGACACCGCATCTTCCCGGTGGCGAGGTTGTCGCCGTCATCGGCCCCAATGCCGCCGGCAAGTCGACGCTTTTCAAGCGTATCGCGGGGCTGTTGCGAGGTCCAGGCCGGATCCAAGTCGAAGGCGCACGCGCCGCGGCGCGGAATACTATCTGCTACATGCCGCAGGACACGGCCGCCAATGCTGTGCTGACCGTTTACGAATCGATCTTGCTCGCTCGCAAGCAGGACTCGGCCTGGAGCGTTACCGCCGCGGATCTGGCCGCGATCGACCGCACAATTGCCGACTTGGGCCTGTCTACCATAGCCTTTCGCAACATCGGAGAACTTAGCGGCGGACAACGGCAATTGGTGAGCATCGCGCAGACATTGGTCCGCGAACCAGAGGTGCTGCTGATGGACGAACCGACGTCTGCGCTTGACCTCAATCGCCAGGTGGAAGTCTTGAGCTTGATGCGAACGGTCGCACGAGAGAGGCGCGCGGCGGTGCTGATTGCCCTACACGACATCAATCATGCTCTTCGCTTCGCCGATCGGACGATGGTCATCGTCGAAGGGAGGCTCGTCGCATGCGGCCCATCACGCGATGTCATCACCAGCGCCCTGTTGCGGCAGGTGTACAAGGTGGACGCGCGGATCGAGATGTGTTCCCGCGGCATCGGTCACGTGATCATAGACGGAGCAGTGGTGACAAAGCCGGCGCCGATGGCGGCGTAGCGCGAAGTAAAAGGCAGCGCGCGCACCGCGTCAAGTCCATGTCGTCCAACGGAACGAGCGGGAAGCGCCATTTCGCGACATTTATCGCGCCTCTCGAAATCGGCCGTTCGCGCAACGGCTCAAGTCCACCCGTTCCAGCCCTTTGCAAGAACCAAAATGATCCAAAGGAGTCGCGCAACACTGCTGTGACCTACATCTGGCCTCCATCGCGTTCGCGCTGAACCGTGAGTCTATTTCGACTGCTGTCTGCGACAAAGCTCGATACGTTCCGTCTTTTTTCTAAGAGGCCGTTTGGAAAATCGCGGATTGGGGTTTTGCGTTGAGGCGATTTGTGATTCAAGCTCTGGATGTGGACAGAACAGAGCCGTGGGCGGATGGCCCGGATCGCCAAGAAGGCCAAGCGCTACCCGTCCGATCTGACGGACGAGGAATGGGAGCAGATCGCCCCGCTG
>NZ_AHAM01000247.1 GCF_000236565.1 Mesorhizobium alhagi CCNWXJ12-2 | reverse complement strand
TGAACTCCAGCCCCGCGGCGCGAAGGAAAACCCGGACCGTCAGATTGTTGACGCTGGGCTTGATCACGTTGAGCTTGATCTCGGACATTTCAACTCCTCCCTTGGTGGTTCAATACGGGTTCTTGGGTTCGCGATCCGGTGACAGCGTCGGCCGGGAGCGCGCCGTCAGCGCCTCTATCGCGTCGGCGAGATGGATTTCGGCGATGGCGTATTCGTTCCTCTTCAACCTGATCTTGTGCGCTTCCATCAGGACGTCGGCGTGGGTGAAGCCGTGCGGCGGCTCGAACCGATACGAGGCAAGTTCGACCAGAAGGCCGAGCGGATCCTCGAAATAGATGGAATCCATGAAGCCGCGGTCCTTGACGCCGCTGTGCTTGATCTTGCGCTCGTCGAGCCGTTCCACCGCTTGCAGGAACGAAACGCGAGAAACCGAGAATGCGATGTGGTGAACGCAGCCGACATCAGTCGAAGTCCGTGTAGGATCGGGCTTGCGGTCGTCGTTGGTGAACACCGTGATCAGCCGTCCGTCGCCGGGATCGAAATAGAGATGGCTTTCGGAGGCGCGGTCGAGATTGGGCTGCTCGAAGATGAAGGGCATGCCGAGCACCCCTTCCCAGAAATCGATCGAGGTCTGTCTGTCGGCCCCGACCAATGTTATGTGATGAACTCCCTGCGATTGAAGCTTCCGCATTTGGACTTCCTCCTCCCACGAGCCGGCGCCGTCAGCGCTGTACCAGCTTCGACTTGTATTCACTGCGCTGAAGCGTGCCCCATGGCGCCAGATCGACCCGCGCCGCAAAGACGAGTACGTCGCGGATGCGCTTCTGGATCCGGGCGGCAAGTTCCGGGCCGCCAGCATAATCCTTTGCCAGTTCGACCACCACCGGCAAAGGCGGTTCCTGCCGCACGCCCGGATCCTGCGGCTTGACCAGGATTACGCCGCTCACATCGGGCATGAACCGGTTGACGACTTCGCGAATGGCCGAGGGAAAGACGTTGACGCCGCGCAGGAGAAGCATGTCGTCGGTCCGGCCGACGCAGCGGATCCGTGGCGCGGTGCGCCCGCACCGGCAGAGAGAGGTCCAGATCTGGACATGGTCGCGGGTGCGGAATCGCAGCAGCGGCGCCGCCTGATGGTTGAGATGGGTCAGGACGAGCTCGCCGCTCGCGCCGTCCTCCATGGCGATGGATGCGCCGGTTTCGGAATCGATCAGTTCGGAGTGGACAAAGCCACGGCCGCCAAGATGCATGCCGCATTGCTCCTCGCACTCGCCCCATAGCGAAACGCCGATGTCGCCGATGCCCATGGCCTCCGTTACTTTGGCGCCCCATGCCTGTTCGAGAAGCGCCCGCAGGGCCGGCTCGCCGCCGCCGGGCTCGCCGGCGACCAGCACGCGCTTCACGCTGGAGCCCCTGAGGTCGAAGCCCCGCTCCTCCGCCCACTCCGCGAGATGGGCCGCATAGGACGGCGTCATCACCACCGCTGCCGGCTTTAGGAGGCGGATCGCGGCCATCAGCCGCTCCGTATTTCCCGTGCCGACCGGAATGTGGGTCATTCCTATCCTGTCGAACGCGCCGAGCGCCGCGCCCGCCACAAAAGGCCCGGCGTTGTAGGTCGAGACGATCGCTTCACCCGGGCGGATGCCAGAGGCCGAATAGCTCCGGGCCGACGTCACGACCCAGTTGTCGAGATCCTGCGCCGTCAGGGGAATGAAGCTGGGCGTGCCGGTCGTGCCGCTGGTGGAAAAGATGCGCACGATTTCTTCCCTCGGCACCGCAAGATGCGTGCCGATCGGATGGTCGGTGCTGCACGACGCCCTGATCTCGTCCTTCTCGGTTAAAGGCAGCCTTTCGATCGACTCCAAACCGCCGATCACATCGGCGGTGGTGAAGCCGGCCTGCTTCAGCTTGTTCTGGTAGAAAGCCGAGCGGGCGAGAAGATATCCGACCTGCCGGCGGTATTTGGCGTCGTCCTGCCTTGCCTGATCGCGCCAAGGGCGGGTCTCCACCTCAGGATCGAACATGGCTCAGTCCCGCCCTTGGCGCCGTAAGGAAACGGCTGCTTCAGCATGGCCGGCCAGCACAAAGCCGATGGGGTTCTGCTGCTCTTCGGCGAGATGCGCGAGGATGCCGCCGGTTCGGGCAAGCAGCGGGATCGCCTTGATCATCGCGGGCGGGAAGTCGAGATCGAGCAGGACTGCGGCGATCGGCATCGAGACGTTCATGACCAGCGGCTTTCCCCAGACCTGCGCCACCGCTTCGCGCATGCGCCGCGCCAGGTCGACATGCGGGCCGCTGACGCCGCGTTGGTCGGCAAGTTCCAGGATGCGTTCGGCGCGCGGGTCGAGCGGCCGGTGCACGGGGTGGCCGAATCCTGGAGCCTTGCCGCCGGACTCGCGGATTTCGCGAGCCAACTCCAGGACAACCCTGTCGGCGTCCTCGCCTTCGGCCACCCGCTTCCGGGCCTTGGCCAGCAGCGCGCCACAGAGCTCGGAAGTGCCGAGCAGCACCGGCCCGCAGCCAAGAATGCCGGCGGCAAGCGCGCCCTGCAGCGCATTCGGATCGGCGGCGAGCGTCATCCGCGCAGCCTGGACTGTGGGCATCATGCCGTGCTCGGCGATCGCAACAAGCAGTAGATCAAGGAAGTAGCGCTGGTCCTCGGTCGGCTGGCGCCCAGTCAAAAGCAGATAGAAATACTCAGTGAAGCTCAGCCGCCCCATGAGATCGCCGCAGAGATCTCTTCCGCGCACTCCTACGGCGTCTGCCGTCGCGGCGCAGATTTCAGTGGTAGCCGCGCGTGCTTTGCCGATCTGCATCGGTGGCGTTTTCCACTCGAACGGTTCAATATCTTTGGCACTCGGATGCTAGACTGAAGACGGAGATCACACAACAGCGGGCGCTCTGTCGTGGATGCTTGCGATATCGTGCGGGCGTGCGCGGCAGCGGGACATTGGCTACGAATTTCCGCTTGTCCTAGCTCAGAGATTTTGACGTGAGTTTGCGTCGGAGCGCCACCCATGTGAGCGGCTCGCGAATGCGGAGGCCATAGCGACAGACCGGCGAGCAGGCCAGGTGTCGGCGTTCCTGACAGCTGCGCCAGCGCATCTGGTCGGTCATTCGCTTGGAGGGCGGCTTGCCCAGGCGCCCGCGCAGCGCTGGCCGCAGAGTGTCGGTCAAACCATTCTGATCTCGACATCCGTTGCGCTACGCGAGCGCCGCGGCTGGCTTTGCTCCGGTGCCGCGCCCATCGACGAGAACTTCCTTGCCTATGCGCGGCGCGAAAGTGCTGCGGTGCCGGACGGATCTGGCGATCGATCTACTTAAGAGCAACTCCCTACGATCCGTCTCCGCTGCTGCAGAATATTTCGGCAACGACACCTGCGTGGCGAGGAGGACATGATTGCGACCGCCGAGCATCGGGGGCACCTGAAGGGTGGTATAGCTGGCGCGGAGCTGTTTTCCCTTCCTGGGCACGGCCACGATCTCCATTGGAGAAAACCCGAGGACGTAGCGCGCTTACGGGCATTTCTTGGGTGACCCGCCGGATTTAGACGCCTCGAAATGACTGAAATGGGAGCAGGCATGCGGGGCAGCTGCTTGAAATCTGCCGCCTGGCGGGCATCGAGGATGCCGAGGTCGGGCAGCGCAACGGAAAGGTGCGCTTCAACCCCATCGATGCCCTCTTATCCACCGAGCACGCCTGCGTGTGGACGCTAGGCGGCCTACTCACCGAACAGTTCGATCGGCTTCTGAAAGAACCGGAGACAACGCTCAGGCCCTTCGTGATCAATGGCGGGACCGTCGAGTTCGACATGCCGTCGCTCATCATAAGGGCGCTGAAAGCATAGGCGGACAGTTTGGTGTCGGGCCAAGGCCGCCTGTGCGCGAACAACCGATCTCATAGCGACGACACCGCGGTTGCCACTTGAGATCGAATTGATTGATCGCTCCATGCTGCTCTCACCTCGCCTCACCACGGCGTCAGCCGTGGCGAGCAGGCCTATTTGGACTGGCTGAGATCAGCCCCGTCGGTCACTACGTGTAGGTCGGGAAACTGGCGATGCTGGCTCATTGCTGTATCGCGGCCGAACGGGAAGCTTCCACCTGGTTGAGACGTGGAACGCTCCATCACGGTATTAATCCGATCCGATGCCCCTGCCGGCTCGATGGCGCCAGCTCCTGACATTGCGGAGGGCGCAAAGAGAGTCCGAGGAAGCGCTTTGGTCATTGTGCCGGGACGAAGCACCTGCGTAGATTGGTGGCGCTATCACTCGATCAGGAGTAGTCCCCGTTTATTGTCCCCATCGAACGTGTCCATGGCGGCAAACAGGCGCTCACGCTCAACCAGCCACGGTTTGTAGTCTTCATTGACGTCGAGCACGAGCACGAGGTCTTGAGCTTCCAAATACCCTCCAATGGGCGAATGGTGGCCCACGCCAGAGCCGAATATCTTCTCTCGCGTGAAATTGATGACATAGCGGCGGCCCGGATCGTTGCTGCGTTTCATGTGCTCCAGGAACTCATCCGCGGTGATGTCGCGCAGTAGTGAGACCTGACGTTCCGTGTGCTTGCGGGCGACAGTTGCAAGTTCGTCCAGCGTGAGACCCATGATGCAGAAGCCCGTCCAGCACATCCCGGTTCCTTCCAGAACTTCACTTTCTGTGCTCTCCTCTTCGCCCATCGAACGGAACACGTTGGCAAGGCTGGCCGGGCCGCACAGTGATCCGTTCGATTGCCAGGAAATGTTCGACCGAAACATCGCGGCAACTGGAAGCGCCCAGGCGCGCTCCATGAGTTCCGGCGCGCGTGTCACCGAGGATTGGATCACATCCTCGGGAACCTTTGACGGACCAGCGGCGACCAAAAGGGCGGCCGCAAGCAAGCCGAGGCCGCCAACGGCACCAAGTATACGCAGGCGCTTCATTAACGTGCTCTCCAGTTACGACCGACTGAGACTACTCCTTCTTGGTCGCTGGGAGTACTATGCTTCAGGTGGCAGCGAGAGGCGGGTATTCAGTTGCACTTTCTAGGATACGCGGCGGGCGCCGTGCTGGTGTGGGGGATCCGGCCTGTCGCCCCTCTGATCGTAGTAGCGGTGGTCGCTCTGGTTTTTATTGTTCTCTTGGAGATTTTTGCTCCAAACGACGGTGGCTTGCTCAGTGGAACAGCCATGCTGGGTGGCTTCATAGGGTCGGTGAGCGCGGCGACCGCTATCATTGTAGCGGTCGTGTTCTACGCCGTCCGCGAAACTGAAAAAGCCGAAGCTGTTGCCGAGTTTGAGTTTGCACGATCGGAGACCCTGCTGCGCAACATCCTTCCAGGAGCAGTCGCCGACCGGCTGAAATCGCGAACAGAGAAGGTGATTGCAGACAGGCACGACGAGGCTTCAGTCCTCTTTGCAGACATGGCCGGCTTCACGGCTGCCGCCGGAGAGACATCACCGCCCGATCTCGTGAGCTTCTTGAACGAGGTCTTCACGGCATTCGACCATCTGGTGGAGCGCCATGGGCTTGAGAAGATCAAGACGACCGGGGACAACTACATGGTGGTCAGCGGGGTGCCTGTTGCAAGGCAGGATCACGCCGCAGCACTTTTGCGGCTGGGCATCGATATGCTTGATAAAGCGAAGCACATGCACTATCCAAACGGGGGTAACGTTTTCATCCGGATCGGCATTGCCAGCGGACCGGTTGTCGCTGGAGTCGTTGGTATGAAGAAATTCTTCTACGACGTCTGGGGTGACACCGTGAACGTTGCGTCGCGCATGGAGTCGACTGGCGTTCCGGGTCGAATTCAAGTTGCTCCAGAGACTTACCGTCGGGTGCTGGACGAGTTCGAATTCGAGGAACGCGAACCTGTCGAGGTAAAGGGAAAGGGCAAGATGACCACGTGGCTGTTAATGCAGCCGCCGAATTGACGGGACTGAGTTTCTGAGCCAAACGCCAACAAAGCATAGGCCGGATGTAGGCTTTCGGGAAGGAAACGTGTTTAGGAATGTCGTGTTTGGGGTCACGAGCGCTGGTTCGGCCCAAAGTCCGGTTTCTGGAAGGAAAATGGGGCCCGGAAGGTCGGGATTGGAAATCCGCTGGTTCCGGTGAAGGCTCGCTTTCCGGGAGCAAATTTGATCTGGGAATGTCTGACTAAAGTCAAACTTTGCCCGCCCCGTGCCTCCTACGCAATCGAGATCAAGCCTGCGCGGAGCTTTACTCCGGCTTCGTAGCGCAGATTGCAAAGCGATGTTGAGTGGCACGTTCGAGAGCCTTGGGCCAACTCAGCTGTCGAGCCTGGGCGCGATGGACCGCGCCCAGTTTCCAGTCGACGACGGGCTGCTCGAACCCGGCTTCGGTCAGCAAACGACCTATGTCTTCCGCCCGTGCGCCGCCCGAGAAATGGACACGGGCAAGAATGCTCAGATGGCGCTTGGCCATGACAGCGCCGTCATTGTCCACGACCCGCGACTTGCCGGTTGTGACCTTCTCCCAAAGTTCCCGCAAACTCGTCGCCCAGTTGCGGCTGACAAAATCGCCGTCGATGACCAGCAGCTTGCCGCCGGGCTTCAGCAGCGAGAACCATTCGGCAAACGCAGTCTTCGGATCCAGCAGCGTCCAGACCAGGTGACGAGTGACGATGACATCGTAGCG
>NZ_AHAM01000248.1 GCF_000236565.1 Mesorhizobium alhagi CCNWXJ12-2 | reverse complement strand
GGAGATTTCCCGGTCCGTTCCCGACGAATTTCGCGAGCTTGCCGAGAGAGAGTTGTAGTAGAGGCCCCACCCAGCCCTTCCGGGAAGGTCGTGCAAGTCGCCTTTCGTCACATGGCAATATCGCAGCCCGATAGTGCGCAAGCAAGCGGGCTCTCTGCCTGAGTACGTCCGACGCATGCGGATGCGGTGCGCAAGTGCGGAACGGGGGAATGACCAGCACGACCTTTGAAAACCGTCTGCTGCCGAGCAGCAGGGCATCAGGACCATCAGGACCGGAGGTGCAACGATTAGGACAGTGCGTAAGGCAATCGGGCGCGATGGGCCGCAATGAACTGCGAGATCCTTAGATGAGATGGTGCCTGACGACTGGCAAGTTGCATCGCGGCAACTGCGGGGAACTCATTTGATCGGCGATGGCCGGGAGCTACCAAAAAAACTGGCCTAGCCTAGCTGGCCTGACGATCCGGCGTAGAACTAGAATTCGTACAGTCGGCAATTTCCGCTGAGAACCTCACTATGCCATGATGGGCTTCGTGGTTGGTATCATAGCGAACCTCCGAGTGGCTTAGAGACCATGAGTCGATAGAAGCGTTCTCAATCGATGCGGCGTCGCTGAGAGCTGCTCGAGCTACTTCGACAAGCTGCGCAGCCGCAGCCTGTCCTTCGCGGATCCAAACGTGGACCGTGGCAAGCAGTTCAGGGCGCTCAGCCGATTGAGTGACTGCAACCCACGCAAACGGATAATCACTCAGCTCTTGGTCTGCAATCTTTGCGCCAACACCGTTGGAGAACGCTTCGCACTCGCGTAGGCGTTGAAGGAGCGCAGCTCGCAATTTACTCGTAAGATTCGTCATAGTCCCGCTCTATGGTCACGATGGAGAAGCCGAAGTGCCATCATGAGCGCATAGCATTCCTCATTCGCCATAGCGTGGCAACTGAGCAAGCATTTCGCCAGAGAACCTGGAGAAGTTTGATCGCGGCCATGAAGAAGCGCCTTCGATCTTACTGTAAAATCGGGGGTCCTTTCCCCGGAATCTTGCTTTGATTTCGACGAGCTCGACGTTGACCCTCTCCACCTCGACCAAATAGGCCGAGTTCAGCGGGGCGAATCTCAGCGTCAACTCCGCCTCGGTTTGGTCCGGGGCCAGATGCCCATAGATTTTGTCAACGGTAGCAGTGTCGGCGTGCCCGAGTTGCTTGGCGACTATCGCAAAGGACGCCCCTGCCTGCACGAGCTGGCTAGCGTAGGTGTGACGAAGCGAATGGAACACCGTGTCCCGTGGAAGGCCGGTCCGGTCAACTAAATCTCGAAATAGATGCTTGTAGCGATCACTCCATTGCCTACCGTCCGCATTGAGGAACACGAGATCATCCCGCTTCTTGCCGCTGCACGCCGACAGAAAGAAGGCCATGCCTTCGTCGGGCAAGAATACGAACCTTGGTCGATAATTTTTCGACGGTGAGATATAGATGCCGTACCCCTCCTGGGCGACGTCGCCGACGTGGAGATTCGTCAGTTCCTGAACACGGCAGCCGGTGTACAGGGCACCGAGGATCAATTGCCGCAGATCAAGCCTACTGGCTTCGACCAGTTCGGCACATTCCGGTCGTGAAAGAAAAACGGTTCGCGGTCTATCGACGTTCGGCAAGCGCTTGAGGCACCGCACAGGCCGATCGCTATCGATCTCGCCAATTTCCCAGGCCAGCCCGAAGGCGCCGCGAAGGATGCTGACGAGCGTGTTCACAGTCTTCTTTCGGCGCCGCAACGCCTCGGGATCCAAGTCGGCAAGATGGCGCTTGGGTCCGAGCGTCCGGTTACCATACTTCGGCGGCGTCTCCAGAACGCTGAGACAGAGCCTGTGGAAGTCCTTCGCGGTGAATTTCGCCAATGGGAGGTTCGCAATGCGCGGCACGAGATGGTGATTGATCAACGTTACAACAGTCTCGAAGTGCGATCGGGCCGCGGCCACCCGTTTCCATTCGATGTAGTCGCAGAGCGCATGCCCGACGGTGAACTCTTCGCCGCAAGGACAAATGGTTATTTCTCCATTGTATCGGATCGCGTGCCGGCTGACAGCATTCGACCGGATTGGATCGCTGCTGAACCATGCTTCTGCGGCAGCTGTTGCCTGGTCAAAGGAGAGCTGCGCGGCGACAATCAAGGTGAGATTCGTATTGCCTCACCGAGGAGTGCTCCTGAGCAGTTCTTCCGTTGCCTCATCAGGATGTTCCCCGCGGTCGCGACCCGTCACTCTGTCATTGCCTGGAAGGCCGCTGCTGACGAAGTTGTGCCGAACACCATCTCATGAGCCTTTTCCTTTCGCCATATTTTGACGCGACGTTGCAGTGTGCGCAGAAGGAGACTGGGATATTTCCCCGGGTATTCCGACTGGAGCCGCGCCAGCAATTCCCGGCTCGTTTGCCACGGTCCTTCTTCAAACCAGCCACGTAGCTCGTGGGTGACCCCTGCAAATGGGTCAGGACGCCGCCGTTCCCGCTTCTGTTTTGTTTTCGGCTTCGCAGTAGGTCGTATTTCGCCCTCCCTCCACGCGATTCGCAAGCTTGAGAGGAACTGATCGAGTGCCGGCTCGGCCACCGCGGAGTCCGATGTGGACAAACGATCAGCTATGGCCACAAGGCGCTGTTGTGCGGCTCGCGTGTCGCTCAGCAGCCTGACAGGATCCAGCTGCGCTGCGATCTGCGCCAGCTTCGCGCGAACGGACGCCGGCGTCTGCGGATTTCCCATTAGCCGCTGACAGGGTGTTGCCGGAAGGTGGTAACGTTTGCGCACCCTGGCGCCGTCACGCGCCTTTTCCGCCAGCTTGAACGAGGGCTGGAAGAAGTTCACGAACAGCCGAACCGTCGAATAGAGCTGTGCAAGGGCCGCAGCGGCTTCAAGCCCCTCCAGCCGACGATACCCGACAATGCGCCGCACCACGGCGCCGTTCTTCTGTTCGACGAACGCCTGATCGTTCTTGCGGTAAGGGCGGCAGCGGGTGAACTCGATGCCGGCATCCAGACAGTAATCGCGTATCGTCTCGTTCAGGAACACGCTGTCATTGTCCGTGTCGAACCCGAGAAGCTGGAATGGTAGGAACCGCCGTAATTCCGTCAGCACCTCGCTCAACAGCTTCTGCTCACGCACCAGCAAGGGCGCGCATTCCGTCCATCCGCTCGCGATGTCAGTAAGACAAAGCGTTTGTATGAAGCTTCCACGCGCCGTCGGTCCGCTGTGCGCCACCAGGTCGGCCTCAACGAAGCCGGGCGGAGGATCCTGCCAGTCGGAGAAGGTTCGGATCGGAACGCTGCGCCGGAGCGCGGTGGACGCTGTGCTGCGACGGCGTCTCGGCCCACCAGCGATGTCTCGAACCTCGCGAAGAGCGCGATCGATCGTGGCCGCGCTCATCGCCAATAACCGGGTGCGGATCTCTGCTTTTAGATGAAGATGCCCATGACGCTCCATCGCCTCCACCAGGATCGGAACCAACATCTTCAGACGCTTGCCGCAGATGCGGTCCGAAGCCTCCCAGAGCACGATCAACGCTTCACGAACGGCATCATCGTAAATACGACGCTCGGGTCGAGGTCCCGAACGAGCTGCCGGCGAACCGTTGCGAAGCAGCCGCATTGCGTGCTTGCGGTGAAAGCCACTCACGGCAACAAACTCATCGAGAATCCGCGCCTTTTCCGCACGGCCGCCCTCAATATAGCGCTGCCTTACCGCACCCACCAATTCATCGCGAGTTGCCATGCTTACACGCCTCATCTGATCTGCTCCTGCCACACCATCGCCGGGAGCAGATCAGATGAGGCAACGACTTACTATTCAGGAGCAATTCAGACGAAGCAATGCGAATCTCACCTTGATTGTCGCCGCGCAACTCGGTAGCGGTCGAACATTAATCCTCGGAGGCGCTCTGGGCGAGACGTTACAATTTACGGGCTCGCATCGGGCGCTGCGGCTGTGGAGGGCGGCATGGGAGAAGGACCATGCCTAACTGGAACAGAGGCCACATCGTCGGCCAGAAGCCTCCGCTCAAGCCACGAGAAGTCTGGAGCATCCGGACGCGACTGCAGGTGTCAGGCGCGGAACGCGATCTCGCGCTGTTCAATCTCGCGATCGACAGCAAGCTGCGGGGTTGCGACCTAGTCACGATTACCGTCGGAGACGTTGCCCTTTCCGGTAGCGTGCGTGATCGAGCGGTGATCGTGCAGAAGAAGACAGGGCGGCCGGTGCAGTTCGAGATTACGGAGCAGACACGAGCGGCAGTTGGCGCATGGATAGCACGCCGACGCCTCTCCGAACGGGATTTTCTTTTCCCGAGTCGCGTTCGCGCTAAGCCGCACATGTCTACGAGGCAGTATGGGAGGATCGTAGATAAATGGGTGGCCAGCATCGGCCTCGACCCGAAACGCTACGGTACGCACTCAATGAGGCGGACAAAGGCGTCACAGATTTACAAGAAGACGGGCAATATCCGCGCCGTCCAACTGCTCCTCGGTCACACGAAACTGGAGAGCACCGTCCGCTATCTCGGGATAGAGGTCGATGACGCGCTGGCGATCTCTGAACAGGTTGAACTCTGAGGTGCGCGGAGCGGCGCTTTCGCAAAGCGTCGCTCTGACCCGAATCGGTCATCGCCGCCACACGGCGGCAACGACGCGAAAGGCGTAGAGAGCGGTCGTTCGTTTCGGGCAATAATTAGAACGGTAGTCGCGCTGCCTGCCCGCCGCCCGCCCGCGCAGTGTCATCTACCTCTGCGTGCGCACATCGTGCGAGATCGGCGACGCTCCGCCATTCGATTTGTGCTGACGGTCCGCACGTGCGAAGGTGTTTGCTTCTGTTGGCATTTCAATGCCGTCGACGCATTGGCCCGATACCCGGATCACATTCAAGTATGCCGAAAATAACCGACAAGTCCGAAGGGCAGAAGGCTGCCGAAGCCGATGTCGAAAGCTTCCGGCACGAACTCGGCCCGTTCGTGGTCGCTGCCGAAGAGACCCGGATGGCCATGGTGTTCACGGACGCGAAGGAACCCGGCCACCCGATCATCTTCGCCAATGACGCCTTTCTCGCCCTGACCGGATATGCCAGGGACGAGGTGCTCGGCCAGAACTTCAATTTTTTAGTGGAGCGCGGCGCAGATGCTGCGGCGCTGGCGAAGATCGAGAGCGAGTTCAAGGGACATTGGGAGGGAGGCGCGGAAATCCAATATCGCCGCAAGGATGGCAGCGCCTTCTGGGCCGCCCTCTTCATCAGCCCGGTCCGCGACGAGGACGAAAAGATCGTCCAGTATTTCGCCTCCTTCGTCGATCTCACGAGACACAAGAAGGAGCAGATCGAATCCAATATGCTCATCGACGAGTTGAACCACCGCGTGAAGAACACGCTTGCAACGGTGCAGTCGATCGTCTGGCAGGCATCGCGGACAAATTCTGATCCCAAGGTGATCCGGGAAGCCATCGAGACCCGGTTGTTCGCGCTTTCCCGCTCGCATGACCTGCTGACCCGGGAAAACTGGGAAAGCGCAGGGCTGGCGGACGTGCTCAACGACGCCCTCGAGCCGTTCGGGATCGCGGACGGCCGCGCCGAACGCGTCACGATCAAGGGCGAGAACATCCGCTTTCCGCCCAAAGCCGCCCTGGCGTTGGGAATCGCGTTCAACGAACTTGCGACCAATGCCGTTAAATACGGCGCGTTTTCCAACGCAACGGGATCCGTCGATATCGAGTGGAAGATCGAGCCGAGAGCGGATGGCCCCAGGTTGATCCTGCATTGGCGGGAGAAGGATGGCCCGCCTGTGACGCCGCCATCACGAAGGGGATTCGGCTCGCGGGTAATCGAGCGCGGCTTGGCTTACGAACTGGAGGGTGCCGTGGATCTCCAATACCGCACAGAAGGACTGGTCTGCACCATGGATATTCCCGCACCGGCACCGCGCAATGGGTGATCTGCTTTCGGGCCGCAGCGTCCTTGTCGTAGAGGACGAAATGCTGATCCTCTTGATGATCGAAGACATGCTGGCCGACCTCGGGTGCCAGTCCGTGACCGCCGCCGCCACGATCGATAAAGCCCTCGCTTTGATTGAAGAGCATGTTTACGACGCGGTGATGCTGGACATGAACCTGAATGGCGACGACAGCCTGAAGGTGGCCGACGCGCTCGCCGCGCGGGGTGTGCCGTTCGTCTACTGCACTGGCAATAACGGCCATGGCATGAGGGATGACGCCGCCAACACCCCGGTTCTTCGCAAGCCGTTCAGCTTCGAGGAATTGACCGCTATCCTCACGCGCCTTCTCTCTCGCTGATTGCCAGCCATCCATTGTGGAGCGGCTGTGTTTGCCCGACATCGCCCCCAGATCCCCACGGCCGGAAGTGCCTGGAGGATGCGATGATCGGCTCTCACACGGACTGCCTTGGGCAGATTCGAGCCGTTTAGCACCTCGCCATTAGGATGGCCGCTCATGGCGCGACCGAGCCGGGGCATCGGCTGGGATTATATACCGATGGAGCGTTCTACGTCTCAATCGGGTGGCGAGCGGTCGCATCCGCAAATGCCGTACCACGACAGGTCTTTGGGCAAAGCGGCCATTCGCCAGTCAGCGCTGCCCTGCCGCTGGTGGCGTAAATCGGGTGGCCGGCTGTCTGCCCGACCGCTAGACAGCCATGACGCAATGTTCAGGAGAGGCACGTCATGGAACTGAAAAACAAGTCGATCATCATCACCGGGGCAAGCAGCGGAATCGGCGCAGCGGCGGCTCTGCTGTTCGCAGCCGAAGGCGCCAATGTGCTCCTTGGCGCACGCCGGGTGGCGGAACTCGAAACCCTTGCGGGGGCGATCAACCGAGGCAATGGCAGAGCCGTATACCTGGCCGGCGACGTAAAGGATGAGGGCTACGCCGATGCTCTGGTCGATCTCGCCATGAGAGAGTTCGGCGGGTTGGACGGCGCTTTCAACAATGCCGGCATCGTGGGAGAGATGGGTCCGGTCCCCGAAATGGCTAACGGTAACTGGAACGATGTCATCTCGGTCAACCTGACAGGTGCCTTCATGGCCGCCAAGGCGCAGATACCGGCCATGAAAAAGCAAGGGCAAGGCTCGATCGTCTTCACGTCGTCTTTCGTGGGCTTCAGCAACGGCGGAATGCCCGGAATGGGCGCCTACGCCGCGTCCAAAGCCGGGTTGATCGGCCTGGTGCAGTCGCTGGCATCCGACCATGCCATAGACGGTATCCGTGTCAACGCGCTGTTGCCAGGAGGCACGATCACGCCGAGCGGAGGGGAAGGGAATCCGGCCGCGTTGGAGTTCGTCGCGAATCTTCATCCAATGAAGCGGATGGCGACCGCGAAGGAAATTGCGCAGGCAGCCCTCTTCCTGCTTTCCGATCGGTCGAGCTTCATGACAGGAAGCCCGATGATCGTGGATGGCGGTATGTCCGTACGGCTGACATAGCGACCATACACACTCCCCTGTGAATGACTATCATGACCATTCGGGGGAGGCGTAAACGGAGTAGGACGCCTTCGCCGACTGTCTCACCAGACACTCTCCGATACTCACCAGCGAAGAAATTGAGAGTGGAGGGCGCGGAGGGGAACGGTCGTAAACCGCTCTTGGCGACACCGGCCACCACGCGCGTCAACGGCGTAATAGGGTCGCTTCAAGCCGTAGCGCGAACGGCACGTTTGGAGAAGCGCCGGGAAGGTCGGCAATGGGTGGAGTCGAGCCGTTTCACGAAGGGCAGGATAACCCATGCACAAGGGCCACGCCGCTGTACAACTCGGTCGAAGCGGAGCGGAACGCGTTGTCAGGTACCAGCAGCGAAGGGTGAGCGCGTCTGCCGCATGCATGTTGCGCGCTCGCGAGCCCCCAGGGGGAGAGGCGCACGGTCGTGTCAGCACGGGCGGTTTACGTGTGAGGCTGTGGCCAACCGCCGAGACTTGGCTGAGCTGATCCGGCGTGCGCAGTCCGGAATAGGATCAGTAAGCTGAAGGAAGTGTAGCGCCCAGCTCGCCTCAGCCAAGGCCAGGCGAACTTTTTTGCATTTCGGGCTTAGCAGGATGTGGGACCGGCGGCCATGGGCGGGAGGGGGATCACGCCGTGCCCGCCGGTCCTCGCTACGATTGAAGCTTCAACATCAAACGTTGCGTGCCCCCCAACGAGCCCGTCGGGGAAAAGTTCCCGCGATCTGGCAAATCAGATTGGCCGGAAGAAGTAGCTTCGGCAGATGGCGACCAACTCGACATAGCCGTCCCTCTCGCCTGCACCAAGGCGTCGCGCCTACCACGCTAGCCTCGATCAGTTCGCCGCTCACGAGATCGCCCTCCCAATTAAGCAACCAATGCCCCCTGCGTCGCGTTGCGGCGGTGGAGAGGTAGGGTGAAGCGTGTACGATGTGCGGTTTGCTGGACCAGTTTTCGTGCGCTTGCTCGGCGCGCGGCATCCCAGTGCGGTCAGCAGTTTGGGGCATGCCGCCGACCTTCTCTTCGACAATTGGCCTCGGACCAACGGCCCCAAATACGCTGAAGCGCGGCGTGCATGTCTGAACTGCGACGGCAGCGACGACAGCCTCGCCTGGACACGTCACGCTTTTAAGGAAGCCGCACGCGAAGCTGGCATTCTGGTCGAGGAATAGCAGCCCGTTAGCTCGTCCATCGCCGCCGGCCGAAATGTCGTCTGTGTTGAAAGCGCGCGTGACGACGCCCGAGGTCTCCGGCACTGCGCCGTCGGGCATTGGTCGATCTGCTCCTGTAGCGGCATCGATCTCGCATATTAGACAGTACTCCTATATCCTTTGCGGAAAGCCATGGAAGGGATCGATGTCTACGGGATGGCGGGTTTCGCTGATCGACGATGGAAGGACTCGCCATTTCATCGTCGGACTTGCCGACAGAGAGGCTGCCAAAGAACTGGCCATCGCTCGTTGTTCCGATGCCAGCGGTGTCGTGTTGCTTCCTTTGAAAAGATGGGGACTTTGAAAAGCTCGCATTGGTTGATGGTCAAATTATCGAGTCATCGGAAATCGGTTGAACATGTCCGGCCTTTCCCAGTCAGCATTCAACAGTCCGCTCGATCGTGGGAAGACCAAGTCCAAGGTGCCCGCTGGGCGCGCCCATAGGAAATTGCGCTACGTCTGATCATCCGCTCGGCCGATTACTTCATCGTCGTGCCCTTGGAAACCATTTTGAGGTCGCCAACGCTGCCTCGTCCATCCACGTGTGAAGTAGTTCCTGAACCGGCCTACGCCGCGCCCGGCGGACCTTTTGGATACGTCTCGATGACCGAAAAGGGCCGGCGTCCTTGTGGGGATTCGAGGAGAGAGACGGGCCTTGCCATATGGGGATATGGCAAGGTCAAGTATACTGCTGCAAGTCGCCGGCTTCACCTTGCCCAATCGTATGCGGGTCATCCCTACAGCATGATGACACTGCACTCATTCTGGCTTGTTTCGTCCAATGCCGTTGCCTCGAGCATTTTTTGGACTGCTCGCTGCAGGCTTGGGTTTACCCTTGGCTTTCGTCGGCATTGTTCTCCAAACGGCCGTTCTTCTTCTCCTTCGACACTGACCAAGCTATGTCATTTAACTTTGGAACAAGGTGAATGGTTCGCCGTTTCCACAGCTTCCAGGGGTGAGACACCCTCAGCACCTACTCTCGGAACCAGGAGGCCCGCCGCCGGTCTTCCGACCCCGCGCGGCGGGCTTCTTGCGTTCAGGATGGATCTTATATCACTCCGCCGAATTCGCTCGCTTAAAACCCGGTTTGTTGCTGGGAACCCGCCAGTCGAGTAGCGTGGATGCCCAGCGCTTTTGGGGCGTTAGTATGGTTAAGCTGGAAGACGGGATTTTCGACCAAGCGGTGAAGGTTCAAGGCGCGCGCCCCGGCCAAGTTCAGCACATAGGCAGCGCCCGCAAGGCAGCTGAATGGCTGCTCAACAAATGGCCCCTGAAAATCGACACTGCCAAGGCACGCGCGGCGCGCAAAGCCTGCTTGGAGGTTCTGGAGGGTCAGCGCAAGGCGGCGGCAGCCCGCCAAGCCTTTCGTGATGCCGCAGAGGAGGCCGGTATACTGATCGGTGACGACAATCCGCCGACACCCAAGCCGATGATGCGGAAAACATAGCCCGCTTTTACAGGGCCTCTTCCCGGCTACACGACCCTGAGATCGGTCTGGAAATCCTTTGAGATGCTATGCAGCGCCATCCTGAGGTCGTCGGGGCTGTCGATGCCGCCACTGAAAAGAGCAATCAGGCGACGGGCGAGATGCTCTCGCGCCGGATGCGAGCCCTCAATGCCAGCCTGTTCGCAATAATCGTCTAGAATTCTAGTGAGTGTCGCCAACTGCTCGGCGTCTGCTATGCCTCGGGGGGTCATTCGCGCGTCTCCCTGTGTTGGGCGAAAGCGTGATCGACTCTTTCAAGCGTCCGTGGCCGTAAAGATCGGACGACCTGGACAATATGCGCCTATTCCCGAAAGATAGCGAATCGCTCGTCGTCGTAGGCTGGAATTTCAAACTGCGACCGTGCCGTTTCGGTTAAGCGCCCGGCGATGAATCGAGCGTGCCTGCATCATCCATCGTGGCGCCCCAACTGCCACCCAGGCTCGAGAATTGTACGGAACCAACAATCATTCCACTCGTTGGCGGATGACCCGTTTTCCACAGGACGGGTGAATCGAGCCCGGGCGGGACGTTCCCCTCGCAGCACGCACCTCCACGTTCGGGCTCGACTTTCAATCCAACGGGATGGAACCTCCCGACAGCAGCAGGTGCTGCACCATGGCGCTCTATTATTTCGACATGCGCGACGGCGACCAATTCTATCCCGACGAACAAGGGACGGAACTGGGTGGAGGGCTTGCGGCCGCTCGCATCGTGGCGTTTGCCACATTGGCCGATTACATCCAAGGACGCGTTCCCGAGACCGACAGCCCCCGCCGCGTAGCGGTGGAGGTTACCGACGGGAATCACGAGCCCTTGATGGCTGCAGTTCTAACCGTTGGGTTCGTGCCCGTCGCCCGGCTAAAGCGACGAGACAAAGCTATAGCCTATAGGGCAAAACCTTCTCAAATTTCGACATAGCGGCCGATCGACCGCAGGTAGGCGATAATCTTCGGTTGCAGGTGATCGCGATCACCAAACATCTCAGTGATCTCGCGCATCCTCGGCTCGATCGCCTCCTGTTCCTGCGGCGTGAGATCGGCGTCGCCCAGTACGTATCCCCACGTGGCCTACCGCGCAGATGTCGCAGCCGGTGTCGATGACCGCCTGCACGAAAAACGGGATGTCGGCCTCTCGCATAACGATGACGTTCTAAAGCGCGGAAATCGGAGGCAACAAGAGGATATCTGTCTGTCCTGCAAGGGCGGCAAAAATTCGGGCGGTTGAGGGCCGTGGCGCACCGTGTTGGGGAGACCGGTAACAACGGCAACGCGGTAACATTCGCCGGCCAGTGCCATTGCGGGATGGTAACAATCGTGCGGCACGAAAAAGTTTTGCCTTCAAGGCGCTCATTCGGACGTTCCCGCTGCCAGCGTAGGCCAGGTATTCCGTCGAGCCATCGCGGTATGTTTGACTTGGATTCCCGCGCACGCCAGGATTTGGCCTTTGGATTTGCCGACCAACGCGGTCTTCGCGGTCGTCGCTGCGTGCTGGTCCATGAGGATGCAACCCGACAGGCCGTCGAATTATCCTGTCTTTTCAATGAAAGTTTCGATTTAGAACCCCATGAACGCTGGCACGAGCCGCTATAATTTTGATGTAGCCCCGCCGAATTCAGGAATCCCCCAAAACCTCGACCTCGAAAATCATTACGGCCTTCAGAAGGGGTTTGCTCTTTTCATTGCGAACCTCGATTGCCACGCGGCGGCGGTTCTCGGTTGGGACAATTTCCTTCACATAGTCCGCCAAGGCAGCGAAAGCTTCCGTACGCGCAGCCTTGAGGCCGTCCATCTCGGTCCCCTGATCGTCGGGATAGAGGCGATTGTCGTCGCGAACGTCGAAGAAATACAGCGCCATAGGCGACGAACTCCACTGGAGTGGGAAGTGTTCCTTGTTCAATTCTTACAAGCCTAATTCAACTCGACGCTGGCTTAGATCGATCCGGACCGCCGAAGACGTTCGCATTTGGGAACAGGCGACGGTAGAGTCCTTCTGGAATTCCGTAGCTAGTCGAGGCCAACGCTTCGAGCCCATCGCGATCGACAATTTGCACGTTGGCACGGGTGGAGCGGATCAAATGTTCCCCCTCCAGCATGTGCATGGCGACTGTGACACCCGGCCTCCTTACGCCGAGCATCATGGCCAGCAACTCATGCGTCAGACTGAACTGATCTGAGCCGACGCGGTCTTGGACCATCAGCAGCCAGCGGGCAAGTCGGGCCTGCACGGTGAGGTGAGCCGCCGCGACCGCGGTCTGGGCAACTTGGCTGATCAGCACCTGCACGTAACGAAGACAGACGGCGTGCAACGATGGGCTCTTCGAAACCAGCCTCCGGAGAACAGCCGATGGAATTCGCACCGCAGCGCCGCCGATCTGAACTCGAACTTCATTCAGCGCCAGAAAATCGTCAAGCACGACAGAAGCGCCTGTCATACCTTCCCTGCCGACCATTCCCACTTCGACGGGCTTTCCGTCCTGCATCCTTGCAACGACAGAGACCAAGCCTTCATCGGGAAAATAGACATATGGGATCGGTTCCCCAGCCGCTTCGAGAATATCCCCGCGCTTGATCGACACGCGCTCGAGATGTTGAGTGACCAAGGCCTGGTCCTCGGCGCTGAGCGTCTTCAACAACCAATTGCCCGGCGGTGGGTTAGATATCATGCGGAACATGCTCCCCAGTGCGAGGGTAGCACGGTCTCGAATGGAAGCGAAAGCGGGAATGTACGAATTTTACCTTCCCCTCTGGCAGGTCCAGACGCTCGCCCGGACCATTGCAGAAGACACACAACTCCGCTGCGCCGAGTGAGCTGGATGCTGGGGCTTACCAGTCCGCAGGCGCTCTGGACCACTGCAAGGGCGTGGCCGCCCCATGCGCACTGGATTGTTCTGGACGTCCGCTTTCGGGAGGAAATTCGGAGTGGCAAGGTCCGGATCGGGTCACGGTGCGACGCTTCATGAGCATCGCCCGTGCCGTCTATAGCTCGACCTGCTCGGAAATCGCCAGCGCGTCATCGACCTCTATCCCGAGGTAGCGGACGGTGCTCTCCAGCTTTGACGCGGATGTTGCCCGTCTTCTTGTAGATTTGTGACGCCTTGGTCCGTCTCATCGAGTGTGTTCCGTATCGCTTTGGGTCGAGACCGATACTGGAAACCCATTTGTCGACGATCCTTTCATATTGCCTCGTCGACATGTGGGGTCTGGCCGGGACGCGGCTCGGGAACAGGAAATCCGTTTCGGCGAGGCGGCGGCGCGCGATCCATGCGCCGACGGCCGCGCACGTTTGCTCCGTGATCTCGAACTGCACTGGCCGTCCTGTTTTCTTCTGTACGATCACCGCCTGATCACGAACGGTACCGGAAAGGGCAACGTCTCCGACGGTGATGGTGACAAGGTCGCAACACCGCAGCTTGCTGTCGATGGCGAGATTGAAAGCGCAAGATCGCGTTCCGCACCTGCCACCTGCAGTCGCGTCCGGATGCTCCAGACCTCTCGTGGCTTAAGCGGAGGCTTCTGGCCAACGATATGGCCTCGGTTCCAACCAGACGTTATGACCGTGGTGGGGATCCCAGCTGGCGTGCCTGCGGGAGGCATTGGCCATTGGGCAGGGTCCTCCGCCACACGCATCGCAGCGCCTCAATGCGTGCGTAAGCGGAGGTTGGACCGTCCAACTAGCTATCCCCGCATCGCCGCCTCTCGTTCTATCGGCTTGCTGCTACGCCGCTTTCGACTTAATATGGGAGATATAGCCGCGCACATCGGCGGCAGGCTCGCTATATGCCGCACCCAGCGTTTCCTGCATATCACTCATGTATTTCTTCGCCCAATCCGGCAGCGGATAGTCGATGACGGCCAGGAACTCGAGTGTTGCGGCAAGCCGGATATCTGCGATTGACGGCTTTTTCCCGCCGATGAAGGGCTGGTCGCCGATAAAGAAGCTCTGAAAGACGCCTAGCGGTTCGGCTATGGCCTCGACAGCCGCCTTGCGGGCGGCTTCCTTGCTCGTCGCATCTGCATCGCTGTGGCCGACCTCGCCCGGATATTGCGGGAAACCGAGCAAGGGATAGGTGGCTCGCGCCAGGTAGGGATAGAAAGTGCCGATCAGATAGAACATCGCGCTGTCGATCATGGCGCGGCGGGCCGGATCTTTCGGGTAAAAATCCTCCAGGCCATGCTTGTTGCAGAGATACTGCATGATGGCGCAGCTCTCCCACAACGCGCCCCTGGGCAGGCCGGTCTCTTCGATCATCGGCGTCAGGTGCGCCGGATTGCG
>NZ_AHAM01000249.1 GCF_000236565.1 Mesorhizobium alhagi CCNWXJ12-2 | reverse complement strand
TGGTCTTCCCATCTCCGTCGGTGTCGCCCGCACCAAGCATCTGGCAAAAATCGCTTCGCAAGTCGCCAAACCGGACGGCCTCGTCGTGGTCAGTCCCGAACGCGAGCTCGAATTTCTCCACGACCTGCCCGTCGAACTGATGTGGGGCGTTGGTCCCGCCACCAAGGCGAAACTGACCCAGCAGGGCATTCTCACCATAGGCCAACTGGCGAAGACGCCGGGACGATCGCTCGAGCGGCTGCTTGGCCCTGCGGCGGGAGAGAAACTCGCGGCCCTGGCGTGGAACCGCGACCCGCGAGAAATCAGGACCCACCACCGGGCGCGCTCGGCTGGAGCGCAATCAGCGCTCGGCAGGAAACCGGCCGACGAACGGATCTTTCGGCCGACGCTGCTGCACCTCGCCGACCGGGG
>NZ_AHAM01000250.1 GCF_000236565.1 Mesorhizobium alhagi CCNWXJ12-2 | reverse complement strand
GACCAAGTCCGGCTCATTTTCTTCCAGCCAGGCACGTTCGCGCTCGGCATCGATTTCGTATCCGCCTTCGCCGAAGATCGCGGCTGCAATCGCGTGATAGAGAGAATTCCCCGGAGCCGTTGTCTTCTTGATCCACATGGCGGCCTTTTCGTAATCCCCGCTGAAATAGGAACAAAGGGCCAGAATCGACTCATAGTACGCGAACGGGCCCGGATTGCGGTCACGCGCCTCTTCGACCAATGGGCAACCGTCCTCCCAGTTTCCTGACAGGGCCAGGCGCGTCCCGAAGCCGCCCATGAGTTCGGTGTCGTTCGGGTTGATCGCCAAGGCCTGCTCGCCCACCCGCCTCCCCGCATCAAATTCCTTGCTGAAGAAAAGCGCGGACATTTCTGCATGCAGCGCGCGCACATTGCGGGGGTCCAACTCCACCGCGTGGCGGGCGATAGCCAAGGCACGACCGACCGCCGGTGACGAGGCAGGGTCAGCCGGAAAACTGAATCGGACCTCGTCGATGGTGACATGCGCCAGCAAGGCCCAGGCCGTCGCATAGTTCGGAAACCGCTCGACCGCCTTCTCAAGGCAAGCGCGCACTGCAGCACGGGCCTTGGGATCGAGGCTCACCCGGTATGCGTAATAGGAAAGCGTGCAGGAGTAGGCAGCCCAATCGTCGGGGGATTCGAAACATTCAGCGCCGCGTCCGCCTGGGAAATCACCCCGTAGGATTGGGCAAGGCTTGTCGCCACGTTCCGGGCTATGTCGGCCTGGGCCTCCAGGATCCCGGAGACCTTCGTTTCCCCATCATAGCTGTTTGCCCACAGGATCGAGCCGTCGGCCCGGTTGCGAAAACTGACCCGAAGCCGGAAGGCGTCGGGCTCCAGATTCACGCTTCCGGAAAGAACGAAGCGCGGCGGCAAGGTCTCTTTGCCTGGTGCGGTTTCGACCGACTGGAGGACGACGATGTCTTTGAACTTGGAAAGCTGGCCGGCGACTTCCTGCGCCAATCCGCTCGTTATGGCTGCCGAGGCTTGCGTGCCGGATGGCGAATTCAAACCGCTGCCGCCGACCGGCGCCCGCACCCTCGATTCGCGCACGGCCTTCTACTACGGCTACACGCTCGACAGCCCCGGCATGATCATGAACATCCCCGGCGTCGGATCGCAGTATCTGATGGCTTTTCTCGATGCCAAGGGCGACGTGTTCGACGGCGCGAAGACCTACAAAGTGACGCTGCCCAAGGACATCCCGGCCAAGGCGTTCTGGTCCTTCACGCTCTACGACAACCAGACCCGCTCCATGCTGCAGACACCCCAGAAATACCCCCGCGCCGGTAGCCAGAGTTATCCGTCGCCGGCGGCCGAAGCTGCCCAGGACGGCGCAACGACCGTCTACTTCAGCCCGGAGCAGCCGGACGGCGTGGCGCGCGGCAACTGGATCCAGACCGATCCGCAAAAGGGCTGGTTCACCATCCTGCGCCTGTACAGCCCACTGCCGTCATTCTTCGACAAGAGCTGGCGACCGAGCGAGATCGAGCTGGTGCAGCAATAGAGCCGGTTAGCGCAGTGGCGCGGCGGATGCCGGCGCCGCGCCGGTGATCATGCCGATGACCTGCAAATGCAGGCGGACGACAAATATAGGAGGACGAAACGTGAAACCCTCAAGCAACCCTGTCACGGACGGCAGGCCACTTGCGACGAAACTCGCCGGAGTTCTGGTCGTTTCGGCCCTTGTCGCCGTTGGATCGCCGCAGTTGGCGGCAGCGGATGTCACGGGAGCGGAACTGGAGTCGATCTCGATCCCGGGCAAGGTTGACACTTCGATCGGCACGTTAGAGTTCTTCGACGGCATACCGATCGGCAACACAGTCGAGACCGTTTACGACAACCTCGACAGGATGCGCGCCACCGACGTCTATCTCGACAATCTTGGCGCCGTGTCGATCAACAGCATTCTCGATGGATTTGCCAGGGAAGGCGCGGACGCGCCGAACAAGATCGCCGTATTCGAGCAGTTGATGGATTCGGCGACCCTTGTCGTGACGGCGAACACCTCGACCCTCTATGCGTATTCGGGGACAGATCTCGCCAAGGACGGCCCAACGGTCATCGAAGTGCCGCCCGGGATGCTCGGCTTTCTCGATGTTTCCTGGCAGAGATTTGTCGGCGATATCGGCGTCACCGGCCCGGACAAGGGCAAGGGCGGCAAGTACCTCGTGCTGCCGCCGGGCTACGACGGTGATGCGCCTGACGGATATTTCCTGCTGAAGCCCTCGACCAACAGGAACTTCCTGTTCCTGCGCGGTTCGATCGAGGACGGCCTGGAGCCGGCGGTCGAGAATATCACCTCGGGCCTCAAGATTTACCCGCTCAAGGACGCCAGCAATCCCCCGCCTACCGAGTACGTCAACGTGTCGGGGAAGTCTTTCAACACCGTTTTCCCGAACGACCTGAAATACTTCGAGATCCTCGACGCGATCATCCAGCGTGAGCCGATCGATGCGATCGGGCCCGAAGTCCGGCGAGATCGCTTCGATCGGTATCGTCAAGGGCCAGAAGTTCGAGCCCGACGACCGGATGAAGAAGCTGTTGACCGAAGCGGGCACGCTCGGCAACGCAACCGCGCGCGTTTTCACCGCCTATCCGCGCATCGGCGGGGTCCAGATCTATCCCGACACCGACAGTTCCTGGATAATGGGTTATGCGGACAAGAATACCTCGTTCGAGGCGGATGGGGCCATGATGCTCAGCGCGAGGGCTCTGTTCTACTTCAATGCCGGCGGCGTGACTCCTTCCATGGCGGTCACAACGGCCGGGGCTGGGTCGGATTATGCCATGGCCAGTCTCGATGCCGACAAGAAGCCGTTGGACGGGTCCAGGACCTATAGGCTGCATCTGCCGTCAAATGTCCCGGTGAACAATTTCTGGGCTGTCACGCTTTACGACACCCAGACCCGGTCGCAACTCCAGACGAGCCAAAAGTTCCCGACGGTCGGCAGCCAGACCGAGGAATGGTGCAGAACGCGGACGGGTCTTACGACGTCTATTTTGCTCCCAATGCGCCGGAAGGCAAGGAGGGCAACTGGCTTCAGACCGTCTCCGGCAAGAGCTGGTTCCCGCTCCTGCGGATGTACGGGCCATTGGAGCCCTGGATCGACAAGACCTGGCGGCCGAGCGAGATCGAACAGGTGCAGTAAATGAAGGCGCGACCAAGGGTTGGCCGTGACGGTCGTGACGGTTGCGCGACATTGAGGACAACCCATGAAGCGCACGAAACTGCTTTGCGCCGCCATTTCGGTGGTGCTTATGGGCCTGACTGTTGCTTCCGCCGAAGCGGACGCCGATACCGGATTCGATCGTCACGCCGGAGAGTGTGGACACCAGGCTTGGCAAGCTGAACCTTTTCAATGGGCTGGATACCAAGTCCGGCCCGCTGGTCATCGAGATACCACCCAATGTCCTGGGCATGATCGACAATCACTGGTTCGAATATGTCGGCGATGTCGGCAATGCCGGTCCGGACAAGGGCAAGGGTGGAGAATACCTGCTCCTGCCGCCGGGGTATGATGGCGAGATACCCGAAGGCTATTTCGTGCTCCGAACCTCGACCTACGGAAACCTGTTCTTCTGGCGCGGCTTCCTCGAAAATGGCAGCACTGCGACTGCTGTCGAAAACACCAGGAAGTTCGCCAAGGTCTATCCTCTTTCGGAAGCAGACAACCCGCCGCCGATGAAGATCATCAAGGTCTCTGGCAAGGAGCTCAACACCATCCATGCCAATGATTTTCTACGAGGAAGTGACGACATCGTCCAATACGAGCCGGCCGGGTCCTATCACGCGGAAGTGCTGGGACAACTCGCGGCCGTTGGCGTGTAAGGACAGCGCCCGGCAATGGACCTCCACGCGAGCGCAATCCTCGCGCTCAGTCCATCATTCGTCACGGCCACACGTGATCCTCACACTCCAAAGGCGATGATGCGCTGCACGAACCAGGCCGCGGATAGCGAGCCGACGAGATAGGCGGTGACCAACCGCGGTTGTTCGGCGGAGAAAGCGAGCAGCATCCTCAGACTGGCAATGGCGGCGAGCGCCAGCGCGACGAAAAGCAGTTGGCCGGCCTCGACGCCGAGATTGAAAGTAAGCAGCGCCAGCGGCACGTCCTTCTGCGGCAGTCCGATCTCGCGCAGCGCGCCGCCGAACCCGAAGCCATGCAGCAAGCCGAAGAGAAATGCGATCAGCCAGGGGTAGCGGCCGGCAATATCGGCGTGCCCGCGTTGCTTGCGAACGATCTCGGCCGCGATAAACACGATACTGAGTGCGACCAGAGCCTCTATCGGCGCCTGCGGAGCGGCCGCGAAGCCGAACGCGGCGAAGGCGAGCGTGACGGAGTGCGCGACGGTGAAGGCGGTGATGGTGGCGACGAGCATGCGCGGTTCGCGGATGAGCAGGAGCAATGCAAGCAAGAACAGCAGGTGGTCGAGGCCCAGCATGATGTGCTGAACCCCAAGCAGGAAATAGGTCCTCGCGGTGTCGGCGGCGGTTGATGCAGCGGTCACCACCACTTCAGGGAAGTCTGGCGTCAGCCGCGCTGTCTGGGCCGTGCCGTCGGCGCGCATGACCCTGACGAGGGCGTCGGTATAGGTGGCGACAAGACCGTCGATGGAAATCGTCTGCCCGGCGAGTCCGCCATCGCAGCGGATGTTCCACCGGCTCGTCGACGCGGCCTCGACAATGGCCGTCACCGGCGTGGTTACTTCCGCGCAGACATCGGGAAGGCCGACATGCAGCGATAGCCGGTATTCGCCGCGTGCGGGTACCTTCCAGAGGATGGAATACTGCTCGGGCGCCGTCTCCGTAATTTCGAGATAGGCCGGGCGCAGCTCATGCGCGGCGGCGCCGCCGACGCCGAAAAGCACCAAGAGCAAGATCGCCAACAGCCGCATCAGTCGTGGTCCGCGTCGACCGTGGACGTTCGATCGTCGTCCGGCAGAGTCACGATCACCTCGTAGTTCGCACGCAGCGCCCCGTATCGCTCGTCCGCAATTGTGCGCCGCTTCGCGGACTGCCATTCGCGCAGCACCGGGTCACGGACCTCGTCGAGCGAGGGATCGCGTTTCTCCGTCCGCTCGTCGACGAACACCAGGTGCTGGCCAAAGGTCGACGTGAGGGGACCCGTCCAACGTCCGGCCGGCGCTACGGCGAGCGCTTCGGCGAACTCGGTCCCGAAATTGGCGGCGATCTGGTCGGCCCGCATAAGCGGCATCGCCGGGGGCAGCAGCGTCGGATCTCCGGCGTCCTTTGGAACCTCGCCGCTCTCATCCGCCTCGATTGCGGCGAGCAGCCTTGCAATGTCGGCTTTCAACGTATCGCCGTGTCTGGTCGGGTCGAAGAATACCTGCCGGAAGGCGATACGGACTGGAACGTGGAAGGCTGCCGCGTTCTCCGCGAGATAAGCTCGGAGTTGCTCGTCGGACGGATTCAGTTCGGCATCGCGCGGCTCTATCAGGAATTCCATCTTCTGCTGCATTCGCCGACGGATGACGGTGTCGTCGCGGTCGAGGCCCATCCTGGCGCCTTCCCGGTAGAAAATCTCCTCCTTCACGAACGCCTCGACAAGGCCGTTCAATTCAAGGGGCGTCGGGGGCCGCTGCCAGGTGCGCGAAAACATCTGGTAGAGTTGGGCGATGCGGCCAGGGCCCACCTCGATCACCTGCGCGTCGCTGTCGCGCGGCGAACGGTCGAGGGCGGACCAGGCGCCGAAGACCACCGCGCCGATGATCAGGAAGTGGACAAGCGGTTCGGAGAGGACCTGGCGAACACGTCTCATGCGGGCGGGCTCGCGGTCGGGAAGAGGTCCAAGGTCAGCACGAGAAGCGCACTCGCGGCGATCCACGAGCCGGCGGCGCGGATCGCTGTCTTCTGCCAGGGCAGCTCGAGCCTGGCGGCAAACCCGCCGACATAGGTAACGACCAGGGCGGCGCCGAGGCCGGTGCCGGAAAGCGCAAGCCAGACCTGTTCGTCAGGCGCCCCGTCGGGCGCCGAATCCAGCGCCACGGCAACGCCGGCCCCTAGGGCGAGCGCGGTCGCGACCAGGCTGCCCGCCCGGGCAAGCGCGACAGCCAGTCCGGCGACCAGCGCGATGGCGAGCAGCGGCCATTGCTGCAGAGCACCCGGCGAAGCGTCGATCAGCGCCAGCGTCACCGTGAGAGCTGCCGCGAATGCGGGCAGTGCAAGGCGGCTCACGCGGGGAGCGTGTTGCCCGATCAGCAGACCGACGGCCGCCAGCACAAGCAGATGTGCCGGCACAAGGACTGGGTGAAGGAGACCGTTGTAGAACGTGCCGATGCCCTTGATCGGTGCGTGGGCCATGGCAGGGCCGCAAGCGCCGGCCATCAGGAGCATCGCAAGGACGATCAGCGCCTTCATGCGAACCCGGTCAGGAAGGCCAGTCCGGTCACCGCAATCGCGCCACCCGCGGCCCGGACCGCGACCTTTCCACCCTCCCACTTCGTGGCAAGGCCGAAGGTGATGCCGGTGAGGTGCAGAAGCCCGGTTCCGGTGACAAAGCCGACGGCATAGGCGACGGCATCGGCGGCGGCAGGCAACTCCGTGCCGTGCGCGTGGCCGTGCAAGACCGCGAAGGCGCCGACAATGACGGCCGCTAGCCAGAGCGGTGGCCTCGCCCCCAGCGCCACCATGCCGCCGAGCACGACGGCCGAGGCAGCAATGCCGGTTTCGACCGCCGGTAGCGGCACGCCAGCGATTCCGAGAGCGCCGCCAAAGGCCATCACGAGGGGAAAGACGATCGGCAGCAGCCATATCGCCGGCGCGCCGAGGAAGGCGCCCCACAGGCCGACCGCCACCATCGCCGCCACATGGTCCCAGCCGAGGATCGGATGCAGGAAACCGGACACGAAGCCGCCGGCCACGCCCGACGCCTCATGGGCAAAGGCGGGGGTGGCAAGCGCCGACAGAAGCAGAAGGCTCACCGCGGCACATGCGATCGTTGTTGCTGAGTGGCGCGCCGTCCCGCGTTCCTGAACCTTGTTCATCGTCCCTCCCGCAAAGCGGCGCCGGCATGGCTTCGGGCAGCTTCGGCCGTGCTTCGCATGGCAAGCGTTAGGGTCTCGCGTACCGCCGCCTGCGTGGCTTCCTCGCCATAGATGCGCAGCAATCCCTGTGCCTCGGCATCACGCAATGCCAGTCGCCTGTCCAGCAGCGCCCGCACGACCTTTTCATTTGTGACGACCACCGCCTCGCCCGCCAGCGGACCCGGCGCATGCGTCATCACCGACACGCGATCGCTGTCCGGCACAAAGCGGGTCCACAGAACCTGCGGGATGAGCACGATCGAGAAGCCGGCTGCCCGCGACTCCGCCTCTGCTTCAAGCAGCCCGCCGAGCCGGCTCATGCTCGCCGCCGCCCTGTAGAAGGCGAGCGCGCCGGTTGTTGGCGCCTTGCCGCGTGGCGGCAGCAGGCCTGCGTTCTCGGCCTGCCAGACCGCTGTTCGCACGTGAAGCGCTTCGGGATAGGACCAATTCAGGACGCCAAGCGAGATAGCCGTGGGGTCCTCGTACCCGCAGGCGACACCGTCCGTCGGGACCGACCACAACGCCGCGAGGGCAAGGATTGAGCGCAAAAGCGCCTTCCCAGCACCCACAGCAGGTCCACTCGATTCGCAAAATCGCGGTTTCATGCCTCTTAACCGGCAGGATCATACCAAATCGGGGAGGTATAGGCGCGATCCTGAACCTTCATCCTGGTACCGTCGAGGGGCGTCGTGCCGAAAAACTTGGCGTCATAGGCCGTCCAGCGCGGGGTCGGGATCTCGATCACCCGGCCATAATAGAACGCGGGCTCGGACGGATCGAAATCGGGGTCGGTCCAGACTGCGATCAGTTCGGGCGCGCCGATCGTGTTGGTCCAGTTCGCATTGGCCATGTCGACCGTATCGCCGACAGGCGGCAGCTTGCCGTCGGCGCCAGGTTGGCGGTCGCCCGACCAGACCACGTCGTAGACCTCTTCTTGCAGCGTGCCGTCGCCCTCCATCCAGCCCTTGACGATCTGGTAGCGGTCGAGATTGGCCCCAATCGGATCCTTGAGCGCGGCGACGAGGAAGGTCGGGGCCTTGCCCGCCGGCGCGGCGCCGAGGTCGCCGCCCATCGGAACGCCCTTGGTGTAGCCGACATAGGCGGGCAGGCGCTCCTCGGCATCGGCGGCGACGAAATCCCAGCCGCCGAAGAAGCGTACGGCCATGCGCGGGCCGGTGGTGGCGTAGGTCTCCTTGCGCTGCATGGCGTCCCAGATCGATTCGCGCGTATTTTCTTCCGCCCAGACCGCCGCATAGCCTGAGGCGCCGACCTCCCAGTCCATGATCTTCACGCCGGTCTGCTTGTTGTCGACGAAGGTCGCCGTCATGCGCTCGGGGCTCGGCTCCTGCGGCACGGTCTTGCCGAAGAAATTGTCCTCCGCCAGTGCGGACAAGGAGTTGTGCGCGTCGCTGCTGCCGATCAGACCGAACTTGTAGGGGTTGGTGCCGAGCTCTTTCTCCAGCTTTAGCCCGTTTTTGTAGGCCGAACGGACATATTCGAACTCGAGCATCTCCGGCTTCTTGGCCACGCTGCCGTCGAGATTGCCCTTGTCCCAGGTCTCGAAGTCGGCGAACTCGTCATTGGGCGACAGGAATGGATGCGCCTCGCCGTCCCCCTTGGTCTGCGTCGCCTCGTAGAGGCGCTCCCACTTGTCGCGCGTCTGCACATATTCGGCGTCGAGCTTCTTGCCGAACGCCTCGACGGTCGGGAACATCAGCCCACTGCTGAGATTGCCGTTGTGAGCGATTGCCAGCACGTCGCCGCCGGTCTTGTCTTCATAGGCCTGCATCCATTTCCACAGGTCGGCGGGATTGTCGCTGCCGTTTGGCGGATAGACGGTGAACGGGTCGACCTGGCTTGCCTTGTCGCCATTGTCGCGGAAGATCACGTTGCGGTGCAGGTTGTTGCCGCCGGTGTTCGACGTCCATTCATAGCCGATGAAGGCGGTAAAGCGGCCGGGCTCGTTGTATTCTTCCGCCGCCGCGATGGTCTCGTGCCAGGCGCTGCGATAGGCCTTGGTGCCGGGGAAATACATCAGATCGTCGGGAAACTTGTTGTGCGAGAAACTGACGATGATGTCGATCGCGGCTTCCGCGCCCTTGCCCGACTTGATCATGTCGTACCACTTCTTGCCGGTCGGGTCGGCAAGGATATTGGGCTTGCCGGCGAAGAGGTCGGGGAAGAAGCCCATATTGTCGGAGTGGTCCGCGACCACCAGGAAATCAAGCGGCTGCGACAGCTTGACCGGCAGGCCGGTCGAGGACGTCACCTGCTCTCCGCGGGCGAAGCGATAGGCGTCGCGGGGAGGCAGCCGGGCCCCGAACGCGCCCGCATCCATTGAGAACGAGGTGTGCAAGTGAGTGTCGCCGAAGAAGGGCTGCACCGGGAACTTGCGGTCGGCATAGGGCGAATAGTCGGGGCGCGACGAGTGCGCCTTGCTTGCCTTGTCAGTGGAGAGCGCTCCGGCGTCTTGAGCCGCGAGGGGCGCCGCGGATGCTAGAAGCACTGTGATGGCGCCGGCGATGATCTTGCAGGACATCGTTTCCTCCATATGATAATCGACAAATTGTGCCGTAGAATTTCAAATACTTATCAAACTTTCCTTGTGCGGCACGCACGACGAGAGGCAAGATTGTACGCCTCGATCAGACGACTTTTCAATCGATTTCATATTGCTATAGTACGCTCGCCTCGTCTTGCCATTTGACGCCAAGCTTGCCTGAGAATGCTGGATTTCGTCCCCTCGATAAAGATTCGCAGTTTCCTGCAGATTGCGCCCTATCTGGCGCAGCGCGGCATCTCGTCGATCGACTTCTTCGAGCGACTGGGCATATCGCCCAATGTGTTTCAGAACGCCGACGGCTGGCTGCCGCGCGCACAGTGCTTTTACGTGGCGAACGAGATGGCATCGGTCGCGGGCGACCCGTTCGCGGGCGCCCATGTCGGACAGGCGATCGGTCTCGCGGAACTGGGCGGGTGGGGACGGAGCGTGCTGGCCGCGTCCGACGTCGCCCATGCATGCGCGCTCGCCGCCGCCAATGTGCCGATGCTTCACCGCGGCTCGGATGTGCGTTTCACGGTCGAGGGCCGCACCGGCCGCATCCTCTTCCGCTTCAACGAGCGTTGCGAGTTCGATCCGCGGCAGTTCATCTTCGGTAGCCTGGCGGTCTTGCGCAAAGTACCACTGCTCGCCGGCGAGCCTTCAGCGATCCGTGTATACCTGTCGGCTGCTGCGACACGAGGCAGCGAGGAGCTGGAAGCGTGTCTCGGCCCGAACATCGAGATGAGTTGTGACGACGACATGGTCGAGTTCGACCGCGAACTGCTCGACCTGCCGCTGACAAAAGGCAAGGGCATGCTGTCTAAGGCGGCAGAGGGGCTGAGAACGACGGTCGCGGCGGCGCGGCTCGTCAGCCGGACACGGGCCGGATCCGGCAAGCTGACGGCCGACGCGGTTGCGAGGCGGCTCGGCCTGTCGACGAGGACCCTGCAGCGGCGGCTGAAATGTTGCGGGGTCGTCTTTGAGGACCTGCTCGACGAGACGCGGCGCAGCGAGGCAATCCGGCTGCTTCTCAAAGGCGAGCACAGCATGACCGAGATCGCCTACCGTCTCGGCTACAGCGACCCGGCCCATTTCACGCGGGCCTTCAAGCGCTGGAAGGGCGTCGCGCCGTCGAGATTCAATACCGAGGCTTCCTGATCGAGAACCTGCCGCGGGTCGAAAGTCCTTTTGGCGTCGACCGGCGGGCAATCGGTCGTTTTCGGCCAAGAGCTGACGCTTCGGAGGCCTTCGGCCCAACAAGGCACCCTTCGCATGCGGCCTTCTCGCCCTTGGCGCGTGCGGCGATCAGGAGTTCCTCGACCGGCGGAGCGACCGGCACGCCCTTGATGCCCGTCCAATAGAATCCACGCGGGAATGCATTGGACGCAGCATCGCTTCCCGGAACGGCCGCTGAATCCGATGACAACGAAGCCAAAGCGGCTCGCCGCTATGCCGCTATTTTGAGCGCCTGCGCGAGCTTGGCATTTTGGGTAGCAAGATCTGCGGCGAGCTGTGCCTGGTCGATGGTTGCGGCTCGGCGCTCATATTGAATACGATGTGGCGCGCGCCTTGCCGTGCTGCCGCACGCGCCCATCTGCCACCAGCTCCGGCAGGGGGGCTTCTCTTCTTCGCAATGTGGGAAGCGCGTTCAGCCCCCTCGCCTGCTCCGCTTCGCTACACCCCGCCTTGGGCTGGGGTGAAGCAAGCCGGGGGCCCTGCCGACATGAGCCGCTGCCATGTTCGACGCCTTCCAGGATTAAAGTGGCCCCTGCTCAGCGCAAGCCGAGCTGCGTGTTGCACTTTCCTGACCAAATCTGGCTGCTGATTGACGGTTCCAGATTTTCATTGGGGCCACAAGAAACGGCCGCGACATCAATGAGGCCCGATTCCCCCAGGCCGACGGCGTCCTTCCTGGAGCGTTCTATGAAAGAAGAAGAAGAATGTTTCAGCCGCAATATCCTTCAGCAATGGTTGTAGCCATATTCGGATTGAATACTTTAACGAGCAAAGCACGTCATTATTTCCTTCTGATCAAAATGTGACTTGTTAAAACACATCAAGTAAGCGTAATGTTTTGTGCGACGCGCAGAGCGCATATTCGGGCACGGCGTATACTTCGCAGAAAGTAGCTTGCCGAAGAAGTTGGGCCGAACTCCCGCGTGGGTTGTCCGAGCCGACCGTATGGGACTTCGGGATCACTTGATCACCACCGACACCTCAAAGGAGGGAGAAAAACAATCAGCATTTCGACCTTGGCAGGAACCGTCATCGCAAGCCCGTGGGTCTTGGCTCCACCCGCCTCAAGCGGATCGCTGGGGCCGTTGGAAGGCCAAGCCCAATATCTGCCGATCCAGAGCATCAGCTATGAAATCGGCTCGAAATTCATGAGCAGGTATTTCGTGTAGGAAGCCGCCACGTGCTTCGTTGCGCTGATGATTATCGAGAAGAGCGATCCGGAAGCGGAGCTGACGGCAACGGCCACGCGTATTCGTCCGGTGCTTAACCCGCGGCAGATCGCAGGTGTCGACAGCGAGGGGGGTATTCCGCCAATCTCACCTGCGGCGAGAGCGCGAAGACGATGCTAGTCGATTTCTGCAACAGTGAAAGGCAGATGGCCACCAGGCGCTTGCGCTCCCAGACGATTTAACGACATCGTCTCCGCTTCATTGACTGAGAGCTTGCAGTCACCTTCGATCGCGGCCGAGGTCGCCCAAAATCGTGTTAGGGCAACGTCCGGGAGCCGTTCACGGGCGGGACATCGACGTCGGCACGAGGAAGTTGCGGCATGACCAGTCCGCTTTGCAAACAATTTCCCGTTCCTGGCCGAGCACCGTATGTGACTTGCTTCACGGACCGTTTGCGCTTCCTGGGCTAGAATACGTGCAGTCAATTCGAGCAGATGATGAAGGGATCACTCCGATGTTGACGAATTTCCTATTTGTTACAGTTGGTTCCATTCGCGAATGGAACCGTCGTCGCACCGAGCGAAAGGCCATGTGGACGGCGACGGATGGGCTGAGCCGCTTACCGGGTGACGTTCTTGACGACATCGGTATCTCACGCGACGAAATCACGTGCGCTTTTCACAGTGGCCGAGATCCGCATTCCGGATCGGGGATGGAACGCGGTCGTTGATTTGATCAGGCCACAGTGTCGGCCAAGCGCATGCCGTTAGATTTCGAATCAAAGTTTCCTGTCCGCCTTAAGCAAAGGCATATTACGATGTGCTGATATAGATGCGCGGGGTCAGCTTCGGACTTTTAGACGTTCACGGGGCCTCAACATGACGCTTGAGATCGACCGCATTTCCCAGAGAATTGCCAGAAGCAGCCATGCGGACGGCTACAAACTTTGGCGGACCCAAAAAGACCTCGACACCGAGATTTATCAACTGGCATCCGCAAAGCGGCCGGTCCCGCTCGAACTCGTCAGAATGCGGTCAATCATCGCCAAGGCCCGCGCATTCAGGAACTCGGCAGCCTATCGGCCGGTTCAGGAAATCCACGAGCACTAAGCGTGGAATCTCAAGAACGACTTCGACCCCTACGACTTCATCGACCGTTACAGGGCGCTCGGTGGCAGACGCGAGGCGACTGAGGTCGAAGGTACTGTCATTGTCCGGGCATGGAACGAGGATACACCCGAAGCGGACGAGCTCTGGATCAAAACGATGGCAGGGCTCGGAAACCTGCTTCAGCGGGAGGTTGCCACCTGTTTGCTCGAGAGAGGACGCCTCTAAGCGGTGGGCGCATATATTGCCACCTCTCTCGGCGCGCGAACGGATAGTTGCGCCATCTCATGACCAAGGTGCTTGATGCCGGCGAAGGATACGAATGTCTCGCGCCCGCATGCACGGGCGATCGGGCATAGTCCTTCACCACCGTGTGCCCGTTGTGCGGGAATTTGAGACGATTGCTATAGTTGGCAGCCCCGCCAGATCCTTATGGCCTGGGCCGCGTGAACGGCTCGCGGAACAGTTCCTCCGACCGCTGAAGACCTTCGTCCGGCAGGAGCAAGGACTTCGCCATGTTCACAGGATCTGCAATCAGCCCCGATGCAGCCGATCCGTCACATTCCAATCGAAGCTCTTCCAGGCGCATCGTTCATCGTGCAGCGTCAGCCAGCCGCGACATAAGCATCCGACAGCAGAGTCGCGAAGAATGCCCGCCTGTTCTCGAAGCCGGTCATCGCCCAAGTACGATGCCTTCCTCCATCCGCAGGATTCCGGGTCCTGTCTCGCCGCGTTGGATCTTCATCCAGCCCTGGCAGACGAGCGACATGGATGTATAAAATTGGGCGCAAATAGCGGCCAGGTTGAGATGCCGCTGAAGAAAAAAAAGACCCGCCATGATGGTCGGCGGGCCAGACCTTCCAAGCGCCGATTAAGTGTAGACGCTCGCTGTTGGCTTCGAGGGAGGATCGCAGCCAACTAATTAAATGTAGCATGAGTCGGCACCCAGAGCATTGGGTCACGACCCGTGTGGCCGTCTTGTTGCTCGATATCCACAATATGTTTCGAGGTTGCGAGTGCTTGTCGCGCCCGCAAAAAAAACGAAAACTTGGTGGTTGAGGACGCCTCTCCTATCGCAGTTCAGTATCTTGTATCGGAGGGCGGGTTGAAGGTCCGCACGTTGCCGTCGCCGCTCACTAAGACGCTGCTGCGGCTGATCCCCAGTTCGGCCGCCTGCTTGGCAATCGGCAGTTCATGTTCCCGGTCGATCATCGTCTTGCGCTCCCCGACCAGCCGGCCTTGCCTAGCGCGCCCACGCTGACGACCGCTATGTTTCAGGTCGCGGAACACCGGAGCTATCAATGTCGCCGCCTCGTCGGCGCCTGAAGTTCCGGAGGTGCCTAAAGAACTTGAAAGCTGGGTTGTCTATGATTTCGGCTGCGGATGGTCGCTCGAATGCCGCGCCGGGTGGACTGCGGATTATGTTGATGAGCACCGGTCGGCTCGGTCGCAGGTACGACCCTTAGTGTCGCCAACATTAAACCTTCGTCGATCGACGAGGCCAAGAAGGGCGGCTCTCGGGTCGCCTCCCTCTCATGTGATCTTCATCGGGTCGAGGCATTGGATACCCAGCGGCTGAAAATGCTTCATGTTCGCCGTCAATAGCGTCATAGAGTGCGTCTTCGCGGTCGCCGCAATCATTATGTGGGCAAGCCCGGGATGCTTCCCCGCGGCCGTGGCGGCGTCTTCCATCGCCCCTGCCGTCATTGCCACCGCTGCATCGAACGGCACGGTACTGGCGGCGTAGGTCGTCAGCAGGCCGTGAAGCCACTGGAGTAGGGTTTGCGCCTTCGTGTGGCCCCCCTGGCGGTCGTGCTTGGCAATACCCCTTCTCAACTCATGAAAGGCGAAAGCAGGGATGTAGAGATCAGCCCTATTCGCTGTAAACCAGGCATCGGCCTTTTGAGGCATGGTAGGCTTGCCGGGCGCGAACAGCGAAACGACATTTGTATCCATGAGGTAGCCGCTCACAGATCGACCTCGCGGCTCTGCTGTGTGCGGTCGCGTTCATCGAGTTCAACGCCTTCCGGGAACCCCGGGAAAGTCCTCAAGTAGTCGAGCAGATCGGGCTTGTCGGGATACAGCTTGTCCGCATCGGAAATCGGAACGAGAGCTGCCACAGGCTTGCCGTGCCTCGTGATGGTGATCGGGTCGCCGCCCTCGGCCGCGTCGACAAGCGCGGTCAGGGTGGCTTTGGCTTCCCTGATATTGATGTGTTTCACCGCTGTTGCCTGCCTTGTGGTTGCACGCAACTACATTTAGCAAATCCGTCGTCGATTGCAAGAGGACACTTCCGGGAGAAACAATCCCACGACATCTCGTCCGCGTTGGCGCTTTTTTTGCTGGTTGCGTGCAAGCCGCCAGGGCGAGAATCGAGCTGAAAGAAGTGCAGGTCTGCACGGAGGGCAGCATGGAAAACGTCAGTGTCTTCTCTATTCGGCGTGTTGAGGTCAAGCGCTTTCGAGCTTTCAATGTGTCCGGAGTTTTGGCGTCTTCCGCAGGGCCTTCGCTTCTCTTCGGGATCGGCGTTTTGCCTTCCCAGCATCGGACCAGGAGAACGAGGTGGCCCAATCTGAATCGCGTCCTGACCGCACGATGCGATCGGCGCAAGGCACTAAGCGAACTCACCTCATCCATTGTCCTGCGAAGGACGTGTTTCCACCGGTTGGCGGAACTCTGTTTCCCTCCTTTGCGGCGTCCCCAGTCAGATGGCGGCCGGTGAGGCTTCTCGCGTCCAGCGGAATTCGGTGCCATCCAGCCATATGCGATGCATGATCACCGCCAGGCGACGTGCGGACGTGCGAGTGCTACGATTGCCTTACGCAAGCCACGCCGCTTGGCAACGTTCATCGCCCAGGCTTTTAGCCACGACCATTTCGTCACGCGCGTCAGCAACACTTGGGCGGCTTCATAAAGCAGCGTTCGCATCGTCGCGTCACCGCACAGCGTTACATCCAACACGCTTGCTTTCTCCCGACTCATTGAGCTTCGGTGTCAGCCCCAATATCGGTCCAACAGCCTTCGAGTTCCTGTACCGCTGCGGAATATCGATGGTGCTTGTGAAGGCCAGCGCAGTGATGGGGCCGATACCGGGGATAGTTGTTAGGCGGTTGCAGGCACTTAGGTTGGCAAGTTCGCGCCGGAGCCCGTTGGTCTCATCCGCCAGATCATCATCTAAGTTGGGACCGTCGGCCATTGAGCCGGACTCCGAAAGCAGGTCGTCACGCGCAACGAGGGACGGTCGCATTTGTTCCGCCGCCCAAAGGGGTGTGTGAAAAGCGCCTATTCACAGGCGAGGCCTATTTCTACGACCTTGCTGCCGGTTTGTTGCCTTCGGTTTTCGCTCTCTTTGCTGCCGGCCGCGGTTTGCGGCGTTTTGGCCGAGGAGGCGTAGCAACCTGCCGGCGTTCAGCCTGATAGACGATGTATGCAGCAAAAGCCAATACAGCGAGAACAAACAGCCGGATCATGGCTCACTCCCATTTCCCGCCCAACACGGACATCGAGGGGATGGTTCCCGAACCCGCCAGGAACTACGCAGTAGGCGTCTGCTTAGGGAGTCCAAAAAAGCAGGAAGCAACCAAGAAACGCACAAGCGCACGAGGCTTACCCTTGGGAAACGCACAAGCGACTCCGCAAGTTTAGGCTCATTTTTTTAGAAGTATTGGCGCTACATCAACGGTCCATTAGCTGCGTCCTGCTACCCTCCGCTAGGCTATAGACGGGGCGGGCGGATGAACACTTCACCGACAGAGCGACGCGTACAACGCCGGCTCGCGATCGAGGAACGTCGACTGCGCAAACGCATATCGCGTCGAGCGCGTTTGGCACGTCTGCGGCGTCGCATCGACCGCTGGTGCCTGGTTTCGGGGATCTGGTTTTGTATCGGGATACTCGTCTATCTGACCTCATGGTCGCTTGAGACGGACTCGCCTGCGGCATGGCAGAAAGAAACCGCCAACATATCAGAAACAGCATCTGGAGGTGTACCCCGCGCTGGGCGTCGTATTCGATCGCTTACCACGCCCGTTCGGCATTCGCGGGGGCTCGCCATTAGGCGAAGCCGCCTATAATCCAGCATTGGATTTTGCACTTCGGCCGCGCGTTATCAATTCTTTGCCGAAGCCGGACACATCAGGCAGGTTGTCCGCAACGCCGGAGGCGATCAGTACGGCGGCCGCCCTGACCATTCGGTCGCTGGCGGAGACCACGAAGCCGTCTTCCGATCGTTCGATGGCCGAAACCGTACCGGCCTTGAATGCAGGCGCCGAAACGCTGTGCCTGCATGCGCATATCACTAAGCAATTGCGGTCCGGACATGAGATCGGGAAAGCCCGGATAGTTGCGTATTAAACTGACCATTTCGCGCGGCTGCGGCCGACATCAATCAACAGCGCCCGGCGGCGAAACCTGCCAGGATAAATCGCAGCCGTCGTCAAACCCGCGGGTCCACCGCCGACGATCAGTCAATCCAGATGTGAATCGTTCATATCGCGTCTACCATGAAGGTAGACATGGGTAGCGTCTCCACTGACCAGAACAGATGGGCGCAGCGGTACATGGTCAAAGCGGTCGTTGATCAGAATCGGCAAGACTGGTCCCGCTCGAGGCCGTCGCGTCGATAGACCGCCCGCGCGCAAATTGGCGTCCTGCGCTGCGAACATCGCTGACGCGATGGCTCCGCGGCTGTACCCGTAGAGAACAATGCGGTTAGGGTCGACATTTGGCTGTTCGCGCAGGAACGACAGGGCTGCCCCGATCGCCCGCTGCGTCGCAAGGCCGCAGAAATCCGATGGCCCTCCGACGCGCCGATCCCGCTTGAGAGACCGCTGCGGCAGTGATGTTCAGCCCACGGCGGAAGCGCAGCAGCATTGCGCGATCGACGGTTTCCCCCGCCAATGAAGCGGCCGCCTTGATGATCATGAACAAAAGGCATCGCCCGCCCCGGCCGCGTCAGCAACATCAGGACTGGCTTGAAACAGGCGACACCGCAGGAGGGCTGATCTGATGCTGTACAACGCTTGGCCCTTCTGGTCTCCGCGGCGAGCGCTGTCCTTTGGCCGTGCTGCGTTGTGACCCGCAACTCCCAATAGCCCGGTCAATACATGCCGCCTGTCCACCAGTTCCTCCCAGGGAGTGTGCTGCCATTCTGGGAGAGTCCATCACGAGACGCGAAACGTGTCGACGGTTTGCATCATGCCGCGCTGGCCGCGCTCGACCTTGATTTGCAGGGCTTCTTTGGTGTCCATGTGTTAGCTCCTATTTCATTTCATGCCCGTCCTCGTAGGCTATTGCCTTGATAGCGTTGATATTCGCGCAGATCAGCTCCGCCTTTGAACGTAATTTATCTTCTTCTGCTCGGGCTTCCCGCAGCATCCTGCGAAATTCATCCAAGCCTCTCTGGAGATTTTCTTTTGAGAAGGTATGCATGCTGGAGTCCCTTAGTCTCGGCTATTATCCATGCCTTGTGGTGACCGAGGTTGCCTGATCACCGGCGGTAATAAGATCACCCCGGTATCAGCGAATTCCGCGATGCCGTGATGCCTTGATTGTTGGTGACCCTCACTAGGTTGGTGAGCTTTAAATGAGCGTTGATTTGACTCGTACAATTCTCCCTGTTTTGACCACCACCGGTCTATGACGACCAAGGATTTGGTTGAGCGTTTCGGCAACGATGGTGACGCGCTGGAACGAGAAGCGCGGAAGCTGAACGGGATGTCGCGGTGATCTGCCGGGCTATCAATCCTTCGACGTGATCAAAGGATTGGCCCAATCGCTCAGGCCTGATGGCAGCCTCAAGCTCAGGCTGATCTTCTTGCCACCGCATTTCGAAAACTTCAGCTTCGGCGCGAGATCGTCATGGTCGAATGATCCGGCCCAGCTTGCGAGAACGAACTGACCATTACCTCGCGGGGCGATCACTTGTTTGGTCATGCACCTTGGTCAGCGTGGCCAGCCGACGACGCGCTCAGTTTTGGGCTTGCTCGAACGAACGCGGTAGATTTGTTCTGGAATTCCTGCGCACGCCAAATTTTGCTTTTTGGATATGCCGACCGATGCGCTCAGACGGCACCGCGCGCACATTTCCGCGCATCCAATGACGAGCCGCGCGTAAGATGCGTCCTATCGGCTGTTTCAACCGGCTCCGGATGATGGATCAGCGCTGCCCGCTTGTGGACGCTGTCGACATCGCCGATGAGGTTTCCCGCTTCCTCAACGGCCAGGCGGAACGCCAGGCGAGCAACTTCCGCATCGCCGCCGTCCAGGGCCACGATGCAAGCCTGCCGCGCCGCGCGCACCTTGAGGCTGTCAATCGCGCCGTCCGGCCATTCATAGAGCAGCCAATCCAAGGCCTCGCGGGCGCTGCCGATATTGAAGACATCATCGGCTCGATGTCCATATACCGCAACCGCCTGGTCGAAAGACTTGTCGTCGGGCAGCTTCATCTTCTGCAGTTCCGGCAGCAGCGCATTCTTCTGGCGGATCGCCTGGCTGTTGCGGCGCGTTTTCCTGAGCGCCGCGCCGAAGCGTCCGATTTCATCAAATACCGGCATGGCAAATCTCCCTCGAATACCCCCCGACACAGGGGCCCTCGCATACGGCGGCGGATCAATGTGCCATCGATGTTTCAGGACGATTTCGGCAAAAAGCCTTTTGGTTTCCAAAGCTGAAACATTTGCATGCAAACGAAGCCCCCGGGCGCGACTGTCGCGCGCGTTCCTTTCGTCGGCCCTGGAGCCATCTGAGCCAAGCGAACAAGGCCCGCAAGATCTGGCGCGAGCTCAAGCAGATCAATCCGAGTACTCCCCCGTCGAGCGTATCGGCCGCTGGCCGTCCAAGGCACCCCTCGGATGCCGAGAAGTTCACCGTTGGCCGTCGCAAAGCGGGGCTGATGCAGTGACCACTGCCACGCATTCCGATAATGAAAGGGAGGAGTCGATGTTTCGGACACCAGTTCTTCTTGCATTCTTGACCGCGGTTGTTGCGCTCCGGCGCCTTGCCCATCGACGAGAACTTCCTTGCCTATGCGCGGCGCGAAAGTGCTGCGGTGCCGGCGCGGATCTGGCGATCGATCTCCTACGCGCAACTCCCTACGATCCGTCTCCGCTGCTGCAGAATATTTCGGCAACGACACTCATCCTGCGTGGCGAGGAGGACATGATTGCGGCCGCCGAGCATCGGGGGCACCTGAAGGGTGGCATAGCTGGCGCGGAGCTGTTTTCCCTTCCTGGCCACGGCCACGATCTCCATTGGAGAAAACCCGAGGACGTAGCGCGCTTACGGGCATTTCTTGAGTGATCCGCCGGAGTTAGACGCCTCGAAATGACTGAAATGGGAGCAGGACTTGTCCTTGAGTTTTGTTCCGTGAAGGTCCGAGGAGGGTCAATCCTTCCGATTCTCGAACAAGAAGGTTGCGCCATCTCCGGACCCACGCTCACGCCACAGGAAAGGGTCGCTCCTCGCACCCAGAACAGACCTTCAGCTCTCCTCTACAGCGGCGTGCTCAGTTCAAACCGCCGACGAGAGCGTATTTTTTCTCTACATATTCGTCGATGCCATGGTGTGACCCTTCGCGCGAGTTGCCGCTTTCCTTGATGCCGCCGAACGGCGCCAGTTCGGTCGAGATCGCGCCGGAATTGATACCGACCATGCCGTATTCCAGGCGTTCGGCAACACGAAAGATTCGCGCGGCGTCCCGGGTGAAGAAATACGCAGCGAGACCGAACGCGCTGTCGTTTGCCCTGGCGATCACCTCTTCTTCGCTGTCGAAGCGGAAAATCGGCGCGAGTGGGCCGAACGTCTCTTCGTGCGCAAGATTCATCCGGTCGTTCGCATCGGCAACGATTGTCGGTTCGAAGAAAGTGCGGCCCAGCGTGTGACGGCGCCCGCCCATGACGATGCGACCGCCTTTCCCGATAGCATCTGCAATGTGGCGCTCGACCTTCTGCACCGCCGTCTCGTTGATCAACGGACCCTGGGTAACGCCCTCTCCGATACCTGCTCCGATTTTCAGGCCGCCAACAGCCTCGGCAAGCTTCTCGACGAAGGCGTGATAGATATCGGCATGGGCATAAAACCGGTTCGTGCAGACGCAGGTCTGGCCCATATTGCGGAATTTTGACACCATCGCGCCTGCGACGGCCGCATCGAGATCGGCATCGGCAAAGACGATGAAGGGAGCGTTGCCGCCGAGTTCGAGCGCAACCTTCTTCACCGTTCCAGCGCATTGCCGCATCAACAGCTTGCCGACGTCGGTGGAGCCAGTGAAGCTGACCACACGTATCGCAGGATGCGAGGTCAACACCGAGCCGATGGCCACGGCGTCGCCGGTAACGACGTTGACGACGCCGGCCGGAAAGCCTGCCCGTTGCGCCAGTTCCGCGAGCGCCAGCGCCGTGAGCGGCGTTTCCGGCGCAGGTTTTACCACGACCGTGCAACCGGCGGCGAGCGCTGGCGCAATCTTGCGAGTGATCATCGCGGCCGGGAAATTCCAGGGCGTAATCGCCGCGACGACGCCAGCCGGCTGCCGCATGACCAGGATCCTGGCGTCGCTGCGATGGCTGGGCAGTATCTCGCCGGCGACCCGCTTGGCCTCCTCGGCATAGAATTCGACGTAAGCCGCCGCATAGTCGATTTCGCCAAGAGCTTCGTCCAGCGGCTTGCCCTGCTCGGCTGTCAGGATGGATGCCAAGTCGTGATGATGCTCTGTCATCAGGTCGAACCAGCGCCGGAGGATCTGGCTCCGCTCCTTCGCGGTGCATGCCGCCCAGGCGCAAAAGGCACGCTTGGCAGCCTCAACCGATGCGGTGGCTTCCTCTGCACCGAACCGGGGCACATTGGCGATGAACGCTCCATCGGCCGGGTTCTTCACCGGGTCGGACGGCGTGCCGATAAAATGTCCGTCAACGAGACACTGGTTTCGGAGCAAGACCACATCGGCCAGCGGCAGAGGATTCATCGGCGGCGACTTTCTGGCTGCTCAATCAGGCCGGGAACAGGAATGCAGCAGCGGGATCGAAGAAAACCTGCCGGCTGCGCGAGGCGATGCCTCCATGCCCGTCGGCAGCGTCGGATGTCGGCCTGATGTCGATCTCCTGGCCGGCGGCGGTCCGCGCCACGACCCGCCGCCGCTCGCCAAAGAAGGCGGTATCGATGAACTCGACCGCGAGCTCGGCGCATGATGCGCCTGGCGTAAGGCGAAAGGCTTCCGGCCGCACCATCAGCCTCGCTTTTTGACCGCGGCTCAGACTGTGGTTGGCCTTTACGCCTGAAACGACCGAACCATCCGCCAGACGGATCGTCGCCGAACCGTGGGCAGTTTCGAGACATTCGGCCGGCAGGAAATTCGAATTGCCGATGAAGCCGGCGACAAAGTCGGTTGCCGGGCGCAGGTAAAGATCCTCGCCGCTGCCGATCTGTTCGATGCGCCCCTCCTTGAAGAGGGCTATGCGGTCGGAAAGGTGCAGAGCCTCCTCCTGATCGTGCGTGACGTAGAGGATCGTCACGCCGGTTTCGCGGTGGATGCGCCGGATTTCGGCCTGGATCTCTTCCCGAAGCTTCTTGTCGAGGGCCGAAAGCGGCTCATCCATCAGAAGAATCGGCGGATCGTAGGCCAATGCCCGGGCCAGGGCGACCCGCTGCTGCTGACCGCCGGACAGCGCGCCTGGACGTCTGTCGGCGAAGCCTTCGAGCCGCACCAGCGCCAGCATATCATCGACTTTCCGCTTCACCTCCTTGTCCGGGCGGCGTCGGACGCGAAGCGGAAACGCGACGTTCTCGGCAACGGTAAGATGGGGAAACAGCGTGTAGCGCTGGAACACCATGCCGATATTGCGCTTGTGCGAGGGCACCGAGAGAAGCGAGCTGCCCTGCAGAAGGACGTCGCCGGAGCTTGGGTCCTGAAAGCCGGCAATCGCGTAGAGCGTGGTCGACTTACCGGACCCCGACGGGCCGAGGAAGGTGAGAAACTCGCCTTTCGGAATATCGACGGTGACATCGTGAACGGCAACGACGGCTCCGAACGTCTTCCTTATGTTGCGGATGGAGAGAAAGGGCTGGGTCATTTCGAGAACCTCCGGCGAATGAACGCCGTTACGATCATGAGGAACAAGGTCAGAAGGACGAGAAGGCTCGACGCGGCGGCGATCACGGGGCTCAAATCCTGGCGTAAACTGCCCCAGATCTTGACAGGCAAAGTTTGCAATGTCGGGCTCGCCATGAAGATGGCGACCACGACCTCGTCCCACGAGGCGAGAAAGGCGAAGATCGCCGCCGAAAAAATCCCGATCTTGATCGACGGAAGTGTGACCCGGAGCTTCGCCTCGAGCGGGCTTGCGCCGCAGACGATCGCCGCATCCTCAATGGTCTTGTCGAAGCCTTCCAGCGCCGTCGCGATCGGAATGATGGCGAAGGGCAGCGCCAGCACCGTGTGGGCAATGACGAAGCCGATCGTCGTGCCGCCCAGCCCGAGCCGAAGGAAGAAGGCGTAGATGGCGACCGCGAAGACCACGACGGGCAGGATCATCGGCGTCAGCAGCAGTCCGCGCAGCACGTCGCGTCCGCGAAACTCTCCCCTGACCAGCGCGAAAGAGGCAAAGAGGCCGATAGCGACCGCAAGCACCGCGGCCATCGCGGCGATGCGCATGCTGGTCAACGCCGCGTCGAGCCAAGCCGGATCGGCCAGAAGCTCCTCGTACCATTTCAGGGTCCAGCCGGGCGGCGGGAATGCGAGCCAGCGCGAAGAACCGAAGGACAGGAGCACGATGAAGACCACCGGCAACAGCAGAAAGGCGGCAACCAGCCCGGTGAACCCGAGAAGCACCACGCGCAGCCAGCCCATACGATCGTAATCGAGCAGCACGTCAGACACCTCCCGCCAGGCGCTTGGCGCCGACAAGGCGCAGTTGCAGCGCGTAGAGCGCCATCGTCACGGCAAGCAGGATGAAGGCAGCAGCGCTGCCGAGCCCCCAATTGAGCAGCGACTGGATCATCTGTGCGATCATTTCGGCCAGCATCATGTTGGATGTGCCGCCGAGAAGCGCCGGGGTAACGAAATAGCCGAGCGACATGACGAAAACCATCAGCCCGCCGGCGGCGATACCGGGGAGCGACAGCGGCAGGAGAATGCGGCGAAACGCGGCGATGGGACTGGCGCCGCAAAGGGCTGCCGCGCGCAGCGTCATCGGATCGATGGCGCGCAAGGTTCCGACCAGCGGCAGGATCATGAACGGCAGCATGATGTAGACCATGCCGATAGTGACGCCCGTCAGATTGTTGATGAGGGGCAGCGGCTCGTCGACAACGCCGAGGCCGATCAGGGTGCGGTTGATGACGCCGGTGCGCTGGAGCAGGACCATCCAGGCATAGGTGCGGGTGAGCAGATTGGTCCACATCGACAGAATGATGACGCCGAAGACGATCGAGCCAAGGACGGGAGGCATGATCGCCAGCATCCAGGCGACCGGAAACGCGACGACGACTGTGACGGCTGTAACGACCGAAGCGACGAGGAAGGTGTTGAAGAACACCCGGGCATAGGTGCCGTCGCCGAACAAGGCGGCATAGTTCTGAAGACCAGGTTCCGGCTCGGTCACGCTGCGCAGCAGCAATGCAACGACAGGCACGAGGAAAAACAGAGTGATCAGGACCAAGGCGGGCAGCAGGCCGCCGAAGCCGGAGGGCATTCGCAACGTTGCAAAACTCTGGCGTGCATCGACCGACATGGCGGCAATCCTGGCTGGGTGACGAGGCGGCCGCGCCGCCCCGTCCACTTCAGTTGACATGGCCGGCGCTATTGCGCCTGCCAGGCGTACCAGCGCTCGGCGATGGCGTCGCGGTTCTCGGCCCAGTAGTTCATGTCGAGATTGATCTGCCCCTCGACATAGGCGTCAGGCAGTGACTCGACGACATCTTCCGGCATTTCGGCCTTGGCCGCGGTATTGATAGGCGCATAGCCGCTGGCCTCGGCGAACGACGCCTGGCCTTTCGGACTGGTTGCGGCGGCAAGGAACTTCATCGCCAGGTCCTTGTTCTTCGCGCCTTTGGGGACGACCAGCACGTCGGCCGCCGTCATGTTCTGGTTCCACGACACGCCGACATCGGCCCCTTCTTCCTGAAGCGCGAAGACTCGGCCGTTCCAGAGCTGGCCAAATGTTGCCTCACCGGACGCGATCAACTGCTGCGACTGAGCCCCGCCGCTCCACCAGACGATTTCCGGCTTGATGGTGTCGAGCTTGTTGAAGGCGCGGTCGAGGTCGAGCGGATAGAGCTTGTCGGCCGGCACGCCGTCGGCCAGCAGCGCGATCTCGATTACGCCGGGTGCCGACCATTTGTAAAAGGTCCGCTTGCCGGGGAATTTCGCCAGATCGAACATGTCGGCCCATCCGGCCGGCTCGCCCGACACAGCGCCCTTGTTCCAGGCAAGCACGAATGAATAGTAGAAGCTGCCGACCGCATGTTCGGTGGTGAAACGCGGATCGAGATCGGCCTTCGGCACAACATTGAAATCGATCGGCTCGAGCAGGCCGTCCTTCGCAGCCTTGATGGCGAAATCCATCTCGACATCGACGACATCCCAGCTGACATTGCCGCTGTCGACCATGGCCTTGAGCTTGCCGTAGTCGGTCGGGCCATCCTGCAGCACCTTGATCCCGGATTCGACTGTGAACGGTTCCGCCCAGGATTTGGTCTGCGCTTCCTGGGTGGTCCCGCCCCAGCTCGTGAAAACTATTTCCTCAGCCTGTGCGGCTGTGGTGGTCAAAAGTCCGGCCATGATGCCGGCAAATATCAGTTTCATGTCGTTCTCCTCTTTGTTTGTTTTGGTTTCAGTTCGCTGTCGCTTTGACTGTCCCTGCCCCCTGCCCTCAGATTGGGCGTCAGTGCCGGATCTTTCTTCACCGCATGACGAAGGGGTCGGGAATCGGCTCATCCGAGGTTCGTATCCAGACGGATTTCGACCGTGTGTAGTCGCGGATCGCGTCCAGCCCTCCCTCACGGCCGAGCCCTGACAGGCCATAGCCGCCGAATGGAACCAGCGGCGAGACGGCCCTGTAGGTGTTGATCCAGACCACGCCAGCGTGAATGCTGCGCGCCATCCGGTGCGCCTTGCCGAGATTGCTGGTGAACACGCCGGACGCGAGTCCGAACGGTGTGTCATTGGCGAGCGCCAGCGCTTCCGCCTCGCTGTCGAACGGCAGGACGCTCAGCACAGGGCCGAAAAGCTCTTCACGCACGCAAGGGAGGTCTGGGGCAGCGGCTTCGATGATTGTCGGCGTATAGTAGAAGCCGCCTGCTAGGCCCTCGGGCCTGGTCCCGCCGGTGACGAGCCGGCCGCCTTTCGCCAGGCTCTCGGCGACGATCTTTTCGATCCAATCACGCTGCTTCGATGTGGCGAGCGGACCCATCTCGGTGGCCGGATCCTGCGGATCGCCGATCTTGATGGATTCGGCCTTGCGCTTCAATTGACCGATAAATTCCTCTTTCACCGGGCGCTCGACCAGGAGGCGCGAGCCGGCGACGCAGCTTTGGCCGGTGGCGGCGAATATACCGGCCACCACAGCATTCACTGCACTGTCCAGGTCGGCGTCGGCGAAGACCACCACTGGGCTCTTGCCGCCGAGCTCGAGCGTCGTATAGGCGAGGTTTTCGGCGGTGTTCCTGACGATTTCACGCGCGGTCGACGGACCGCCGGTGAAGGCGACGCGCGAGACCAGTGGATGGCTGGTGAGACGCCGCCCGCAATCATGTCCGAACCCCGTCAGGATATTCACCGCCCCGGCGGGAAACCCCGCTTCGTGGACCAGTTCGGCGAATGCCAGCAACGGCGCGGGCCCGTCCTCCGACGCCTTCAGAACGACCGTGCAACCGGCGGCCAACGCCGGACCCAGTTTCACTGCCGACAGAAAAAGCTGCGAGTTCCACGGCACGACGGCTGCGACGACGCCGATCGGCTCCGGCCGTATCGTTACCTCCATATCCACCTTGTCGATCGGGACGTATGCGCCCTCATGCTTGTCGGCGAGCCCGCCATAGTAACGGTAGTAGTCGCCGACATAGGCGATCTGCGCCCGCGTCTCCCGAATGATCTTGCCGGTGTCGCGGGTTTCCAGTTCGGCCAGGCGATCGGCATTGGCCACGACCAGATCACCCAGGCGCACCAAAAGTTTGCCACGGGCGGTCGCTGTCATCGAAGCCCAAGGCCCGGAGCGCAGCGACCGGTGAGCCGCTTCGACGGCGCGGTCGACATCGGCTTCCGTCGCCGCCGGCATTGTCGCCCAGGCCGCGCCCGTCGACGGATCGACGCTGTCGAAAGTCGCGGCCGGCTCGCCGAACCGGCCGTCTATATAGTTTTTGAATGCAGCTTTGGTCATCACGATCTCGCCTGCGGTCACCGGAAAGCCGGCATCACCCTGTCGATGAAGAGCTGGAGCGACTTCTTCTTGCGTTCATTCGAGAGCCCGCTGTCGATCCAGATCGAATACTGGTCGTAGCCGAGCGCCTCGTAGCCTTTCAGGCGGGCGATCACCTCGTCAGGTTCGCCGATGACCAGATTCCGCCTGATCTTGTCCGGCGCATATTGCGGCATGGCCGCGATTTCGTCGGCTGTCAGCGGCTCCAGAATGCCCTGATGCACAGGCTTCTTGTTCTGGAACCACGCGCCGAACTGGCAGTAGAAATTCGACAGATCATTGGTCAGCCGCTCGGTCTCGGCGGCATCTTCCGCGACGAAAGTGTGCATCAGGAGCATGATTTCGGGCCGGTCTATCTCGGGATGGGCCTCGCAAGCCGCGTTGAAGCGCTCCATCAGGCTCGTGACCTCGCCATCGCCCGAGGCAAGCGGCGTCACCTGAACATTGCATCCGCTGGCTACGGCAAAGTCGTGCGAATTGGGGTCGCGGGCGGCCACCCAGATCGGCGGATAAGGCGTCTGCAGCGGCTTGGGAGATGAGGTGGTCGAAGGGAACGACCAGAACTCTCCGGAAAGTTCGAAATCGCCGTCCCACAGGCCCCGGATCGCCGGGATCATTTCGCGCATGCGCTGGCCCGCGCCCCAGGCGTCGAGCCCGGGGGAAAGCCGCTGGTATTCGTAGCTGTAGGCGCCGCGGGCAATGCCGATATCGAGCCGGCCGCCGGTGGCGATATCGGCCATCGCCGCCTCGCCGGCGAGCTTGATCGGGTGCCAGAACGGAGCGACGATGGTGCCGGTGCCGAGGCGGATACGATGCGTCCTCGCGCCGAGATAGGCGATGCTGATGAACGGGTTGGGCGAGATGGTGAATTCCATCCCGTGATGTTCGCCGATCCAGGCTGTCTCGAAGCCTGCCTGCTCCGCCATCAGCACGAGTTCCTCGAGCTCCGTCAGCAGCTCGACATGCGGCTTCGTCGGATCGGCGCGTTCCATGTGCACGAAAAGCGAGAATTTCATTCTTTTTACCTGACACCGGAAAAAGGGACGGCGATGGACACCGGCTTTGCAAGTGGCTGCACTTCGCCTTCGAGATCGCTGCCGACGTAGACGCCAAAGGCATCCTCGGTGCGTTCGCGAGCATAGCGGGCAAGCATGGTGCGCACCGCCGGGTCGGCGATGTTCAATTCAGCGATACGCTCGATATCCACGAGACGGGCCTGTCGGTCGCCGGGCAGTGACGCATCGAGAGTGCCACGGTAGTAGACATGAGTGCGCGACGGCTTCGCAGTGTCGTCCCAGACCGCGAAGAGAAAGCCCAAATGGGCATCGATTGCCTTGGCGGCAAAAAGTGCTTTGAGGCTTCCAGCCTCGCTTGCCGTGCCGAGCCCGGTCCCGGCAGGCAATTCGTAGCACCCGTCCGCCGTTTCGAAGAACAGCACACGGCCATTTTGTTCGAGGATGGCGCCGACCTCCATGTTCGGTGGCGCTGTTGCAAGCGCCTCCTGACTGAGACCGAGATTGACATAGGCGCCGCGGCAATAGCCGAGCGGCTGCGATCCATTGTGGGAAAAATTGCGGACGCGGCCGATGAGGATCGAATGATCGCCGGCGTCGACCAGTTGTTCCATGTCGCAATCGAAAGCGGCGACAGAGCGGTCGATCACAGGAGAGCCCGTCGAACCTGGGCGCCATTCGACCGCAGCGAACTTGTCCGCTGCCTTCGATGCAAAAACGCCGGATGCGGCCTTCTGGCTCTCGCTCAGGATGTTGACGGCAAAGCCCTTCGCAGCGGCAAACACGGGATGTCCATGCGCCTTCCTGGCGATGCAGACCAGGATCAGCGGCGGATCGAGCGACACCGACGTGAACGAGTTGGCCGTGAACCCCCTGGGTTCGCCGTCGGGTCCGACGGTGGTGACTATGGTGACGCCGGTCAGGAAGGATCCAAGCGCCCGCCGGAACTCGGCCGCGTCGAAGTAGACATCCATTCCCATTTTTTCTGATGTCTTCGCCCCCTCGCCTTCGAGAAAGGCAGCGATATGCTCCGTCACTTTCGCGGGTGACGCGAGGGCCATCATATGCTTTTCGCCGTCCAGCACGATGCAGCGGCCAAGCGGCGCCAGGCGCGCCATCGCCGCCGACATTGCCGGGGATGAGTTCTTGTCCTCAGATCCGGTCATGAACAGAGCCGGCATCGCCAATTGCGGCAAGCGGTCGGCATGTTCCGCGTCGGCATGGGCGAAAAGCCGATAGGTGCGCGCGTAGCCTTCGGGATCGACGCGCTCCAGCGCGTCGCGAGCCTTCGCCGCGGCTTCAGCCAATTCAGCCGGCACCGGATCGCCGAACCAGCGCGCGATCGTCGCGGCGACGCCGGACGCATCACCATGACCGTTCAGGCCTGCCGCACGCTCGCGCACGGCCCGGGCGAGCGACGGAGGCCGCCGGAACACGGCGTTGAGCGAAACGATCCGCCGGACGCGCTCGGCCGCGCTCAGCGCCACTTCCTGGGCAACCAGCGCGCCCATCGAATGGCCGACGATCGACACCTTTTCCAGACCGAGATGATCGATGAGCTCGATCACCTGGCTGGCGTAGTCGGAAAGAACCGGACTTTCCGGCGGCAGCCGGGATTCGCCATGGCCAAGCATGTCGATGGCGATCACGTCATAGCGGCTTTTCAGAAGCTCGATCTGAGGCTGCCAGATCGTCGCATTCATGCCGACCCCATGGATCAGCAGCAGCGGCTCGCCGGCTCCAGAGCGGATATAGCTGGTCGTCCCGGCGGACCCGCCGTGTATACGGGCCGGCATGGTGAGCCGCTCAGCCATGAAGGTTTCCAACCTCTTTGAGATCCTGATAGCGGTCGCCGATGCGGTGGTGCGGGCGACCGCCGATCGATGCGCCCAGCGCCACGACCAGTTCGTCAGGACCCGGCGCATCGCCGATCTGAAAATGCACGGTCAGGTAATGCGAACGGCGGCCTTCGTCATTCTTGTCCATCAGCGGAATCATGATCGGGGTGTTCGGTCCGCCACGCAGATTGGTGAAGGCGAGATAGGTCTTGGCGCCGACTGCACGGCGATAGTGATTGCCGAAATGCAGCGTGTGGATCAGAGCCGACGCATGCTCGATTTCACCCGCCGTCCCGCAGATCGCCGCCTTGCCGTAACCCTCAATCGCCTCGCCTGAACCGGCGACGGCGAGAATTTCCCGTGTCAGCGTTTCGCCGAGCACCGGGGCATAGGCGCGGATTTCCGGCGACAGATCGTCGGTGAAGCCGCGCCCCGCCCACGGATTGTCGAGCACGGCCGCAACGCCGATCAGGCGCAGCGGCCTGGGCGCTGCCTTGCCGCCTTCCATCAGCGTGTTCTCGACATAGGTGACGATCTTTCGAACGGCGGGCTTCATGGAGTGATCCTCGATCGGTCAGGCAGTGTCCCGCCTTGTATTCCATCTGATGGTATACCATACTATCGCCTACCAAATGTCTTGTCAATGGACTACCGAATCTGATTTCCTTGGCCGCTGCAGAAAGGCTTCCCCCAACGATGGACGAAACCCTTCGGATCGAACGCTCGACCAAGACGCTGCGGACGCTGGCGCTCGAGCGCATGCGCGAAGCGATCATGGACTTTCGTTTTCAACCCGGCGAAAGACTGGTCGAACGGCCGCTGTGCGACCAGCTGGGGGTGAGCCGGTCCGTCGTCCGCGAGGTCCTGCGACAATTGGAGGCCGAGGGCCTCGTCGAGATAATCCCGGGGCATGGCCCAGCTGTTGCGCGGCCGGATCTGAACCGCACCGACGAGATCTATGAACTGCGCGCGCTGCTCGAAGGGATTGCGGCGCGCGCCTGCGCCCAATCGGCGACGGACCGCCAGATCGCTGCTCTCGATCGCGCCTTCGAAGGGCTGCTCAAGGCCTGGGCATCGAGCGAGCCGACCAAGGTGATGCGGGCAACGACAGCGTTTTATGAGCAGCTTTTTGATGCGGCCGGCAAGCGCATCGCCTGGGAGGTCGTGCAAGGGTTGAATGTTCGCATCAATCAATTGCGGTCGATGACCATCGCTTCGACGGACCGCCGCGAACCGGCGATCGCCGAGATGACCGCCATCATGAATGCGATCAGGTCCCGCAATCCCGACCAGGCCGAGGCGGCGGCCCGACGTCATGTCGAACAAGCCTGGCATATCGCACAAGAGTTGCTGCGGTCGAGGTGATGTGGCACCGTGAAGCTCCCGTGTCAGATACGGGGGTTGCGCTGGGTTCTGCGGCCGCCCACTCGCGTTTTCCCACAGACGATCCCTTTGCAAAGGACGACTTCAGGAAAAAATGCCCATCGCGGTGTCAACGTCCGGAATCGTGACCTTCGTTTCCACCGGAATCAGATCGACTATATGTCTTGAAGGGTCATTCGCGTGAATTCGGCCGGGGCGAACGAACTTCCGGAAGGGGGTCGCGAGTTGTCGTTCCGGCCATAAGATCGGCCGTTCAATGGGCCGTCGAACACGCGCTGCCTGCTATGGTTCAATGTAGCACAACGTCAGCGATAGCAGCCCGCCAGATACTACACAGTGCCAACTGACCGTCAGTCAGCCTCTTCTTCTCCCCAACTCCCATGGCCTATTTGTCCAACCCGCCAGCGGCGCGGATGTCGTCCAACCAGCGCCGCCGCAGGTCATCTGAAAGCGGCAAACGGATATATTCGCTTGCGACCCAGTCTGGGCGTTCCCTCAGGAACGCCGCTAGCGTGTCTCGGGCCTGCTGCGGCTGCCCCAGGCGGGCGTAACAGGCGGCGAGAACCTGAGCGGGACCATCGTCCATTCCTTGGATGATCTCCACGCATTCGTCGTAGTGCCCCGCCAGGTAGGAGGCCCAGGCCAATCCATTGAAATAGAACTCCGGCCAGAAGGACGGTCCGTCTGGTTCGCGGCGGATCGCTTCCTTGGCCCACGCGACGGCCTCCTCAGGGTTCCCGCACTCGGCCATCGCGGGTACGAGCGTGCCGCGTACCCAGGGATCGTAGGGTGTCAGTTTCACCGCCGCCCTGGCCTTTGCGATGCATGCGGCGAAATCACCGACGGCTTGATGCGTGAAGGTGGATATCCAGTGGAAGTAGTATTCCTCGAAGCGGGATCGCCGACCGGCCCTGAAAAAGCGCGCGGAATCCGCAGCGAGCCTTTGCATCTCCACCACGCTGTAGGCGACCTCCTGCCTCGGGACGCGGTAGATGTTGGAATAGTGCACGAACGCAATTTTGATGCGAAGCAAGGGTGAATCAGGAAAGCGCTCCAAGCCTGCAACATAGATTTCACGGGCCTGATTCAACTCCTCGTTGGTGAAGCGCAGGTGGTGGGTATGTCCGCGCACGTAGTAGTCGTACTCGGTGAGCTCGGCCTCCGGCTTGCTCCAGGCGATGCGTTCATATGCTTCCCGCATCCTTCCGGTCATGCCGCCGAGTGAGTTGGATAACGTGTCCGCCGCTGCTTTCTCGAGCACTGTGGGATCATTGCTCGCCTGTTCGAAGCGTGTCGACCAAAGGTGTGTGTCAGCCATTCCGTCGATTAGCTGCGCTGTTATCACTGTTCCGTTGCCGCCGCGCCGCACCGTGCCCTCGATGACGAACTGGGCGGCAAAGCCGCGCGCAATGTCCCGGATATCGGCGGGGTCGTTGGTTTGACCGACGCTCGACGTACCGGATACGACCTGGAACTCGGGGAAATTCCATAGGAGGTCGCGCAAATCCTCGGTTATGCCGATGCCCAATTTGTCATGCGCAGGATCGCCAGTGAGGTTCTGGAACGGCAGCACCACGATGATGGGAACGCCGATAGTAGAATCGGGAGTCGAAGCGACTGCCGGTTGCTCGGGTCGAAGTTTTTCATAGCCGTACCAGCCAGCAGTTGCCGCGAGGGCCAAGAACAGGGCCGCTGCGACCGCCCGCCATGGCCTGAGCTTGGCGCGGTGGCGTTTCGATCCCATATGAGGACTGGAGGCGCTCGCATCGAGGGCGACGCGATAGACGGAAATCGGCTCGGCGATGTTTTTCACTCGGTGCTCGCCCACCGATTCGAAACCGAACGCCAGCTTGTGCTTGACGTCCTCGACAACTGTTCTTGAGAGTGCGACGCCGCCTGGTTCGGCTAGCTGCTGCAGCCTGGCCGCGATCACCACGCCCTCGCCGTGACGGTCCTCTCCCTCTACGATAACGTCGCCGAGATTGATGCCTATGCGAATGTAGATGCGTTGGTCGTCAGCCACGCCGTCGTTGCGTTCGGCCATGCCGTGCTGGAGAACGACCGCGCATTCGACGGCGTCAACTACGCTGGAGAATTCGGCCAAGATGCCGTCGCCCATCAGCTTGAAGATGCGGCCGTGGTGTTTCTCGATTTCCGGCTCGAACAACTCCTTGCGGTGCGCCCGCAGCCGTTCGAATGTCGCCGTCTCATCCGTCTCGATGAGACGGCTGTAGCCGACCACATCCGCAGCCAGTATGGCGGCCAATCGGCGTTCCATTGTCCAGATGCCTAGCAATCAAGGCGAAGTAGCGGCCAAATCCTAGAACTGAAATGAGGTAATTGCGAGCCCGGCATGGAGCACTGCATTCTTTGACGCTGGATGGAGGAAGGGCGGAAGGTCCATCACCAGCATGAACTCCCTTGCCAGACAATGTACGCGACCCCTCGAGGGTGCAGGTCTTGGCGCTGTGCGGATCATGACCGCGCGAGCTGGCGCAGCGACCCAGTAGCGGTTTCTCCTGTCGGAAGCCGTTGATCAGTTGAAGGTATGCAGCCTCAGTTTCAGGCTGCTATCTGCCTGTTTTTCGAAGACGTGGGTTGCCAGCCCGGCCCACGGCTGATCTGCACCATTGGCGTCTTTGCCATTGGCCGACCATTTCGCCGTGGCAAACAGCAGGTCGCCGTCGCCTTGTGCCTCGATCAGTTCGAGCTTGTGGCCTGTTACCCCCATGTCGAAGAGTCCCCCAAAGAATTTCTCGACCCCGTCCGGTCCCTTGATGACGTCATGTGTGGCGGGCAAGAAAATCGCGTTGTCGGTGTAGAACGCCGCAACCGCCTTTGCGTCTGCTTTGTTGAACGCAGCGTCCCAGGCCACGTAGTTGGCCTTCACCTGATCCTCAACCGGGTCCGCCTTGGCTGGGGACCACGCGACGAGGCAAAGGGAAAGCACCGCGAAAGTCGCAGTCAGCAGTCGAACCATGATGTCCTCCCACAAATTTAGCGGCACGGTACGGCAGATGCCGCATAAGAATAATACGCCTGGTTCGCTGGGCAGTCGACTAAGCCGTTTGGGGTGGTCGTCTAACCATCCGCAACGCCAACGGGACAGCCGCAATCGGCTCCAAGGGAACGGTTTGGTTCGGTCGGAGGCAGCACGCACGCTGGGATCAGTCTCCTGAATGCACGTCTGGGCCAGATTTCCGGCCGATGCGGTTTGCGGCCGCAGGGGGGTCTTGTTTCCAGTCTCGGTGAACGTCCGCTCCGAGATACCATTCCGTCTCAGGAACGGCCGCTCAGAGTCCGTTCCGGTTCGGGAAACACCACGTCGGCGGAGATCCTCGCGCTCGGAGCGGAAGCGGGCATAAAGGCTAACGTTCTTTTCCCGGCAGACGCTCATGACCATATCCCGCATTTCGCAGGACAGACGATCGACATAGGATTCTTCAGAGAGATCTATCAGGCGAATTGCGTTGACGTCGGCAAGCCGGTGATCCGGCGGGAATATAACGACGTAGCGCTCGCTGTTTCGGGAGCCGTTGTAGCTGTAGCGATGATCGAGCGGCCGCGGCAGTGACACATCGCAGCGCCCGGGGCATCGTCGTCTATTGGATCAATAATCCACGCTTGCTCGAGGCTGGTTCAGCGGCTCTCTGGAAGCCTGCTCCTGCGCGGCCGCGACAGATGGATCGTGCCGTACACGTATCCGAACCTTGACGTCAGCAGAGGCGGAAGCGTGGCAATCGCTGCGGCTGGAATTGGCACGAGATTTCCCCTTAGGTTTTCTCATCACCGCCGAGGAAGCGGCAGACACTCCCATCGAGCAAAACGGCATCGTAGAAACGCTTCGAGCGCCCCACATCATTCCTCCCTAGCGAAACATGGTGGATCACAACAGCCTCCGTTTTGACCTTGTTCGATAATGACAGCTTCCGCTCTTTGTTCCCACAGAGCGTCTTTCCGCTTCGTTCCCCGCGACCAAACTGAGACATTCGCGACGCCGAACACCGTGACTATGCCGAGCCGCGGCGGCGGTTTTATCGAAAGTCCCGTGGCTTAGGCAGCTGATCGGCATAGTCTCCGACTCAGGATCAGATTCCTACGCGCATATCTATCGCATCAAGGTGAAGACGCGGGATTTCCGGTAGGCAAGAATGGACACGACCGCCACGATCCTCCATGCCGATCTCGACGCTTTCTATGCTTCGGTCGAGCAACTGCTGAACCCGTCGCTGTGCGGCAAGCCGATCGCCGTTGGTGGCGGTGTCGTGCTTGCTGCCTCT
>NZ_AHAM01000251.1 GCF_000236565.1 Mesorhizobium alhagi CCNWXJ12-2 | reverse complement strand
GACCGGCTATGCGGCGTGAGTGACAGAACGCCTGCGCCAAGCGTGCGCGATGCGGTGCCGTACGGTGCTCCTTCGTCACTGCAAACATTGGGCAGCCGGTGGCAACGCAAAATCGGCTCATCCGGTCCGGTCCGTGACGTCTTATCGCGATGTCGGACGCTTCTTCTCGACGGCGCGCGATGACATGACCTTGGAGTGGCATAGCCCTCGTTTTAACCCATGATGATCGTTCACAAGGCTGCGCCGATTTTGAAGGATGGTGGGACCGTCTGGGCGGAACCTTGCCCAGGGCTGGATGTTTGACCCACGTGACAGACAGGAGAAAAATCAATGCCGCAACCCACCCCCGACTTTCCGAAACCTCCTTTTCCGGAGCAACGCCAGGATATCCCCGGCTACACCGGCAAAATGACGCCGCGTCCCGATCATGGCGAGGAGAGCTACAACGGAAGCGGCAAGCTCGAGGGCCGTGCGGCCATCATCACTGGCGGCGATTCCGGCATCGGTCGAGCGGCCGCAATCGCCTTCGCCCGAGAGGGCGCCGATGTGCTCGTTTCCTACCTCAACGAGGATGAAGACGCGGCCGAAACCGCACGCTGGATTGAGAAGGCCGGAAGACGGGCCATCCTCGTTCCGGGCGACATCAAGGACGAGGACCACTGCAAAACGATTGTCGAGCGCGCATTCAGCGAATTCGGCCGCCTCGACGTCCTCGTCAACAATGCGGCACATCAGGCCACATTCAAGGCCATCGAGGAGATAAGCTCGGACGAATGGGACAAGACGTTTCGGACAAACATCTACGCCATGTTCTATCTTTGCAAGGCCGCGATCCCGCGTATGAAGCCTGGCAGCACGATTATCAACACATCGTCGATCAACGCGACGGACCCGTCACCCAGCCTGCTCGCCTACGCAACGACGAAGGGGGCGATCGCCAATTTCACGGCGGGATTGGCCGGTCTCATCGCCGAAAAGGGCATACGCGTCAACGCGATTGCTCCTGGCCCGATCTGGACACCCTTGATCCCTTCGACCATGCCTGCCGAGAAAGTCATGAACTTCGGCAAGAACACACCCGTGGGACGGCCAGGACAACCGGCCGAGCTCGCCGCGACATTCGTATTGCTGGCCTCGCCAGACTCCAGCTACACGACGGGGGCATTGTATGAGATCACGGGCGGCCGACCCATGATCTAGGCGCACCGCCTGACCGCATGGGCGCGGCTGCTGTTCGCGCTGCATGGCCGCAGGCAAATCCTCTGGCAACGGTCCATAACAAGTGCTCGTGCGAAGCGAGGCAACGAGGCTGCGGGGGGCATCGGAACCAATCGACTGCCCCTCTACGCCTGTCTCAGAGCTTTCGCTCAAGGCGACCGCGGCGAGGATCTGCTCCTGCCGCCGCCTGGGCTACGAAGCCTCATGCCGCTGTTGTTCGGGGAGCTGCACACGAGCTTTTTCATACGGAAAGCTCGCCTTTGCGGACGCAGTGCTCACTTCCAAATTGGAAACGTCAGGGTAAAGGTGGTTCCCCGTTCCGAGGAATCGGTTGCGACCTCGCCTTTTAGCTGACTGGCGAAGGCAGCAACGAGTTTGCTTCCCATGTTCTGGGGCGCGCTATCCGGATCAAAGCCGCGGCCATTGTCGGAAATCGTCAATCTGGCCTCGTGATCGCTGACCATGGCAAGGGAGATTTTTATCTGACCGAACTGCGCACGTTCAAATGCATGTTTGAAAGCATTGGATAGGATCTCGTTTACGAGTAGTCCGAGTGGAAGTGCTTGGTCACGATCGACCAAGAGAGGCTCAATTTCTACTTCTACACCGATGTCTTTGCTCGACCCGTCCCGGACGTCGTCGATCAGCCGTTGGAGATACTGGTCGACCGATACGTCTCCATACTCGTCGTTCTGATATATGTGCTCATGCACGGCGACCATCGCGCCGATGCGGCCTGCGATGCTCGCGCGCGCGTCGGCTGGCAAGGGCTGTAGCCGCACCAATGACGCCACGGTCTGAAGGTTGTTCTTGATCCGGTGGTGAATTTCGCGAAGAAGAAACCTGTTGTGCTCAAGCGATCGCTCCAGTTCAAGTCGGCGCGCTTCGTCGGCCCTTTGCAATCGTGCTGTCCCGAGTAGGCCCCATGCGAGCATGCCAAACAGCGGCACCGCGATTACGGTTCCAGTCAGCAAATTGCGCCAGAAAGTTTCCAACACCTCGCCGCGTTCAATCCCGGCTACAGCGATTATCGGAGCTCCCTCGACTCGCCAGAATCCTACAATCCGGGCCCTTCCATCAACTGGGGAGTTGCCGCTGTGATAAACTCCGCTCTGGGCTCGGGCCGCGTCCAAAAGCGGTGTATCGTTGAGGTTCATGGTCTTGCTGAGAGCCGGAAACCGGGCGACCAGCCAACCGTCAGTTCGTATCACTGAGACCGACGAGAATGGACCAAGATTCATTGACCTCCAGAACTCGGCCATTCTTGCCGTGGGAATGGCGATACTGGCTGCTCCCCGGAACTTTCCCGACCTGGTAATGCGGCGAGCGACTACAAAGACGTTTTCATTGCTCAGTCGCTCATCGAGCAGCGGGGAAATTACAGAATTTGATCCGTCACGCAGTTCCTGGAAATATTCCCGGTCGGAGACGTTGATCCCAATTGCCGCCCTGACGCTCGAAAATCTCAGCTGCCCGGTCTCGTCATAGACGGAATACTGGAAGCCACGCGGCAGGTCTCCGACCGCTTCCTCAATGTTGAAAATGGTGTTTGTCGTTTCGCTAATTGGCTCTGGCCCGAGCGCGGCATCGATGCGCCGGAGGGCCTGATCGCTGGCCTGCAGCATCCACTGGAAATGAGCTGCGACGACACGCGCCGACGACAACGCATTGGCTTCACCTTTTTCGGTTGCGCCCTGGTAGTCTCGCCAGGCGAGCAGTACGGCCAGGGCAGCGATGGCGCAAAGGAGCAGTATGCCGAATGCGATGGTGGCAGAGGGCGCAGCAATTCGGGACTGGATAGGTGAAGCTACCGATTGCGTGGACAAGAGAGTTCCTTTCGGAGTTTTGTCCAATTTGACGTTGTTCGTGTCAACACCCGAGCTGCCGTCAGGCTCTCTCCGGGCTTGCTATGGGCTGGAAACGCTATGATGTTCTGCGGCGTGGAGTCTCCGCCCCGATCGGCGCATCGAGACAAGAGCGTGATACGAAAGATCGGCCGCCCGTCACGGACAAATCTTCTCGGACGATACTCCCATCATTTTTGAGTGGTTCGCCCTCGTGTGATGGTTTTGAGGCGCATCATAAAAACGAGTGCCGCGGAGCGTTCGACCAGATACCCACAGTCCGCCATGTGCTAAAGAGCGTGCGGTTCGGCCGGATCTGCGGCGTCTAAGCGGACGTTCATCATGGAGGTGGATAGCTCGCACCGAAGCCCGAGCGGGTCGTAGACGGTCTGCACCTTTCCATTGAACTCCCCTGCGAGAGCTTGTTCGATCAGGCGCGACCCGAAACCGTGGCGTTTGGGCTTCGAAACGGCGGGCCCCCCTCGTTCTTCCCAAGCAAGACGAAACTCCTCGTCGGAACTTGGCGTGCCGACCTTCCAGGAAACTGCTACGCGGCCGCGATCGTCGGACAGCGCCCCATATTTAACGGCGTTCGTGGCCAGCTCGTTGATGGCCAGCCCCAGCGACAGCGCCTGCCTGGGAGAAAGGTCAATGGGCGGACCTTCTATGCTGATACGGCCGCCGAAGTTGCTGAAGGGAGACAGAACTCCTTCAATGACGTCTCTTACCGACGCTCCGCTCCGGCTGTCTTCCACCAGGACAGCGTGGGCCTTTCCCAGTGCCGAGAGGCGCTGGGTGAGCGTAGCCTTGGCTTCTTCTTTCGACTCCGCCGATTGAAACGTCTGGCTGGCGATGGCGGACACCATGGCCAGAATGTTCTTGATGCGATGAGCGAGCTCAGCATTAAGAAGCCGCGAATTCTGCTCGGTCCTGACCTTTCCCGTTGTCTCGATAACGGTGTCCATCATACCCACCACCTGCCCTTCCGCGTCGCGTATTGGGCTGTAGCAGAAAGTGAACCAGGCCTGCTCCGGATAGCCGTGCCGATCGATCACGAGGGGGAAATCTTCGATGAACGTCGCTACGCCAGCATATGCCTTATCCGCGATTGGCCCGATGGTTTCCCATGCCTCGGCCCAGACTTCCGAGAACGGCCTGCCCAACGCCTCGGGCTTGTCGCCCAGGATTGGCCGGAATGCGTCATTGTAGATTGTGACCAGCTCAGGCCCCCACACTATGCATTTTGGGAACGCCGAGCTGAGCATCATGCCTACGGCCGTTCTGAGGGATGCACCCCATTCCTCAATAGGTCCGAGCGACGTCGAAGCCCAGTCGTAAGCGCGTACGGCAGCGGCCATTTCTCCGCCTGCATCTAGAAATTTGAAACTCACACCCTGCACAACTTCTCCCAACGCGGCAATGCGGAGCATAGAACGTGAAAAGCTGTTTCGCTGCAACATTTGATAGGCCCGGCACTCACGTGAGGAGAAAGCCGATCGGCTCCCCACTAAATAAAAAAGGCCTGTACCCCAGCCCATAGCGGGATGTGGACTTCTGCGTAAATAGCTGCCGAACCCCATGAGTCGCAAGGGCTTACGGAGTTATTCTCTTGCTAAAAAAACTGAACGAGATGAATGATACTGGTCGTTCACTCCCCCTTCATGAGATGGCTGGTTAGCGCGTACGTTGGTTTCCCAGTTAGGGAGAGGCCATCAACAAAGATGAAGTGAAAAGGCTAGGCGAAGCGCGGCGAAGACGAGAAAAGGATTGGCAAAGCGGCGACTGGTGGCAAGAAACGCTGGTGTGCCGGAACTGCGACGAACTGGATGAAAGCACCAAAAAGGGCCTTGGGAAGACCGAGGACAAGATCCGGGATCATCCTCTCAAGGGTTGATCGGACGGCCAGGGCCGCGACGCGGGTCATGGCCTTGCGACTGTTTCATCGGCGCCTCAACACAGGTGCGTCCCAGCGGGGGCGACAGGGCCAACAGCAGCTTGATCGAATTCAGGCTGCCGGACATTCGTTGCTGTCTCAACGACCTGATCAATCGCGGGGGGAGACACGATGGATGATGGCTGCACGCTCGATCATCTCAGGGCGTTCAACCGAACGGCACATCTTCAGCAAAGTCGTTTGCAGGGCTGATTAGTCGTCGAGACAGGGGAGGCACAATCCGAAAGGACCACCACGCGAGTGGTGCACGAAGAACAACTGGCCGCAATGAAAGCAGCCGCTGTCGCCGTTTTGCGGCTCATTGCCGATGCTTGGCCTGTTTAAACGACGATCGCGTTCCCGCAATGACCTGACAACCCGCCGAGCGTTGAGCATAGGCGGCCCGCTAACGCGCGGCTGCAATTTCCTCCACATATCATCGACACGACCATTATCGCCCATATTACCCGCCGCCCATGAGTCGGCGGAATGAAATCCCGCCGGACGCCCTTGCCACTCTTAACCGACTGCTACGCCTTACCGCGTGGTTGGAGGCGTCGGAGATGCTGGATTGATTGGCACAGGCATGCCGACACCCACCGTTTGGAGGCCCTGCCGCCTGTGCCTACCCCGCCAAGCCATTGCGAATATCCACATACCTGGCCGGATTGTCGTTAGCTTCCCGTCCCGCAACTTATCCGCGAATACATATCTCGCCGCCAGCAGAGCGTTGCAACTTTTGTATTGCTACCCACTTAAGTGATGGTGGACGGTCGGTTTGCCCAAACCCCCCAACCGTCCTCCTTTTTAGCCGGCCGCAAGCCGGCTTTTTTCTTTTGGCCGTGAACGCCACCATTGATCCTGCGCTGGCCGGTGACCCCGTCGCGCAGCAGCGCTTGATTTCGGAGTTCCTGCGGGCCGCACCCAACGCGGATCCCTTTGGTACAAAGTTCTGAGCTTGGCAGTTGCGGAAACCTCAAGGGCTACTTCTCCCTTGGAACCGGAAGCCCGCCGAGCTGCAGGCGGTCTACGCGGCGGGCTTCTTGCCTCGGTCTGAGGCACGGCTCGCGAACGAAAAAAGGCCCGACCGAAAGGGGCGTTGTCGGCCGGGCCTCTAAGTTGGTCTGAGGAGGAGAACGCGCCAATGTTACGAGTTCTTCTATGGGACGTCTGTGAACTGCGTCACATAACTGATGGGCGACGTTGTGGGCGGTACAGTTCTCCAACGATCGATCTGATCGCTACCGAGCTATCACCTCCGGTCGGCTTAATCCCGACGCGGCCACAGGCTTCGATGACTTCGCCGCCGTCCGTGATCAGCCTCAGCAGGATGTCCGGGTTTGCGGGCAGACGCCGCAAACAGCGGCAACGGCTCATCCGGCAATCCCGTGATCAAGAAGCAAGGATTGTAACTTCGCGCATGAGAGACACGAAAGTTATACGAGGCCGTCGTCCAATCGCTTGGCTGAGGGATTCCGCCTGGCGGCGAGTTGTTCAGCGCTTGCGCCGCCAGCGCATGCGAGGCCACACCAGTTGCCGCCAGGGCGACTGAGGCAACCACTGCAGCAAAGATGGTCAACCGAAGCGCATTGGGTCTGAACGGCATTTCGGTCGCCTGACGATGCTGCATTCCCGATTGCAGTCTGGTGGAACGCAAACTCTCCCGGTGGAGAGTTCAAAATCGCACCACCATTCCGAGGATCGGACCCTGCTGCACGACATCGAAGACAAAACCGTCGTCACTATAGTCCACGCCCAGGGCGCGGTAACCTGCCACCGCCGAAATTTTGTCATTGAACCGGTAACCGATTGCCCCGGCGACATCCCAGTCGATGTCGGCTCCACCTGCGCCAACGAGGCCCCATCCGGTCAAATAGATCTCCGGTGTGATCGCGTAATTTCCGCGAAGGCCGGCCATGCCATCCACCCAGGTCGCGCCGTCGCTTCGCGAGACGCCGTCGAGAATGCCGCCGCTGAAGGAGACCTCGGTGTCGACCGACCACACCCTGACGCCGCCGACGACTTCAAGGCGTCCGGAACTGTCTTCGAGGAGCGCATAGCCGGCCCCGATCAACCCGGCGAATGTTTCCGTGGATACCTCGACGCTTGAAGCAAGAATGCCTCGCGGCGTTCCGGTGGAGCCGGAAATCTTGGTGTACATGATGTCGCCGAAAATGCTGTAGCGATCGTAGCGCGCCTCGCCGATCGCCATGGCCCCAAAGTCCAGATGATCGAAGATGTCACTGAAACTCGCGTCGACCTCGATCGGCGGCAGCCCGAACTGCCCGACGTCCCCGGATAGGCCCGCTGCCCAGAGATAGGGGGCGACAGAGAACGTCCAGCCCTGCTCGGTCACGACTTGCTGGGTTTCCGGTGTCACCGGCGAATACATATCGGCAGCTTTGGCCCCATCGGCAAGCAGGAAGCCGCCGACGCAGGCGAGAGTAGAAGCCATACCTAATTTCATAATCCCCTCCAATTGTAGCTTGTTACCGATCACATACGTTGTTCGCGGCGGTATTCCTGGAATCGCAATCAATGCTGACCGGGCTGCCGTTTGCTGATCCGCCAGGCACAGTTGCGCCCAGCGCACCCACGTGGCTGGCAAAGTTGTCCCGTGTGTTCTGGTCGATCACCGCGACAGGAGCAGCAATTACCAGCCCCGCGGTGGTGCCGGCTGCATGGGCCACACCCGCGGTCGCGGTGACGATGTGGTCGCCCAGACCCAGCCGATTGTCGCTCAACGCCTGTCCGCTCGAGAGGCGGGGACCCATGAGCTGGGAGGTCTCGGGCGACTCGGCGAACTTGCTGTGATGAAGATCATCGCCAGCCTTGATCTTGGTAAGGTCGATGACCGAGATGTTGTTGGCCGCGAGCTCGGTCTTGTATGGCTCCTGCTCCGGATCGATCGAGCCAAGCCGGGCCACATCGCCCCAGACGCGCCGCGATACCGCCAAGGCCCGATCGTCACGCGAGACAAACAGAGTGAATTGTGGGCGCGGAGCTCCCATGTCGGCGATCTGCGAGCGGAAGACGTCGACGTCGACGTCGGGCGCGGCCAGCATGACGTTCTTGAATTTTGGCGGGAGGCGGCCATTGCGGATCGCCATCTGCCGAAGAGACTCCAGCGCCAGCCAGTTCCCCATCGAATGCGCCAGTACGGAGACCTCTTTGACATTGGGGTCGCGCCCCAAATACTGAAACAGATTTTCCAGGGCGTTGCGCGTGTAGTTGGTGCTTTCGCGGTCGTAGCCGTAGGCAAGCAAACTGCCCCGCGAGGGCCAGGTGACCAGCACGGGAACGCTGTGCGTTCCCGAATCGTGGACGATCTGGGCGAAACGGTAGACCGAGTCCTCGAAGCGGTTGTTGAAGCCGTGGATGAAGACAAGGACGCTGCGGTCCTTGCTCTTTGCGACGGACGTGTTGAGCCAGTTTTCGGCCGTATCCCGAGAGACTTCCTCCGCCCGCAGAACCGCGAAATCGGTCGCGGGATCCGAGGGCAGTTTTTTTGGCCAGGCAACCTCGCCGACCTTGCGCACATCATCCGGCGGGATCGACACGGTGATCTCCGCGAAGGCCGGTGTCATTCCGCGTTCCCCGCCGAACATCTCGCCGGGTTTCGAGGCCCGGCCGCGGGTTGTGGCGACCAGCATCTCGACCCTGCTGGTGGACGCGGAGGTGTCGGCTACCGGCGACAGGACACCCGTCGGGCGGCTGGCGCAGCCCTCCAGAAGAGAGAGCAGGACAACAGTCGCCAAAATTCTTCTGGCGCCTCCAGCACGGGAAGCCGAACAAGCGCGCTCGACAGAGCTTCGGGAGCGGCTGCTAGTCCACATAGACGACGACGTATCTCGACCCGGAGGACTGATAGTAGGTCCCGCCGCATCGCCACACCAATGTGCCGTAGATGGTTACCCGTGCGCAGCCCGCAGGCAGCGCGCTGATGTAGATTGCCGACCGCCGAACAGTCCGACGGGTCGTGCGGCGGGCCACGCCAGCCACGCTCCCCGGAGTGGCGGGGTGACCTATCCGAGCATTGGCTTCCGAGAGCAACGAATGGTTTGTCACGACCGCCGCCGGATCGATCTGGAGGAAAGTCACCAGCGAGAGAGCAAGGACCATGCCTTTGCGAAGCGCAAATCTCATC
>NZ_AHAM01000252.1 GCF_000236565.1 Mesorhizobium alhagi CCNWXJ12-2 | reverse complement strand
CCAAGAAGAGCGTCGAGCTTCTGCCTCTCCATGTGCTTGCGCTGCTCCGGCGCATCCGATTCGTCGATGAAGCGGGTGCGCAGGGCTATGTCCTCATAGCCGTAGAGCATCAGCGCTTCCGCAGGTAGGCCGTCGCGCCCGGCCCGGCCGGTCTCCTGGTAATAGGCCTCGATGCTGCCAGGCAGGTCGAGATGGAAAACAAAGCGCACATCGGGCTTGTCGATCCCCATGCCGAAGGCGGTGGTGGCGACCATGACGATGCCTTCTTCGCGCTGGAAGCGGGTCTGGTTGGCCGCGCGCACCGCCTTGTCTAGCCCCGCATGATAGGCGAGTGCGGGAAAGCCGCGCTCATTGAGTAAAGCGGCAGTCTCCTCCGTCTTGCGCTTGGAGAGGCAGTAGATAATGCCGCTTTCGCCCTTGCGCGGCTCCAGAAAGGACAGCATCTGCCTGCTTGGGCCCTCTTTCTCGGCAATTCGATAGCGGATGTTGGGCCGGTCGAAGCCGGTGACAAAGCTGTTTTCCGCGCTGATTCCCAGATGGTGGACGATCTCGGCGCGCGTAGGGGCATCGGCAGTGGCGGTAAGCGCCATGCGCGGTGCGTGGGGAAATAGTTCGGCCAGGCAATCGAGCCGGCGATATTCGGGCCGGAAATCATGCCCCCATTGCGACAGGCAATGTGCCTCGTCGATCGCGATGAGGGAGAGCGGAACGTTGTGGAGCCGCTTCAGAGTGTCAGGCCTCAGCAGCGTTTCCGGCGCGACGTAGAGAAGATCGAGTGTTCCCGTCTCAATGGCGCGCCAGATGTCCGTCCTCTCGCCGGTGGCCAGGGAGGAATTGAGCGCAGCGGCCCTGACCCCCGCCTGGCACAGCGCAGCCACCTGGTCGTCCATCAGAGCGATCAGCGGCGAGACGACAAGCCCCAGGCCGGGCCGGCACAGGGCGGGGATTTGGTAGCAGAGCGATTTGCCGCTCCCCGTGGGCATCAGCACGAAAGCGTCGTTGCCGGCGATCACATGATCGATGATCTCCGCCTGCCCCCCGCGAAAAGCGTCATAGCCGTAGACTGTCTTGAGGAGATGCAAGGGGGCGGGCGTCATATGGACCGGCTGGCAAAGGGATGAAACTATTAGCCGTTCATAACAGCCGGATTTTCTTTTTGCACCCGACAGGAGAGCCCACCGTCGGATTGGGGCGCTCAGCGCCGGCATGGCAAGGAGGTGAAGCAGGCGTCAAGTTTCTGGCATTCCCCTCCGGCGGGTTGTGGCGCTAGGCTAGTGCCCGTCCATAAACGGCAAGGTACTGAATTTATTGGAAG
>NZ_AHAM01000253.1 GCF_000236565.1 Mesorhizobium alhagi CCNWXJ12-2 | reverse complement strand
CTCGCAAGACATTGAAATTGCACCAGTCGTTTTGATTCAGACACTAAGGCCGGGATTGGAACCTGCCTCGTCCTTCCATTCCGCAAGGGTTAGCGACCTCCTTTCAAAGTCGACTGCAACGCCATTGACCGTTCCCTTGCCAGACAGGAAGTTGAGTTCGCATTGCAGGGGTTCAAATTCCTGCATGGAGTCGAAGTAGTCGAACGTGAATCCGGCGACCACGAACTTGCCCTGACGAAAGGCCAACGTCCGTATCGCCTGCCAACGCTCGCGTCCTATCGCCTGATTTTGCTCCGTGATGGCTATTGAACCATTTGCGAGCGCTCTGACCGAGGGCTCTTGTCCGGAAATCCCACTCTCCCGGGTGCGGCCCCAAACCTTGTTCGGGAGCGCCAAGACCGACCTCAGCAAGCCGCCGTCTGGGTCGCGAACATAGATATAGACGCCCAGCATCACCTCTGATTCGTCCGTAGCGGCGAGAATAGCGAAGTCGGACAAGCCATCCCTGTTCCAGTCGCCGACGGCGGCGTCGACAATCTGGTCCGCGGTTAGCTGGTCCTGTGCATCAGCAGTATTTGGGAGGAACGCTGCGGTGAACAGGAGACACCCTGCCAGAATGATGCCAATTCCTGGCCAAGGCCTGGTCACAAATGTCCATTTGTCTCCGGGATGCATGCAGTTTTCTATCTCGTTGTGAGGCGACAAGCATGGAATGGGTCGATCTATCGGTCGAAGCTCGGCAAGATCATCAGCATACCTGCTATTATCGCAAATGGTAATTAGCGTCTGCCGGGATACGCTCGCATCAGGCTATTGGCTTCGGAGGCTCCTTGCGAACAGCCGAGCATTTCACACCGCATATGACGTTGTTCTACTGTCCAAAACTGGTCCCCTTGCAGGCGATCGAGCCAATCCGCCGGGGACTTCGACCGGCCCTGGCCCTTCTTCGACAAGGAAGGCGCTTGCCCCGGCAGGCGCCGATCAGGCTTCCGTCTCGGTCGCGTGCCGCGTGATGATGTCCAGGAAGGCGTCGCCGTAGCGGTCGAGCTTGGCCTGGCCGACACCGGAGATGGCGGCGAACTCATGGCGGCTGGCCGGGCGGGCGGCGGCCATTTCGAGAAGTGTCCTGTCGTGGAAGATGACATAGGGCGGCAGGCCCTGGGCGCGGGCGAGCTCGAGCCGTCTTTCGCGTAGCGCCTCGAACATGGCGCGGTCGGCAGGCTGAAGGGTGTTTGCGGCTTCGCGGCGGGCGGCCTTCTTCCCTTCCTTGCGCGGCTTCCTCGGCGTCCGCAGCATCAGCGCCGGCTTGTCGCGCAAGAAGTCCCGGCCTCTGTCGGAGATGGATAGGCCGCCATGGCCGGCCAAGTCGACGGCGATCATTCCATGGGCGATGAGCTGGCGCAGGATGGAGCGCCAGGTGGCGCCATCATATTCCCTGCCAATTCCGAAGGTGGAAATCTGGTCGTGGCCGAAGCGGGTGATGCGCTCATCCGCCTCGCCCAGAAGCACGGCGATGACGTAGGCCTGTCCGAAGCGCTCGCCTGTGCGGTAAATGCATGACAGCGCCTTCTGTGCGGCGACGGTGCCGTCGAAGAGTTCGGGCGGTGCCGCGCAATTGTCGCAATTGCCGCAAGGGGGGTGCGTGTCGCCGAAATAATTGAGCAGC
>NZ_AHAM01000254.1 GCF_000236565.1 Mesorhizobium alhagi CCNWXJ12-2 | reverse complement strand
GCCCGCCCTGCCGCAGCCGCCTTCTCCACATCGGCCCTCACCACGCGCCCATACGGGCCAGAGCCGGCCACCGCTGCAATATCGAGCCCCGCTTGCCGCGCAAGACGGCGGGCGAGCGGCGTGGCGCGGACATCTCCGCTGCCAATCTCCCTCCTTGTGGAGGAGATGCCCGTCCCTCGATCAGCGCTCGGGAGGGCAGAGGGGGGCAACGTGGAGCGCCTCTCTTTTATGATGTTATTTTGAGAAGCCGGCGGGACAGCGCCCCCCTCTATCGCCTTCGGCGACATCTCCCCCACAAGGGGGGAGACTCGAGCCTTGTTCTGCGTGGCCGCGTGATCAACAGCCGTCTCATCCTCCCCCGCCTCATAAATCCACGCCACAGCCTCGCCGACCGGGATGTCCACGCCTTCCCGGCCGGTGATGTCGCGGATCGTGCCGCTGGCCGGCGCGTCGATCTCCATCGCCGCCTTGTCGGTCTCGATCTCGAAGAGCACGTCGCCCTTCCTGACCGCCGCACCCTCCTCGACGAACCAGCGCGAGATCTGGCCGGTCGCCATGTCCATGTCGACCTTGGGCAGGATCACCTCGACCGGCATTTTCAGCGCGTTCCCTTCACCAGGCCGCGCGCGGCCGCGATGATGTCGGGGATTTGAGGCACCGTCGCCTTTTCCAGTTCGGGATTGTAGGGGATCGGCGTTTCCGCGCCGCCCAGCCGCACGATCGGCGCATCGAGATAGTCGAACGCCTCGCTCTCCGCGATCATCGCGCTGACTTCGGCGCCGATGCCCAGCGTCTTGACCGCCTCGTAAACGCAAAGCAGCCGCGAGGTCTTTTTGACGCTGTCGATGATCGTCTGCTTGTCCATCGGTCGGATGGTCCTGAGATCGACCACCTCGACGTCGATGCCTTCCGCCTCCAGCGTTTCCGCGGCTTCCAGTGCCTTGTGCACCATGATCGAAGTGGCGACGATGGTCAGGTCGCGGCCCTCGCGTCGGATCTCCGCCTTGCCAATCGGCACGGTGTAATGCCCTTCCGGCACCGGACCCTTCATCTTGTAGAGCAGTTTGTGCTCGAAGATCATCACCGGATCGGGATCTTCGATCGCCGCCAGCAGCATGCCCTTGGCGTCGTGCGGCGTCGCCGGCTGGATCACCTTCAGGCCGGGCACATGGCCGAGCCAGGCTTCCAGGCTCTGGCTGTGCTGGGCGGCAGCGCCCGTGCCGGAACCGGCGGGAAAGCGCATCACCAGGGGTACCGAAACCTCGCCGCCCAGCATGAAGCGCATCTTTGCAGCCTGATTGACGATCTGCTCCATGGCGAGCGTGGCGAAATCGGAGAACTGGAACTCGAAGATCGGCCGCATGCCGGTCATCGCCGCGCCGACCGCGACGCCGGCGCCGCCGAGTTCGGAGATCGGCGTGTCCATCACCCGCTCGGCGCCGAAGCGCTCGACCAGATCGCCGGTGACCTGAAACGCACCGCCATAGACTCCGATATCCTCGCCCATCAGGAACACACGCTCGTCGACTTCCATGGCGAGCGCCATGGCCTCCTGGATTGCCTGCGCGTAGCTCAGTTCGCGAACCATCGCGTCCATTTACGCCGGCTCCGTATAGACGTAGTTCTCCAGATCGCGGATGTCCGGCGACGGGCTGTCCTTTGCAAACTGAATGCCCTCGGCGATCTCCCGGGCGGCCGCCTGGCGGATGGCTTCGACGCCCGTCCGGTCGATAATGCCGAACTCCTGCAACTCGTTCTCCAACAGCGTGATCGGATCGCGATTGGACATCCAGTCCTCGATCTCCTCCTTGGTGCGATAGCGGTTGCGGTCGCTCTTGGAGTGGCCGCGGTGGCGATAGGTCTTGGATTCGATCAGCGTCGGCCCCTCGCCTGCCCGCGCCCGCGCCACCGCGCGGTGCGATGCTTCCGCGACTTCGGAGAAGATGTTGCCGTTGACGACCACGCCGGGCATCGAATAGGCGGCCGCACGCTCGGCGATGTTCTTCACCGCCGTCGACCGCTCGGTCGAGGTCGACATGCCGTAGCCATTGTTCTCGCAGACGAAAATGACCGGCAGCTTCCAGATCGAGGCCATGTTCAGCGCCTCGTGGAAAGCGCCTTCATTGTTGGCGCCGTCGCCGAAGAACGAAACCACCACCTTGCCGGTCTTCATCTTCTTGGCCGAGAGCGCGGCCCCGACCGCGATCGGAATGCCGCCGGCGACGATGCCGTTGGCGCCGAGATTACCCTTGGCGACGTCGGCAATGTGCATCGAGCCGCCGCGCCCCTTGCAGTAGCCGGTCGTCTTGCCGAAGAACTCGGCGAACATCTTCTTCACCTCGGCCCCCTTGGCGATGCAGTGGCCATGGCCTCGGTGGGTGGACGTGATCTGGTCATGTTCGGCGAGCGGCATGCAGACGCCCATGGCGCTGGCTTCCTGCCCGATCGACAGGTGCATGGTGCCGTGGATCAGGCCGCGCGTGTAGCACTCCTCCGCGCCTTCCTCGAAGCGGCGGATGAGGTACATCTTGTGCAGCACCTGACGCAGTTGCTCCGGGCTGTACTCGCGGTAGATGAAGGGCAGATTGGCGTGCGCCGCCGCTTCCGGCTGGGCTCGCTTCGGAGCAGCCATGCTCAGGCCTCCACGCCGCCGTAGACGAGTTTATCCTGGCGCGCCCGCAACTCGGCGATCTTCGATCCAGGCGCCGGCGCGGCATTGGCGTAGGTGAGAAGCTCGCCCTTCCTGATCGGGGCCGTGACCGAACCGCCCTGGAGCAGGCCGCAGGGAACGGCCTTCGCGGCATGCGCATCCGGTGCGGTCATGATCCAGGCGCGGTAGCAATATTCGCCGATCGCATCGAGCTTTTCGCCGGGCTGCATGTCCTTCTTGGCGACGGCGCAGACCTCGGCCACAGGCTTTGCCAGCGGCACCATGTCGGCCTTGCCGTAGAGCACGACGCGGGCGCAGGTCAGCGGCACTTCCAGCGAGGTCAGGTGATAGGGCCTATGGAAGGTGAAGTACGGGCCTTTGCCCATCTTCAGATCCTCCATGCGCTCCGAAATTCTGGGATGCGACATGTCGGCGACCACGAAGACGCCGGGCGCGACGCCCTTGCCGATCGTGTAATCGACGACGCCGAGCCGGGAAAGCACGCCGCCATCCTTCTCAGGCACCAGCACCTTGTTCAGTTCGCCGAGCGTCGCGGAAGGGCCGTGCATGCCGGCCTTGTCGGGCACGAGCCCGGTGGCATTGGCGATCGCCGCCATTTCGACCATGGTCTTCGAGCCGTCGACGAACTCGACCAGCATGCGCACATTCATGTTGCGGCGGGCGGCCTCCTCCTCATAGTCCGGAGGCGTGGCGTCGATGTTGAGCGGATTGTTCTTGCCCTTGCCGGCCGCGACGATCGGGTGGCCCATGGCCGAAACGAACTCGATCAGCTCCATGCAGGAGGAAGGCTCGTCGCCGGCGCCCAGCGAATAGGTTACGCCGAGGCGGTCGGCCTCGCTTTTCAGATACGCGCCGATGGTGACGTCCGCCTCTACATTCATCATCACCAGATGCTTGCCGCGCTCCATGGCGCGCAGCCCGATCTCGGCGCCGACGGCGGGAACGCCGGTCGCGTCGATCACCACGTCGATGAGATCGTTGCTGAGGATCAGGTCGGCGTCGTTGGTGACCGCGATCTTGCCGGTCTCCATGGCGGCGGTCATGGCCGATGCATTGGACACCTCGCGCGAATGCCCTGCCTCGCGGAAGGCGATGTCGACCGCCTTGCTGGCCGCCGGAATGTTCAGTTCGGAGATGGCGCCGACCTCGATGCCGGACATATGCGCCACGCGGGTGACGATATCGGTGCCCATCTCGCCCGAGCCGATCAGCCCGATGCGGATCGGCTTGCCCGATTTGCCCCGCGCCTCGAGATCGCGGGCAAGCCCCGTCAATGCAACATTGGAAGCCATCCCGATACTCCTCCTGATACTCGGCTAGGTGATGCGAGGGTTAATGAACATATGTATTCCTGTCAATACCAATGTCCAGAACTCCCGGATGTGGACGGCGCGCAAACGCGCCGCTATGGAGTCGACATTAGCGACAGGAACTCCGCCATGCACGAAGCGTTTCACTGGCTCAACGAGCCGTCCGTCTGGAGCGGCGATGCGAAGGCGCTTGAGCTGCGCACCGACGCCGAAACGGATTTCTGGCGCGAAACGTTCTACGGCTTCATCCGCGACAATGGACACGCCTTCATCCGCCAGGTGTCCGGCGATTTCACCGCCGCCGCTGTCGTGACCGGCGACTATCAGGTGCTCTACGACCAGGCCGGGCTTTACCTCCGCGCCGACGAAAAGCACTGGATCAAGGCCGGCATCGAATACACCGACGGCATGATGCATTTCAGCGTGGTCGTGACGAACGGCGTGTCGGACTGGTCAGTGCTTCCCCTGCCCGACGCCAAACCGAGCGACGAGATCGCGATGCGGCTGACCCGCCATGGCGATGCGGTCCGGGTGCAGTTCTCGGTCAACGGAGCCGCATGGCAGATGGCGCGGCTTTGCCCGTTCCGGGCAGGCGAGGCCGAGATCGGCGTAATGGCCTGCTCGCCGCAGCGGGAAGGTTTTCGCGCGACCTTTCGCGATCTGACGATCGGGCCGCCGATCGCCCGCGAACTGCATGCGGATTGAGCTAAGCAGTCGCTCCCTGAAGCAGCGACGCATGCGGACGGCATGAGTTGCGGATCATCAGCCGTCCCTGCAGCACCAGACGGCGCGGCTCGTCCTCGATCCTGCCGGCGAGACGGTCGAGGATGAGTTGGGCGGTCTGTTCGCCGATCGCCCGCACCGGCTGGGCGACCGCGGTCAATTGCGGCCGGAACACATCTGCCCAGGGAAAGTCGTCGAAGCAGACGACCGAGACATCCTCCGGGCAGGAGAGCCCGATGTCACGGATCGCCTTCATGACGCCAATGACCATCAGATTGTTGGCCGAAAATATCGCCGAGGGACGATCGGGCTGGGTCAACAGTTGCATTGAAGCGTTGTACGCGTCGGCTTCGCGGAAATTGCCGAACCGAACCAGTGTTTCGTCGAACGGCACGCCGCTCGCTTCCAGCGCGCGGTGATAGCCCTCCAGCCGGTCACGGCCGGTGGAGGTATCGAGCGATCCGGAAACATAGCCGATGCGTCGATGCCCGAGCTGCAGCATGTAGGTGGTGGCGTCGAACACGGCGCGCTGGTTGTCCAGAATCACGGCATCGGCTTCGACCCCGTCGCAGATGCGGTCGATCAGCACGATAGGCACTTTCGTACCGCCCAGTATCCGCTTCAGATTGGCGTCGTCTCCGGCCGGCGCAATGATCAGCCCGTCCACCATGCGGTCGAGCAGAAGCTGGATCTGCTCGTCCTGCATTTCCATGTCCTCGTCGTTGCTGCACAGCATGACGGCGTAGCCGGCGCGGTGCAGCACCTCCTGAAGGACCGCGACGACATCGGTGAAGAAGGGGTTGGTGATGTCGGCGACTGTCAGGCCGATGGTGCGGGTCTTGCCCATCTTGAGGCTGCGGGCGATCGCGTTGCGCTTGTAGCCGATGTCGCGGATCGCGGCTTCGATCCTGGCGGTAAGCTCGGGACTGACGATCGCCGTCCCGTTGATGACGGCCGAGACCGTCGCCACCGACACCCGCGCCGCCTCGGCCACGTGAAGCATCGTCGGCGCGGTCGATCGGCGGGGCCTGGTTCGGTTGCTGTCCGTCATTTCGAAACGTTTTGATGAACCCTGGATCACCGATTACGAGAATTTTGGGCAATCCGCAACATAATTACCCAACTCATCCGCAGGCCGCGCCCTCGACAGCTTGACTCATCCGAAACGTTTAGATTAGCTTTCGGAAAACTTGACGACGTCGGAAAGGGAGGCCGCCATTGTCATTCAATGACGATTCCGCCGTCCAGATCGATGCAGACCGCGCAAACCTTTCGCCTGTCCTGACGGCCAGCGGAATATCCAAGAGTTTCGGCGGCGTCGCAGCCCTGCGCGATGTCCACCTGGAGCTGAAGGCCGGCGAAATCCATGCGCTGATGGGCGAAAACGGCGCCGGCAAGTCGACGCTGATGAAGATCCTTTCCGGCGTCCACACCGACTATGAAGGCACGGTCAGGGTCGACGGCGAGACGGTGCATTTCGGCAGCGTGCGCGACGCCGAAGCAGCCGGCATCGCCATCATTCACCAGGAGCTCAATCTGGTTCCCGAACTCAGCGTCTCCGACAACATCTTTCTGGGCCGTGAGCGTTTGATCGCCGGCCTGATCGTCGATCGCAAGGCCAGCACCCGCGCCGCCCGGGCGCTGCTGCAAAGGCTTGGCATCGATCTCGACCCAGAGGCGCGCATCGCTTCGCTGCGCGTCGGCGAGCAGCAGCTCGTCGAGATCGCCAAGGCGCTGTCGCTCGACGCTCGCATCCTGATCATGGACGAGCCGACATCGGCGCTGTCGCCGGCCGAGTGCCGACGGCTGTTCGGCATCATCCGGCAGCTTGCCGCCGACGGCGTCGCCATCGTCTACATTTCGCACCGCATCGACGAAGTCATGCATCTGGCCGACCGCGTCACGGTCTTCCGTGACGGGCGACATGTGCTCACCGGCGAGATGAGCGGTCTCACCGAAGACGCCATCATCGCCGCCATGGTCGGGCGCAGCCTGCTCGACGCGGTCCATGACGAGCGCGTCGCAGACGACAGGATCGTCATGGCGGTCCGCAACCTTTCGCTTTCCGTCCCGCAGCGGCATGGCTGGCGGCAGGTTCTGGAAGGCGTCAGCTTCGATCTGCACGCCGGAGAAATCCTCGGCATTGGCGGCCTTCTAGGCTCGGGCCGCACCGAAATACTGGAGACGATCTTCGGCTCGGCCGAAGGCCAGTCCGGCGGCGAGATCCGGCTCGACGGGCTGGCGGTCGAAATCCGTTCGCCGCGGGATGCGCGCCGGCTCGGCATCGCGCTGGTGACCGAGGATCGCAAGTCGCAGGGGCTGCATCTGCAGGCCTCCATCACCGACAATGTCGCTTTGCCGCTGGTCGGCGCGCTGGCGCGTTTCGGCATCCGCTCCTTTGCCGGCGAGGCGCAGATCGCCGAGCACGCGGTCGAGACGCTGGGCGTGCGCTGCAGCGGCATCGAACAGCCCGCCGGGACGCTGTCGGGCGGCAATCAGCAGAAGGTCGTGATAGGCAAGTGGCTCGCCACCCGGCCGCGCGTTCTGTTGCTTGACGAGCCGACGCGCGGCATCGATGTCGGCGCCAAACGCGAAATCTACGATCTCGTCTTCCGGCTGGCGCGCGAGGGCATCGCCATCGTGGTCATCAGTTCCGAACTTCCCGAACTCCTGCTCCTTGCCGACCGCATTCTCGTGATGTCGGAAGGCCGCCAGAGCGGCATGCTTGCCCGCTCCGAGGCGACCGAAGAGCGCATCATGCAGCTTGCCGCTCCGCGCAGCAGCCGCGCAAAGGCGGTCGCATGAGCGCAGCACTGAAACTTCTCTCCCGCACAAAGCTCTATTGGGGGCTGATCGCGATCTTCCTGATCGGTGTCTTGTCCTCGCCGATCACGTCCAAGGGCAACAATATCTTCCTGTCCTACGGCAATCTGCTCGACGTGCTGCGCCAGGTGTCGACTACCGGCCTGATCGCCACCGGCATGACAGCGGTCATCATCACCGGCGGCATCGACCTCTCGGTCGGCTCGCTAATGGCGATCGCCAGCGTGGTCTGCGCCATGCTCCTGACCATGCCCGGCTATACGCCGGCCGCCCTCATGGGCGTGCCGACAGTGGCATTGGTCGCGCTCATCATCGGCGTCGCAGTCACTCGTTTCGTCTTCCTGAACCTCGAAAAGCAGCGCGCGGGCAGCGATCCGACTCGCGATGTAAAGCTCGACGCCATGCGCGGCGCCATCATGCCCGGCGTGGTTGGCCTGGTTCTCTGCAGCCTGGCGCTGTGGTTCCTGCTGCCGCAGGTGCAGACCAAGTTCGGGGTGCTCGGCGTGCTGCTTGTCGCGCCATGCGTCGGCATGCTGTTCGGCGCCATCAACGGCTTCGTCATCGTCGCCGGGCGGCTGCAGCCCTTCATCGTGACGCTGGCCATGATGGTGACGGCGCTGGGCGTCGCCCGCCTCACCGCCGGCCAGAACAATGCGGTGCTGCCCGTCTATACCGGTTCCAATGCCGTCGCCGAGTTCGACATCCTGCGCTCGCTGGTGTTCGGCATCATCCCGATGCCCGGCCTGTTCTTCATCGCGGCGATCGTCATCTACGGCGCGGTGCTGCGCTTCACGCCGTTCGGCCGCTATGTCTATGCCATCGGCGGAAATGAAGAGGCAGCGCGGCTTTCCGGCATCGATGCCGGCCGCGTCAAGATCGTCACCTACGCCATATCCGGCCTGCTCGCCGGCATCGCCGCCGTGCTCTATGTGGCGCAGTACCGCCAGGGCAAGCCGGACGCCGGCGCCGGGCTGGAACTCGACGCCATCGCAGCCGTCGTTATCGGCGGCACCAGCCTCATGGGCGGGCGGGGACGATTGGCAGGCACGCTGGTCGGCGTGCTGATCTTCGGCCTGCTGTCGAATCTCTTGCAACTCCACAACATCAATTCGAACCTTCAGCTTGTGCTGAAGGGGCTGATCATCGTCGGGGCGGTGCTCATACAGGAGCGCAACGCCGCTGACCTTTTCGCCTATCTGCGCCTGCCGGTCCGCCGATCGGCGCACAAGCAAACGTCCGCCAACGAGCGGCCGTCGGAAGAGACAATGTCTCGAAACATCGGAGGAAACGCTAATGAAACGCCGTGAATTCATAAGGCTCGCCGCTTTCGCGGCAGCACTCGCCGCAACCACCGCATTCCTGCCTGGCGGGGACGCCATCGCCCAAGACAAGAAGTGGACGATCGGCTTCAGCCAGGCGACGACGATCGAACCCTGGCGCGCCCAGTTCAACAAGGACATCATCGCCGAAGCGGCCAAGCACCCGGAAGTCGAGTTGATCGTCACCGACGGCGAGGACAAGACCGAGAAGCAGGTCGCCGACGTCGAGAACCTCATCCGGCAAGAAGTCGACGCGCTGCTCGTATCGCCGAAGGAATCGGCCGGTCTCACCGGCGTCGTGCAGCAGGCGATCGACGCGAAAATCCCGGTCTTCGTGCTCGACCGCAACGTCGAGACCGACCAGTACACGCAGTTCGTCGGGGGCGACAACAAGCTGATCGGCCGTGCGGCCGGCGAATACGCCGTCGAACTCCTCGGCGGCCCCGGCAAGGCGGAAGGCACCATCGTCGAGATCTGGGGCGGCATGGGCACCCAGCCGGCGCATGACCGCCATGACGGCTTCCATGAATTCACCGACAAGGAGCCCGGCATCAAGCACCTGCTCGACCAGCAGTCCGGCGACTGGAAGCAGGACGAGGCCTACAACATCATGGCGACCGCGCTGCGCAATCATGAGGAGATCGACATCGTCTACGGCCACAACGATCCGATGGCCTACGGCGCCTATCTCGCGGCCAAGGATGTCGGGCGCGAAAAGGATATAAAATTCATCGGCATCGACGCGCTGCCGGGCGAAGGCGTGACCTGGGTGAAGAACGGCGAACTGACCGCCACCTTCCTCTACGCGACTCCAGGCGCGGAAGGCCTGCGCCAGGCCATCAAGCACCTGAACGGCGAGAAGGTCGAAAAGACTATCACGCTGCCTACCGAGAAGGTGACCGCGGAAAACGCCGAGGCGGTCCTCAAGGAAAAAGGCATGTAATAGATGACTGCCGGGCGGCGAAGTTCGCCGCCCGGTTCATTTATTAGGACGGACAAACATCCCGCTCAGTACCGCCACTCGCCCCTGCCGAGCGCCGCGACCGCCTCGACGATGCGCGCAAAGCTCGCACCCGCCCGGCTCGCCATATGTCTGGCGCGGAGGTAGCCGTGGATGAGGCCCTGCTCTTCCAGCCAATGCGCCCTGCCCCCGGCCGCCAGTACCCGATCGCGATAGCTCTCGCCGTCGGATGACAACGGGTCGCATTCGGCGGCGAAAATGACCGTCGGCGGCAGATCGGAAAAGTCGGAAGCGGCAAGCGGCCTATAGCGCGGGTCCGTGGAAACATCCGCGCCGCCGGTGCGGACATCGTGATAGAACTCGACGTCGCTCGTGGTCAGCAGCGGCGCTTCGGCGTGGGTCACGTAGGAGCCCTTGGCCATGTCGCCGCCGAGGCCGGGATAGATCAGCACCTGACCCGCCGGCGCGCGGACATGGCCGCGCACATGATGCGCGAGACAGGCGGCGAGATTGCCGCCGGCCGACTCGCCCGCAAGCACGATCGGCTGGCGATAGGTGGCGGCCGCCCACTCGAAGGCGGCCACCGCATCGTCGAAAGCCGCCGTGCCGGTGTGCTCGGGCGCGAGCCGGTAATCGACCGAAACCACCGTATATCCGGTCCCCGCGCAAAGCTCGGCGCAGATGTCGTCGTGGCTCTCCAGCCCGCCGAGGATAAAGCCGCCGCCATGGAAGTAGAGGACCATGGCGGCAGCGTCGGGCGCTGCGCTTCGGTAGATACGGATCGGAATGCAGTGCGTCGGCGTGATGATCGCTGTCGTTTCCGTGCCCACGCTCTCCGGACGGCCGGCGTGAAAGGCGCGGCTCATCCGGTCGTAGACCTCGCGGTTCTTGCCGATCGGCCAGTCGATGGCTTCGGGCGGATAGAACCCGTTGATGCGGTCGATGAACGCCCAGATCTCTGCGTCGAGTAGCTTCCGGTAATCGGGCGCCATCGGGTTTTCGCGCGCGATTGGACTACGTCTCCAGCCAGACCTTTTCAAAATGCTGCTCAAGCGCCTGATGCTGCTCCACCCCGTGCACGCCTTCCCGGTAGGTGCGATAGACCGAGCGCCAGTAAGGCTGGATGATCACGCCCGAATCCCGCAGGATCGTCTCGATCCTGGCCATGATTTCGCGGCGGGCCTCGGCGTCCGGCGTGGCCAGCGCCTTGTCGAGCAGCGTGTCGAATTCCTTGTCGGAAAAGCCGCTTTCGTTCCACGCTCCGCCGGATTTGTAGGCCAGCGACAGCACCTGGACGCCAAGCGGGCGGCCGAGCCATTCGGTGCAGGAAAATGGATATTTGTTCCAGTCGTTCCAGAAGGTCGATGCCGGCAGCACCGTGCGCTTCACCTTCAGGCCGGCTTCGCGCATCTGCGCCGCGATCACGTCCGCGGCCGATTTCTGCCATTCGACGTCGACCGAGATAAGATCGTACTCATGCTCGGCCTTGCCCGCCTCGCCGATCAGCTTCTTGGCCTCGTCGACATTGCGCACATGCGGCCCGATATCGGCGTATTCGGCGTGCATCGGCCCGACATGATGGTTTTCGGCCACCGTGCCGCGTCCGTCGAGGGCGATCGCCAGCACTGCGCCGTTGTCGACGGCCAGTTGCGCTGCCCGCCTCACCTTGACGTCGTCATAGGGCGCATTGGTCACGTTGAAGCGCGCAACGATGGTGGAGCCTGTGGCGATCTCCGAACTCGCAAGGCCCAGCGCTTCGGCCTGTGACAGCGTGTCGGCGGAGGTTTCGTGGTTGGTGTCGATCTCGGCCGATTCGAAGGCGGAGAACATCGGGTTGGGGTCGGAACCGTAGTCGATCCACTGGATGCCATCGAGAGCGAAGTCGCCCTTCCACCATTTGTCCTTGCGGCGGACCTCGGCTATCGTTTCCGTCTCCCAGCGCACCAGTTCGCACGGGCCCGTCGTGATGGCCAGCGCCTGCATCGGATCGCTGCCGCCGTCATAGCTGCGGTGCATGATCAGGGCCGGATAGTCGGCCATGCCGGCAATCAGCGAGACATCCGCCTGCGGCAGCGTGAGCCGGACGGTGTGGTCGTCGACGCGCTCGATCGCGCCATCGACGGCTTTCTTCGTATTCGGATCGACCAGCGAACCCATTCGCCCGGCGACAGAATTTCCTTCCGCCGACGCGTCGCACCAGCGCGTGAGATTGTGGATGACGTCGTCGGCATTGAACGCATCGCCGTTCGACCAGGTGATGCCTTGCCGCACGTTGAGGGTCAGAACCTTGGCGTCGTCGCTGGTTTCCCAGCTTTCCAGCAGCCAGGGCTCGAAGGTGAAATCGCGGTTCCAGCGCACGAGGTACTCGTTGCACTGGCGGGCGACGTTCGACATTTCGACGCCGTCGAAGGTGCGCGGGTCGCGCCAGCTCTTTACGTGCATCGCTACGCGCAGCACGCCGCCCTTCTTGGGCTCCTGCGCGCTGGCCGGGGTCGGCGCGAGACCGCCGAGCGAAAGCGCGCCGGCGGCGCTGACGCCGAGCGCGGCCATGGTCGCGAGATATTCGCGCCGGTTCATCCGGCCCTTCTTGAAGCCGTCGGCAACCGGCTCTGCCTTCGGATGCAGGGATCTGTTCGTCAACATCAGCTTGATCATTGGTATCTCCCGCTCGCGGCTCCAGTTCCCAATGCCGCCACGGAATGATAGGTCGGGTCTCAAGCGAGATATGTTCCTTCTCCCGCAAATCTCGTGCGGGATTCCGCAGGGGTGTTTTGGAAAACAGGCCGGTGGATCAGCCGGCTCGCTTAAAGCCCGCGATAAAGCTCCGCCGCATTCTCGAAGGTGTAACGCAGCGGCACCGAGCCCTGGATCTGCCAGGCGTCGATGGTTTCGCCGGCCATCAGCCGGCAGGCGCCGTCCGTATCCACCACCGCGCCGCCGTAGAGCCGGTTGGCCAGGTTGAGGATTGCGGTCTGATGGATGGCGGCCGAACCGCTGCCGCAGGCATCCTTGACCAGCGCGACACGGAAGCCGAGATCGACAGCGTCCTTGACGGTCACCGCGATGCACGCCTCAGTCCACACGCCGGCGATATACAGCCATTCAATGCCGCGCGCCTTGAGCAGCAGGTTGATCTCGCCCTGCGAAAAGCTGCTGGCGTCAGTCTTGATCAGAACGATCTCGTCACCGGCGGGCCCTACTTCCGGGCAGATCGCCGACAGCGGGTCGTTGACGTCGCTGAACGCGGACTTGCCGTCGGGCATGATCGGGTGAAATGGCCTTTGCGCGTGCGCCGTGTCGACCACATAGGCGGAATGGTAGATCGGGATTGCCGCCTGCCGAGCCGCCGTCTGGAGCCGCCCGATATTGACGAGCACTTGATCGAAGCCTTCGACCAGATAGCGGCTGTCCTGCCGGTGTTCTTCCTGCAGATCGACGCACAGCAAAGCCGCCGTCTCCGGCATCACCGAAAGCGTTCTCTTCATCATGCATGCCCGTCCAGGAATTCGTCTTCATAGGGGAAGCGCGACAGGAGTTCGGTGCCGGTGTCGGTGATCAGCACCTCGTCCTCGAGCTTGACGCCCTCGCGCCCGCCCTTCTCGCCGATATAGCTTTCGATGCTGACCACCATGCCGGGCACGAGATGCCCGTCGCGGCCATAGGTGTCGTAGTCCATCGCATGCGCGATGAACGGCGTCTCGCCATGCATGCCGACCCCGTGCATCACCGACGTGTAGCGCTGCTCGACGAAGCGTTCCGGGATCTTCCACGCCTTTTCCGCGATTTCGCGAAAGGCCATGCCCGGCTTGATGATGCCGATATTGTGCTGCACCTGCTCATGCGCCATGCGGTAGAGCGATTTCTGGTAGTCGGTCGGCCTTCCCGGTCCGCAGCGGAAGGTGCGGGAGAAATCCGAATAGTAGCCGTAGCAGCCGATCGTGTCGGTATCGAGCGCGACCAGTTCGCCGGGCCTGAGCTTGCGGCCGCTCGCCTCGTTGAACCAGGGATTGGTGCGCTGGCCGGAGGTCAACAGGCGCGTCTCGATGAACTCGCCACCCTGCCGGATCACCTCGTGGTACATGATCGCGAAGAGATCATTCTCGGAAACTCCGGGCTTGATCGCCTCGCGCACGGCGGCGACGGCCGCTTCCGCGCCTGCCATGGATACCTGCAGGCATTTTATTTCCTCGGGCGTCTTCACCGCCCTCACCGCCAGGATCTCGCCTTGGCAGTCCTTCACCTCGCAGCCGCGCTTTTCTAGCGCCAGCGCCTGCAGATGGCTGCAGCGATCTAGGCCGAGCTTCATCGAGCCGCCGCCATGGGTTTTCAGGAGATCGGTGATCTCGTCGGCAAACGGACCCGCGGTCTCGTCGTCGCGGCCTGACACGGACGACCAGACCAGCTTCGACGGCCGCGCCTCGTCGATCGTGTCGAGCACCATGGAGACATGGTAGCTCTGCGGATATTCGAAGAGCACGATAGGCCCTTCGGTCGGGATGAAGAAATACCGCGTCGAATTGCGCAGGAAATAGCCGAACATGTTGCGCGAGCCGGTGGCGTAGCGCTGGTTATAAGGATCGAACAGCACGACCCCGCCGTAGCCTGCCTCCCGCATCCAGTCGCGCAGCTTCTTCAGCCGGCCCTTGCGCAGCGCATCCGCGTCGATGAAGGACGGCTCGGTGTCGGACAGCCACATGCCGCCCGCCGGATCGGCGGCGGCCGGGTGGCGCATGCGGTCGGCGAAATCGACATCGTCGACGCTGTCGGGATCGAAAACAACAATGCTCATGGCTACCTCCGTTTGAGCGGAAGATGGACTATCGTCGTCCCTTCCGATGTTCACAAAACCGCAGAATCCATGCTGGATTCCGTGACCAAGCCGGCCAGCGCGGGCTATTTCGCCGGGGCTCGGCGTCGCCGAGCATGATTGGGCGCGTAGCCATATTGTTCCTTGAAGGCCCGCGAAAAACTCGACGCGTTCGAGAAGCCGCAGGAAAGCGCGACTTCGCCAATCCGAAGCGTCGAGTGGGCGAGCAGATCCGCGGCGCGCCTGAGCCGAAGGCTGCGGTAGTAGGCGCTCGGAACGGTATCGAGTTCCAGCTGAAAGGCGCGTTCGAGCTTGTCCGGCGAAACGCCGAGCCGGCGGGCGAGATCCGACATTCCGAGGCGGTCCTCCACCGCGTCCTCCATGATGGCCACGGCCGACAGCACCAGTTCGTCGCGGATGCCGGTCCTGAGGCGCAGCGGCATCATCCGCCGGTCGACGCTCGATCGCAGCGGGCTGTGCACGTACCATTCGGCGACGCCCGCCGCGAGTTCCGCGCCGTAATCCCTGGCGATCAGCTCCAGCATCATGTCGAGGCTGCCGACGCCGCCGGCCGAGGTGAAGCGACGCCGGTCGATGACATAGAGGTCGCGCCGCATGTCGAGGTCGGGAAAGGCTTCCCTGAAGGCGGGCTGGCTGGTCCAGTGCAGCGTGCAGGAATGGCCGTCGAGCAGGCCCGCCCTGGCGAGGAAGAAAGCAGCGTCCGCTACCGCCCCGATCTGCGCGCCAGCCCGCAGGCTTCGCCTGATCCAGACCAGCGCCTCCTCGGCAACGAGATGATCGGCATCGCCGCCCGAGCACACGACTACGCGGTCGACCACCGGCGCGGTGCGGACCGAGTGGTCGGGCTCGATGGCGACGCCGTTGGATGCAAAAACCTTATCGCAGCTCAGGCCGACAGTGATCCAGGAATAGCACTTCCTGCCGGCGAGCGTATTGGCCGCCCGCAGCGGCTCGATGACGGAGCTGAACGCCATCAGCGGAAAGCCGGGAAAAACGAGAACGGCATAGCTGACCCCTGCATCCTTCGCGGGGGCATTGTCGATCTTCGCGATTGCCTGGCCTTGCGCCATGTGTCCGGTGAGGCTGGGTTACTTCCGGGCGCGATACTTCCTCCCGCCGGAGGCAAACGTCAACGCGCCATTCCGTCGGTATGGGTCGGTTTTGCGTTGTTGGCTACTCGGCGGCCTGGACGCGGCCCGCATTGACGATCGCCCGGATTTCGGCACGGCATGAGCCGCAATTGGTTCCCGCCCTTGTGGCGTTGCCTACGTCCTCGACACTGGCGCAGCCGGCGGCGACGGCGGCTGCGATCTGGTTCGCCCCAACGGAAAAACAGGAGCAGACCATCGCGCCCGCATCGGGCCTGTCGGCCCCGGCGCGTCCGGCGACGATCCGGAAGCGGCTTCGTTGCCCGGCATGGGTTTCGCCGAGCTGGTCGGCGGCCCAGCCGCGCGAGACTGCCACCGGCCCCGGCGCCGCGAACAGCGCGCCGGCAAGCCTGTCGCCATCGAATGCGGCTATGCGGTGCTGTCCGGCGTCGCTGTCGTGATAGGCGAGAAGTTCCGCTTCCTCATTCGCGCCGAACAGCTTTTGCGCGAATGCGGCCCAGTCGGTCTTCTCCCCGGCAAAGGCCAGTTCGACACGCCATCCATGCCGGCATCTGGCCAGCGCCCAGTAGTCGGCGTCGATCCAGACCGGGCGTTGTCGCATGACCGCGAAGCCGAACGCCCGCGCCGCAAATTTTTCGATCCGGACCGCCGCATGCTTCAGAGCCGGCTGGCCGGAAACCGCGTCGGTAAGCGGCGCGACAAGGGCATCAATGCGGCCCCTGGACGAAAATCTGTCGGTCCAGTGCATCGGCGCGAACACGCTGCCCTGGCGCTGGCGAGCGGTCAGCAGCGCTCGGACCAGCACTTCGCCGCGGGCGGACGACACACGCACGATATCGGCGTCGCCAATGCCGCAGCGGGCAGCGTCGGCCGGATGAATTTCGACGAAAGGCTCGGCCAGATGCTGCGACAGGCGCGGGCTCTGGCCGGTCCTGGTCATGGTGTGCCAATGATCGCGCACCCGACCGGTGTTGAGGATCATCGGATAGTCGGCGGCGGCGGCGGTTTCGCCGGCCGGGCGGACGGCGACGAAGCGCGCCTTGCGGTCGGGCGTGTAAAAGCCGCCATTGGCGAAGAAGCGGACGTTACTGACGTTCCCTTCTCCCCGTTCACGGGGAGAAGGTGGCAGCGCAACCGCCGGCCACTGAAACGGCTCCAACTCCTCGTAAGCGCTAGCATCGACGCCGGCATGCGCGCCGATGTCGAAATCCCTCTCACCCCCATTCTCGAAGCCCGAGAGCGCGGCATGCTCGGCGAATATCTCGGCCGGCGACGCGTGGGAAAACGCCTCGGCAAACCCCATCCGCCTGCCGACCTCGGCGATGATCCACCAGTCCGGCCGCGCCTCGCCGGGCATGGGCAGGAAAGGCCGCTGCCGCGAGATGCGGCGCTCGGAATTGGTCACCGTGCCGTCCTTCTCGCCCCAGGCGGCGGCCGGCAGTTTTACGTGAGCATGGCGGATGGTGTCGCCCTCGGCTGAGACATCCGAGATGACGACGAACGGGCAGGCCTTGATCGCCGCCTCGACCGCATCGGCGTCCGGCATCGAATCCACCGGATTGGTGGCCATGATCCACAGCGCCTTGATGCGCCCGTCGGCCACGGCGCGGAGCATGTCGACAGCTTTCAGCCCCGGCTTCTCCGCGACGGCCGGCGCATTCCAGAACCGCCGCACGCGGTCGCGGTGGAGAGGGTTTTCGATCTCCATATGCGCGGCGAGCATATTGGCGAGCCCGCCGACCTCGCGGCCGCCCATGGCATTGGGCTGGCCCGTGACCGAGAACGGCCCTGCCCCCGGCTCCCCGATACGGCCGGTCGCCAGATGGGAGTTGATGATGGCGTTGACCTTGTCGGTGCCCGACGCCGACTGGTTGACGCCCTGGCTGTACACCGTCACCGTTTTTGGCGTCTCGGCGAAAAGCGTAAAGAAGCGCAGAAGCGTCTCCTCGTCGAGTCCGGTCCGGCGTGCGATCTCCGCCATTCCCAGCGCCGACGCAGCGGCCAGCGCCGCCTCGAAGCCGGTGGTGTGAGCCTCGATATAGGCTCGGTCGAGCACATCCCGTTCGGCGAGGAAGGCGAGCAGCCCCGAAAACAGTGCGACATCGCCGTCCGGCGCGATCGCGAGATGCAGGTCCGCGATATCGGCAGTCATCGTCCGGCGCGGATCGACCAGCACGATCTTCATGCCCGGCCGCTTCTCCTTCGCCGCCGCGATGCGCTGGTAGAGCACCGGATGGCACCAGGCGAGATTGGAGCCGACCAGCACGACCAGATCGGCGAGTTCCAGATCCTCGTAGGTTCCGGGCACGGTGTCCGAACCGAAGGCGCGGCGGTGGCCGGCAACCGACGAGGCCATGCAGAGCCGGGAGTTGGTATCGATATTGGCCGAGCCGATGAAGCCTTTCATCAGCTTGTTGGCGACGTAGTAATCCTCGGTCAGCAGCTGGCCGGAGACATAGAAGGCGACCGAATCCGGACCGTGCTCGGCTATGGTGCTTGTGAAGGTCGAGGCGACGAGGTCGAGCGCCTCGTCCCAGCCAGCGCGCCGGCCGCCGATTTCCGGGTGAAGCAGCCGCTCCTCCAATCCGAGCGTTTCGGCGAGCGCCGAACCCTTGGAGCAGAGCCGGCCGAAATTCGCCGGATGGTCGGCGTCGCCGCGGACGCTCACCTCGCCGTCCGCGGCGACCTTCGCCAGCACGCCGCAACCCACCCCGCAATAGGGGCAGGTGGTCCTCACCTCGGCTGACATAGCCGCCCCACTTGAATGGAGAGACGAGGATGCGTATTTATATGTGCATCAGAGGGGACGCGGATGGAGCGCAACAGTAGGCGGATCATCCAGCGCCTTAAGGCTGAAGGCTTTGAGCAGATCAGCGTGTCGGGTTCACACCACAAGTTCAGGAAAGGGAACCGGACCGTGATTGTGCCCCATCCGAAGAAAGACCTTCCGGCAGGAACCGCCCGCAACATTGCCCGCGCCGCCGGATGGCTCGAACAGGAGAACAACGACTGATGCGCGCCTACTTCGCGATTGTGCACAAAGAACCGAATAGCGCCTTCGGCATATCCTTTCCGGACTTGCCGGGCGTGTTCTCCGCCTCGGATGAGGAAGAGGACATCATCGCGAATGCGATGGAGGCTCTGCAGCTTTTCGGCGAAGATTCGAACCTTCCGGAGCCGTCGCCGGTCGAGCGGATCGTTGCCCGCCAGGACATCCGCGACGACCTCGCGGCGGGTGCCTTCCTCATTCGCGTACCCTTCGTCGACAATGATGCGCGCGTCGTGCGCGCGAACGTCACCTTCGAAGCGGGCGTCCTGCGCGCGATCGACGAAACCGCGCAGCGCCGTGGCCTGACGCGCTCTGCATTTCTTGCCAGTTGCGCCCGCAGGGAGATCGAAGCGGCGGGTTGAAAAGCCGAGCCAGTTCATCATTCCGCTGCCAGCGCCATCGCCAGCAAAATCAAGACGCGGCCGTCCTCGACCCTCACCGGGATCGTCTTCACCGCGCCCTCGTCCGCCCCGAGCGCCTTGCCTGTCTCAAGCGAGATCACCCAATTGTGCAGCGGGCAGGTCACCGCCGCGCCGTGCACGATGCCCTGGCTGAGCGGCCCGCCCTTGTGCGGGCAATGGTCCTCGATGGCGAAGACCTGGTCCTCGGCCGTACGGAAGACGGCGATCTTTCCCTGCGGCGTCGCCACGCAACGTGCGCCGCGCTGCGGAATGTCGGTGATCGAGCCGATCGCAATCCAGTTCACGCCGTTCACTCCGCCGCCTCCGCAAATCCTACAGTCGCCATCGGCCGGAACTCGTGCTTGTCCTTGCCGGAGGCGCGCTCCGTCCAGGGATCGACCTGTGCGAATTTCTGGCTGAAGACAAAGCGCTCGTAATAGCTGCTGCGCTTTTCCGCATCATCCATGATCTGGCGCTTGACCTCAGGAATGCCGACGCGCTTGGCCCACTTATATATACGTTCGAGGTAGCGGCCCTGCTCCCGATACATCTGGACGAGCGCCACGATGACCTCCAGCGCCTCGTCCTCAGTCTTCACCAGCCCCAGCACCTCGGTGCCCTTGATGTCGAGGCCGGCCGCGCCCGCGAAGTGGATCTCGAAACCGGAATCCACGCAGATCACGCCGACATCCTTGCAGGTCGCCTCGGCGCAGTTTCGCGGACAGCCGGACACTGCCATCTTCACCTTGGCAGGCGTCCATGAGCCCCACATGAATTTTTCGATGCGTATGCCGAGGCCAGTCGAATCCTGCGTGCCGAAGCGGCACCAGTCCGAACCGACGCAGGTTTTTACCGTGCGCAATCCCTTGGCGTAGGCGTGGCCCGACACGAAGCCTGCCTTGCCGAGATCGGCCCACACCGCCGGCAGATCCTCCTTGCGGATGCCCAGCATGTCGATGCGCTGGCCGCCGGTCACCTTCACCATCGGGATCTCGAACCTGTCAACCACGTCGGCGATGGCGCGCAACTCCTTCGAGGACGTCACGCCGCCCCACATGCGCGGCACCACCGAATAGGTGCCGTCCTTCTGGATATTGGCGTGGACGCGCTCGTTGATGAAGCGCGACTGGTAGTCGTCGGCATATTCATCCGGCCAGTCGGCCACGAGGTAGTAGTTCAGCGCCGGCCGGCATTTGGCGCAGCCGCAGGAGGTCTTCCATTCCAGTTCCTGCATGACGGCGGGAATGGTCTTCAGGCCCTTCGCCTTGATCAGCCGGCGGACATCGTCGTGGCCGAGCGTGGTGCAGCCGCACATGGGCTGAACCGCGGCAGGGTTGTAGCTGTCGCCCAGCGTCAGCGACATCAACTGTTCGACGAGGCCGGTGCACGAGCCACAGGAGGCCGAGGCCTTGGTGTGCGACCGGACATCGTCGAGCGAGGTCAGTCCCTTGGCAGTGATCGCGCCGGTGATCGTTCCCTTGCATACGCCGTTGCAGCCGCAGATTTCAGCATCATCCGGCAAGGCTGCAACGGCCGCCATAGGGTCCAGGGGGGCTCCTCCCTGATAGGCCTGGCCGAAAATGAGCGTGTCGCGCATCTCCGATATGTCGGTCTGCTTCTTCTTCAGGTCGTTGAACCACGCCCCGTCGGCCGTCTCGCCATAGAGCACTGTGCCGATAATGCGGTCGTCCTTGAGCACCAGGCGCTTGTAGACGCCGGCGGAGGCGTCGCGCAGCACGATCTCCTGGCGGTCGTCGCCGTCGGCGAAGTCGCCGAGCGAGAAAAGTTCGATGCCGGTCACCTTGAGCTTCGTTGGCGTGTCGTTGTGCACGAAGGCCGCGCTTTCGTCTCCGACAAGATGCGATGCCGCCACCCGCGCCATTTCGTAGAGCGGCGCGACAAGGCCGTAGACCTGGCCGCCCACTTCGGCGCATTCGCCGAGCGCGAAAATGTCGGGATCGGAGGTGCGCATGCCGGCATCGACGACGATGCCGCGATTGACCGTCACGCCGGCATCCTTCGCCAGCGTCGCATTCGGCCGGATGCCGACCGCCATCACCACCAGGCTGGCGGGCACAATCGTGCCGTCGGCCAGTTCCACGCCTTCCACCCTGCCGTTGCCGACAATCGCCTTGGTGTTGGCCTTGGTCATGACCTTGATGCCGCGCGCCTCGACGGCGCGCTGCAGGAGATAGCCGGCGGCCGGATCGAGTTGCCGCTCCATCAGCGTCGGCATCACGTGGAGCACGGTAACGTCCATGCCGCGCTCGCCGAGGCCGGCGGCCGCCTCGAGACCGAGCAGGCCGCCGCCTATAACCACCGCCTTTGCCCGCGACTGCGCCGCAAGCAGCATGGCCTGCACGTCGTCGAGATCGCGATAGGTCAGCACGCCAGGCAAATCGTTGCCGGGAACCGGGATGATGAAGGGTACCGATCCGGTGGCGATCACCAGCCTGTCGTAAGGCTCGACCACGCCGTGATCGGAGGTCACGGTTTTCGCCGTGCGGTCGATCGCTACGATCTTGTGGCCCTTGTAGAGGGTGATGCCGTTCTTGATGTACCAGCCGTCGCCATGGATGATGATTTCCTCATAATCCTTCTCGCCGGAGAGCACCGGCGACAGCATGATGCGGTCGTAATTGACCCTCGGCTCCGCGTTGAAGATGGTGATGGAATAGCGGTCGGGCGCCTTCTCCAGCAGATGCTCGAGCATCCTGCCCGGAGCCATGCCGTTGCCGATGATGACGAGTTTTTCTGTCATGACGGTTGCCTTCCCTTCACTGCGCGGCAAAGGCGAGTTGGTCGGCGTCACCCGCCTTGCGCTCCATCCTGCGGATGGCGAAATGCATCCAGGCAAGCGACACCACGACCAGCACGAAGAGCAGCATGAAGCAGCTGGTCCAGAGCCCGGTCAGGTCATTGAGCATTCCGAAGAGGATCGGCAGGATGAAACCGCCGAGCCCGCCGATCATGCCGACCAGGCCACCCACCGCGCCGACATTCTGCGGGTAGTAGACCGGAATGTGCTTGTAGACCGCGGCCTTGCCGAGGCTCATGAAGAAGCCGAGCACGAAGATCACGGCGATGAAGGCGACAGGTCCGATGGCGAGATGAAAGCCCATCCGACCGTCTATGCCGTACACGACATAGTCGGTCGGCGGCAGCGACAGGATCAGCGTGGCGATCGCCGAGACCCCGAACGTCCAGTACATGATGGTGCGCGCGCCGACGCGGTCCGACAGCACGCCGCCATAGGCCCGGAAGATCGACGCCGGCACCGAATAGGCCGCGCCGATCATGCCGGCGGTAGCGATGCCGAAGCCGTAGACGCCGATCAGATAGCGCGGCAGCCAGAGCGCCAGCGCCACGAACGCGCCGAAGGCGAAGAAATAGTAGAGGGCGAAGCGCCAGACGCGAACGTCCTTTAGCGGCGCGAATTCGTCGCGTAGGCTCCTTGCCTTCGCGCGGCCGGCGCGGCGCTCGCGGATGACCGGATCGTCGCCGGTGGTGAACCAGAACACCAGAGCCATGACGACAAGCGCGACCGACCAGAGCAGCGCGACGGATTGCCAACCCCAGGCGAGCAGGGCGAAGGGCGCGATGAACTTGGTCACCGCGGCCCCGACATTGCCGACGCCGAAAATGCCAAGCGCCGTGCCCTGCTTTTCCGCGGGAAAGAAGCGCGACACGTAAGCAACGCCGACCGCGAACGACCCGCCTGCGAGCCCGACGCCGAGCGCGGCGACCAGCATCTGTGCATAGGTTTGCGCGAAGGCCAGCAGGAAGGTGGCGATCGCGGCCGCCAGCATGGTCGCCGTATAGACCAGGCGGCCGCCATAGCGGTCGGTCCAGATGCCGAGCGCCACCCGGACAAGCGATCCGGTCAGGATCGGCATGCCGACCAGCAGCCCGAACTGCGTTTCGCTCAGGCCGAGTTCGTCCTTGATGCGTACCCCGATGATGGAAAAGATCGTCCACACGGCAAAGCAGACGGTGAAGGCGATGGTCGACATGGCCAGCGCCCTGCCCGGAGCGTTGTCCTGGCTTGGCGCGGCTAGAGAAGTTGCGGTCATTGTCGGCTCCTTGAACGGCGTGGGAGGCGCCGCGCTGGGTTTGGATCAAAAACAAAAAGCTGCCGGCCAGGCCGTCGCCTCCGTACATCCGGGAGTGCGATTTCCTGATCGGCAGCTTTGCCTGTGACGCCCGCCATTGGACGTCTATTCCGTGGCCTTGTAGGCCTGCGAAAAGAGAAGCAGGAACCGTGCCAGTTTCGCCCATGTGTAAATTTCACATGGAAAACAATTAGTTGCAGAGAAATGGCGTGATCCGACGATTGCAGGTAGATGAAGTATCGGCCATTCCGCCATTTAAGTCCGCCCATTTGTTGTGCACTGCACAAGTATGCGGCGACTACGAACGACTGTGGATCGGCTCCAATGGACGGCCATCTTTCTCGCTTGCAGCCGCAACCACATGAGACTATGTTATGCCTCAAACGAGGCTGGAGAAGATGATGACGGCTTTTGCCAATGTCGCCGATGTGCTCGGCCTGCCGCCAAAGGATACGGCGGCTCGGTCGCCTTTCGGCCTGATCTCCCAGATCGAGCATGGCCTCCCCGTCGAAGCGCTCGAGCGTGTCGCGCATCTGCTGGCTCCCGGGAATGCCCAGTTCAAGTACCGCCTGGTCCCGAAGGCCACTTTCGAGCGGCGGAAGGGCTCGCGCCGCCTGTCGTCAGACGAGGGAACACGTCTGGCGCGTCTGGCAAGGGTTTGGAGCCTTGCACTGGCGGTGTGGAAAGACGCGGACGACGCTCGTGAATTCCTGTTCAGGCCGCACCCGATGATCGAGGACAGACGTCCGATTGACGTGATTATCCAGAGCGAGTTCGGCGCAGAAATGGTCGTCGACATCCTCCATGGCCTGAAATACGGCAGCGCTGCGTGACGTCCCAAATCCTCGATCGCACGCTCTCGTGCTTTCGCATCGGGGATCCAGACGGGACGTATCCCATTTTCGATGCAACGGGCTCGACTATTGCGCCCGGGCGCTGGAACACGACAGGGACGCCGGTCGTCTACACCAGCGAACATTATTCGACAGCCCTGCTCGAAAAACTGGTGCATGGCAGCGGCCGGCTCCCGCCGAACCAGCACTTCATCAAGATCACCATCCCACGCGGGTCGAGCTATGAGGTCTTCTCTCCGCACGCCCTTCCCGGTTGGGACCGGATGCCACCCACCGTCAGCAAGGATTTCGGCGAACGCTGGTGTCTGGAGAAGAGGAGCCTGATCCTCTTTGTGCCGAGCGTCGTCGCCCGACCCGAAAGCAATATCCTGATCAACCCATCGCATCCTGAATTTTCACTTGTAGAGCCCGGGCTGCACCAACCGGTCTTTTGGGATCGCCGGCTGTTCGGGTCGTGAGGTTCGGTCAGCCTTGACGCTGAGCCGCCACATAGGCGTCGATCTCATCCGGATCGAAGATGCCGCCGTCGAAGAAGCCGTCCGGTCCCAGCGTCAGGCTCGCGCCTGCCGAGCCGACCGGCGTGGTGGCCGTCAGCGCGCCTTCGACCTTGGAGTTTGCCCCGGGAAGCGGCACACCAAGCGGCTTCAGCGCCGAGCGGTAGATGTCCGGGCGATAGGAGTCGCGTGCGATGGCTTCATGCGCCGGGCTGTGCCGGATCTGCCCCCAGCGCACCATCTGGGTGTAGAACCAGAGCGCGTGGCTCTTCCATGGAAAGGTGGCCGCCTTGGCCAGCGGTATGAAGAAATCTTCAACGAGCCGTTCCCCATCGCCGCCGGTCCGGATCCGTCCGGACAAAGCGGGAAGCATCCACTCTTCCGGTTTGCCCAGGTAAGCCGGACTGGAGAGTAGGGAGGCGAGTTCGGCATGGTTGGCCTTGTCTGCGCACCAGATGGCGGCGCGGTAGAGCGCCCGCAGCAGCGCGGCCAGCGCTTCGGGATTGGCCTCTGCCCATTTGGCCCCCGCGCCCAGCACCTTTTCCGGGCTTGACCGCCAGATCGCGGCCTTCACGGTGGCGATCCTGCCGCTGCCGGAAAGTGCGGCGGCCGTATTCCACGGCTCGCCCACGCAATAGCCGTCTATGTTTCCGGCGCGCAGCGCGTCGGCCATCAGCGGCGGCGGCACGATGACGATCTCGATGCCGCCCTCGGCTACGCCGCAGGCGGCGAGCCAGTAGCGCAGCTCGTAATTATGCCCGGAGTGGGGATGCACGACGGCAAAACGCAACGGTTCGCCGCCGCGTCCGGCGCGCTCGGCGACCACCGCCTCCAGAGCAGCACCCGCGCCTTTCGGGTCGAGATCCGGCCGCGCGCCATGCGCTTCCATCGCTGCCCAGACCGCATTCGAAACGGTGATTGCATTGCCGCCGAGGCCGAGCGCCATCGGCGCGATGGTGCGAGAGGCGAGCGGTGTCAGGCCGAGATTGCAGGCGATCGGCATCGGCGCCAGCATTTGGGCCACGCCGAAATGGCCGACGGCGAGCCGGTCGCGGATGTTCGCCCAGGAGGTCTCCCGCACCAGCGTCAGCGCTACGCCTTCCCCTGCGGCGAAGCCGATTTCCTTCGCTGCGACCAGCAAAGCGCTGTCGAGCAGCGGCATGAAGCCGGCGGTGATCTGGTGTTCGGCGTTCCCGGTCATTGCTCCTCCGGCGAGCCCAGCAATCCGGCGGCCGTCACCAGGCTTTGGGCAATGTCGCTTATCTTGCGGTTCTGGTTCATGGCGGTCTTGCGCAGCAGCGTGTAGGCCGCCTCCTCGGAGAGCCCGCGCGATTTCATCAGAATGCCCTTGGCGCGGTCGATGACCTTGCGGTTTTCCAGTTCGCTGCGCGCCTCCTCGAGTTCGCGCGCCATCCGGGAAAACGCGTTGAAGCGGCTGATCGCCATGTCGAGGATCGGTTTCACCCGCTCCTGCCGCAGCCCATCCACCACATAGGCCGAGACGCCCGCGTCGACCGCTGCCTCTATCGAGGCCTGGTCGGAACGGTCGACGAACATGGCGATCGGCCGCTTCACCGCGCGCGATAGCTGGAACATGTTTTCCAGCATGTCGCGGTTGGGGTTTTCGAGGTCTATGACGATGACGTCCGGAGCGATGTCGGCGATCCGGCGGGCGATGCCGGCGACATCGTGGATGACCGTCACCCGCTCATGCCCCGCCTCCCGCAATCCTGCTTCGATGATGGAAGCGCGGATGCGGTTTTCGTCGATCACGAGGATGGCGAGTGAACTGGGGGCCATGCCGCCATTTTGCGCATGCTAACGGATTGTGCAATGCACTATGCTAAAAGCTGAAATGCCGTGAGTTCCCGTTGCAACTCTGGATTTAGGCAAGCAACCCGTCCGGTCTTGCATCGCGTCGATGTTTCCCTATTCTGTCCTCCGCTGAAGATCACAACATGACCAGCTTGGGAGGAAATCATGGCTGACAAAGGTATTTCGCGCAGACGCTTCCTTGGAACGACTGCGGTCGGCGCCACTGCCGCCGGCACGCTTGCGGCACCCGCCGTTCTCGCGCAGGCGCCGGTGACGCTGAAGATGCAATCGTCCTGGCCGGCCTCGGACATTTTCCAGGAGATGGCCGCGCAATATGTCCAGCGCGTACAGGAAATGTCGAACAACCGCCTCAAAATCGACCTTTTGCCCGCGGGCGCGGTGGTCGGCGCATTCCAGGTTCAGGACGCCTGCCATGACGGCACCATCGACGCGGCGCACACAGTGCCGGTCTACTGGTACGGCAAAAACAAGGCCGCTTCGCTGTTCGGCACCGGCCCGGTCTTCGGCGGCGACGCCAACCAGATGATCGCCTGGCTCTATCATGGCGGCGGCAACGAGTTTTATCGCGAATTGACGCAAGACATTCTCGGCCTCAACATCGTCGGCTTCCTGTCCTTCGGCATGCCGGCCCAGCCGCTCGGCTGGTTCAAGAGCGAGATCACGGACGCAGCCCAACTCCAGGGCCTGAAATACCGCACCGTCGGTCTCGCGGCCGATCTGTTCCAGTCGATGGGTGCGTCGGTGGCGCAACTTCCCGGCGGTGAAATCGTGCCTGCCATGGAACGCGGCGTCATCGACGGCTTCGAGTTCAACAACCCGACTTCCGACATGCGCTTCGGCGCGCAGGACGTTGCCAAGAACTACATGCTGGCCTCCTATCACCAGGCGAGCGAATCCTTCGAATATATCTTCAACAGGGATACGTTCGAGAGCCTCGATCCGGATCTTCAGGCGATCCTGAAATATGGCGTCGAATCGGCGCACCTGGCCAATTACGCGCTGGCGATGCAGCAATATTCGGCCGACCTGCAGAAGCTCCAGACCGAATCCGGCGTCAACGTCAAGCGCACGCCCGACTCGGTCCTGCAGGCGCAACTCGAGGCCTGGGACAAGATCCTTCCGCCCCTGATGGAAGACCCCTATTTCAAGAAGGTGGTGGACAGCCAGAAGGCCTGGTGCGAGCGCGTCGTCTACTACAGCCTGCTCAACGCGCCGGACTACAAACTCGCTTATCAGCACTATTTCCCGGATAAGATTTAGGTCCGTGGGCTTGCGATTTCCTGACGGGGCGGCTTGGCCGCCCCGTTCCGTCGCGTTGGCATATATGCGGGAGTGAGAGCCGATGCACGGCTACATTCGATTTGCCGACGATCTGTCGGCATGGTTCGGCAAGGTCTTCGCCTGGTGCATCATCGTGATGGCATTCGGCATCGGCTACGAGGTGGTCGTGCGCTACGCCTTCAACGCGCCGACGCCCTGGGCGTTCGACCTGAGCTATATGCTCTACGGCACGCTGTTCATGATAGCGGGCGCCTACACGCTCTCGCGTGACGGCCATGTGCGCGGCGACTTCATCTACCGCCTGTGGCAGCCGCGCACCCAGGCGGCGGTCGAGCTCGTGCTCTACTTCCTCTTCTTCTTTCCAGGCGTGCTGGCGCTGGTCTTCGCCGGCTGGAAATATTCGGCGCGCTCCTGGGGCTATCTGGAGGTGAGCTCCAACAGCCCCGCCGGAATCCCGATCTTTCAGTTCAAGTCAGTCATCGTCGCCGCCGGCATCCTGCTCTTTCTGCAGGGCATCGCGCAGGTATTCCGCTGCATCATCTGCCTGCGCACCGGCGAGTGGGTTCGCGCCGCCGACGATGTCGAGGAGACGGAGAAGGTGCTGATGCAGGCCAAGACGCTCGACGTGCTCAAGCATGGCGGGGAGGCAGTCGACATTCCGTCAGGCTATGAGCCGACGGACAATAAGAGGGACGGCGACCAGTGAGCGATCCTCAAATTGCCGTCGGCATGCTCCTCATCCTTCTTCTGGCGATCTTTCTCGGCTTTCCGGTCGCCTTCACGCTCATGGCGCTCGGGGTGGCGTTCGGCTACTACGCCTATTTCGATGCCGGGCGGATGTGGCGCAGCTATGAACGCGCGGTCGAATCCGGCGCGGACAGCTGGACGCTGACCGAATCCTGGGTCGGCGGCTTCTTCAACAACCGCATCTTCGACCTGTTCGTGAACCAGACCTATTCGGTCATGGCCAATGACGTCCTGACTGCGATCCCGCTTTTCCTGTTCATGGGCTACATCGTCGAACGCGCCAACATCGTCGACCGTCTCTTCAACACGCTCTTCATCGCCACGCGCCGCCTGCCCGGCTCGATGGCCGTGGCCGCGCTCATCACCTGCACGCTGTTCGCGACCGCCACCGGCATCGTCGGAGCCGTCGTCACGCTGATGGGACTGCTGGCGTTCCCGGCGATGCTGAAAGCCAAATACGATGTCAAATACGCCTCCGGCGTCATCTGCGCCGGCGGCACGCTCGGCATTCTCATCCCGCCCTCGATCCTGCTGATCGTCTATGCCGCCACGTCCGGCGTCTCGGTCGTGCGGATGTATGCGGCCGCACTTCTGCCCGGCCTGTTCCTGGCGGGGCTCTATCTCACCTATGTCATCGGCAAGGCGGTGCTGCAGCCGCATCTCGCGCCGAAGCCGACCAAGGAGCAGGTCGGCGACCATTCGTTCCTCGAAATCACCTGGATGATGTTCACCTCCTTCGTGCCGCTGGCCTTCCTCATCCTGGCCGTTCTCGGTGCGATCCTGTTCGGCTTCGCGACCCCTTCGGAGGCAGCCGCTATCGGCGCGCTGGGCGGCCTGCTGCTTGCGGCGGCCTACAGGGCGCTGACCTGGCAGCGGCTCAAGGAGAGCGTCTATCTCACCGCCCGCACCACGGCGATGGTGTGCTGGCTGTTCGTCGGCTCGGCGACCTTCGCGTCGATCTTCGCCTATCTCGGCGGCCAGCAGTTCATCAGCGAGTTCGTCACCGGCCTCGACATGTCGCCGCTGATGTTCCTGATCGTCGCGCAGCTGATCATCTTCCTCCTGGGCTGGCCTCTGGAATGGACGGAGATCATCGTCATCTTCATTCCGATCTTCCTGCCGCTGCTGCCGCATTTCGGCATCGACCCGCTGTTCTTCGGCATATTGGTGGCGGTCAACCTGCAGACGGCGTTCCTGTCGCCGCCCATGGCCATGTCGGCCTATTACCTCAAGGGCATCGCGCCCCCGCATGTGCGGATCTCTGACATTTTCCGCGGCATGATGCCCTATATGACGATCGTGATCGTGTGCATGATCCTGATGTATCTCTTCCCGCAGATCGTCTACTGGCTGCCGAACCTCATTTACGGCTGACAGGCGGGCAAACGATTCCGGAGACGGCATGAACAGAAAACGGCTCTTCGCACTGCTCGCCTACCTGGCGCTGCTGGGTTTCTTCGGCGTCGTTCTGGTGTTCGTGCCGCGCGTCGACCTGGGCGGCGCGGTCCTGCTCGGTCTCGCGCTCGCCGCTTACGATCTCTGGACGCAGTTGCGGCCGCGCCGCCGCTAGACGGCGGGCGGATTGAGCCGGGCAAAACCCTCCTGCCGCCGGTAGGGGAAATAGGGATAAGGCGCGGTGACGCTGCTGGCTTTGTCCAGCCTGGCGACCTGCTCGGCCGTCAGCGACCAGCCGACCGCGCCGAGATTCTGGCGAAGCTGCTCCTCGTTGCGCGAGCCGATGATGACGGACGAAACGGTCGGACGCTGCAGCAGCCAGTTGATGGCGATCTGCGGGATCGTCCTCCCGGTTTCCAGCGCCACCTCGTCGAGCGCGTCGACGATGTCGAACAGGCGCTCCTCGTCGACCGGAGGTCCGAACTCGGCGGTCTGGTGCAGCCGGCTGCCTTCCGGCAGGGGCTGGCCCCGCCGGATCTTGCCGGTCAGGCGGCCCCAGCCCAGCGGGCTCCAGACCAGCGCGCCGACGCCTTGGTCGAGCCCCAGCGGCATCAGTTCCCACTCATAGTCGCGGCCGACCAGCGAATAATAGACCTGGTGCGCGACGTAGCGGGGCCAGCCGTGCCTGTCGGCAAGGGCGAGCGACTTCATCACCTGCCAGCCGGAAAAGTTGGAGACGCCGACATAGCGCAGCTTGCCGGCACGGACGAGGCCGTCGAGCGTCGAGAGCACCTCCTCGATCGGCGTGCCGGCGTCGAATGCGTGCAACTGCAACAGGTCGATGTAGTCGGTGCCGAGCCGGCGCAGGGCGTCCTCCACGCTCCGGATCAGCCGCGAGCGCGAGGAGCCGGAATCGTTCGGCCCATCGCCCATCGGCAGCGAGGTCTTTGTCGAGATCAGCACATCCGCCCGCCGGCCCTTGATGGCCTGGCCCAGCACCTCTTCCGACGCGCCGTTGGAATAGACATCGGCGGTGTCGAACAGGGTGACGCCGGCCTCGAGGCAGATGTCGATCAGCCGTCGTGCCTCGGTCACGTCGGTATTTCCCCAGGCGCCGAACAGCGGACCGGAACCGCCGAACGTGCCCGCGCCGAAGCTGAGAGCCGGAACCTTCAGGCCGGATGCGCCAAGACGTCTATAATCCATGATGTGTCTCCGATTTGCTGGTCGCCTCTAGATGGACGCGCCGCGGATGATGAGCTAGACCATCGGCAAGAACAGCACTTGTGAGTTGAAGTCATCATGGCTCGACTGGAGATCAACCGCTCAGGCGAGATGGATGTGTTCGTGCGGGTCGTCGAATTGGGTGGATTCTCGGCGGCCGCGCGCGCCTTCCGGATGACGCCATCGGCCGTGAGCAAGCTGATCGCGCGCCTGGAAGGGCGTCTCGGCGCGCGGCTGGTCAACCGCTCGACAAGGAAGCTGCAACTGACGCCGGAAGGCTCGGCCTTTTTCGACCGCGCCACACGCATTCTGGCCGACATCGACGAGGCGGAGCGCGCCGCTGCTTCGGGCGACCGGCCGGTCGGCCGCATCCGCCTTAACACCAACGCCTCCTTCAGCACCCACATCCTGGCGCCGCTTCTGCCCGAATTCCTCGCCCGCTATCCCGATGTCTCGCTCGACATCGTGCAGACCGACGCGGTGATCGATTTGATGGAAGAGCGCATGGACGTGGCGGTTCGCGCCGGTCCGCTCAAGAGTTCCAGCCTGATCGCGCGCAAGCTCGGCGCGACGCGAATGATGATCGTCGGAGCGCCTTCATATCTCGCGCGCGCCGGAGAGCCTAAAACAGTCGCCGAGTTGGAAAAACACAACCGGCTCGGTTTCTGCTATTCGCGCGCCATCGAGGGCTGGCCGCTGGCAAGCGGCGGGCAAGTGATCCCGCTTCCGGCGGTCGGAAACATCCAGACGAGCGACGGCGAAGCGCTGCGCGTCATGGCCGTTGCGGGCGTCGGCCTCGCGCGGCTCGCCGCCTTCGCGGTGCGCGAGGACATCCGCGCCGGCCGGCTCCAACCGGTGCTCGAAGACTGCAATCCCGGCGATCTCGAAGAAGTCCACGCCGTCTATCTCGGCCAGGGCGGCCCACTTCCCGCGCGGGTCCGCGCACTGCTCGACTTCTTGGCCGAGCGCGCCCCGCCGGCGTTTCGGGCCGGGCTATAACTCACCCACGCAACTCCCACCGGCCGAGATGATGGTGGCGTGAGTGGCCTTGCGGGCTGTGGATGAGGACGAATTCGCGCACCGTCCAGCGCACAGGCGGCACAGTCCTTTCGGCGACGCTGCGGGAATCGTAGAGCATCGTCACATGCGGCGTGAACGACTTTCGCAACCTCTTACCAAGTCCCACCCTCCGCATCGCCTCGCCGAGCAGCCGATGCAGCCGGCGAAGCTCGGCGTGGCCGACGCTTCCCCTCAGGACCAGAGGGCGGTTTTGACCGTTGGTGCCGAAGCTCATGGCGCGGTCGAAACCGACATCGAAGGCCGGCATCGATATGGAGCGTGCGGCATCGTTTGCCTGCGCGATCCTGGATCGCGGCAGGCCTTCGAATTCGCCGAGGCCGTGCAGCGTGAGGTGCAGACACAATCTGTCGAGCAGACGGCCGCGCAACCCAAATTCCACGCCTATCGATTTGGCTATGTCGTGGATCTGAGTGGCGGCCGCCTCTTCGGGACAGACCGCGAAGAAGATATTGTCGAGCCGCCTGATCTCCAGGCCCGGCAAGGCCGGTTGCCAGGCATTTGCGGCGCGACTGAATGCGGCTTTCCGCACAGGGATGCTCCCGATTTCGTTCCGCGTCTGCATATTTTTAGAACAAAGCAGGAACATGCTCAAGCTGCGATATTCACGCAGGTTCGTCGGATGGCTGCCCTCTTCGTGGATAGACCACCCGGCTGAAGCAGAAATAACTCTGTGATTTCAATGGCTGTGGCGAAAAATGCGGACAATTTGTTCACACCCCCTGTCGCCCCCGCATAATCCTCGGCGTCCTTCCTGCCGGGAACGCTCCGGAGTCGTTCGACAGCGGGGAAGGACCGGCGCTTCCGTTCCATGGCCGACGAAGCCATGGGGCCGGGGAGGCTCCGTCCAAGGGTTCCCCTCGGGACACTACGGTCCCGGCGTGCTGGAGGAGCACACAGGCCCCGAAAGCCGAAAGGTTTTAAGGGCGCAGCGGAACGGACGGGGACAGAAATCGCCGGCGGGGCGCGAAAGTCGCGCCACGTATTTTAGTTTCGGAAGGCTCGGCCAAGCGCCCCGCTTCCCGACCACCCCTTCGACCTCACCCTGAGCTTGTCGAAGGGTCGAAGGACAACAGCCAGGGCGGAAACGCAGCGTGGCAACGGAGAAACTTGTGCCAAAACCAGACGGATGCCCGATGCGCGCTGCGCAGCCGCCCCTCGCCTCAAGGAGTAACGAAGGCGCGGTCGCCGCGGCCGCGTCAATCCGCGCTCGCCACCGGAGCGACCAGCGGCGTGATCCGGCGGACGGCGACGCGGCGGTTCTCCCGCTCGGGCTCATCCGTATCGATCTTCAGATACTCCTCGCCATAGCCTTGCGTGGTGAGATTTTCCGGCGGCAGGCCGAAAACATCCGTCAGCGCCAGCGCGACCGCCTCGGCGCGGCGGTCCGACAGCGCAAGATTGGCGAGATTCGAGCCGACCGCGTCGGTGTGGCCCTCGATCAGGAACGTCTCGGCCGGATTTTCCTTGAGCATGCGGTCCATCGCATTGGCGAGGCCCTCCAGCCGCACGATCTCGGACTCCGCAATGGAAGCCGAGCCGAACTCGAAGGTGATCGTGTCGAGATCGACCCGGCGGGTGATATCGCGCACACGTGCCGAGCGCTTGACCTCGTCCACCGAATAGAGCCGCTGGACCTGCTCGACCGGCGGCTGGTCGAGGAACGCGTAATAGTCGTCGGCGCCGTAGCCGCCGGAAGCGTCGAGAATGTACTCGTCCTCGGGAATGTCGATCCTGATCGGAGGCAGATCGAGCCCCGGATCGCGCCAGTCGCGCAGTCGGTCATAGTCGGACTCGTCGACATAGGACAGCACCTGCTCGTAGCCGTCCGGCGTGAAGCGGGAGCGGCGGATGACGTCGCCATAGACGTTGCGAATAGTGACGATGCGCGTGCCGTTGGGGCGGATGATCGTCTCGCGGGTGCGGCCGTTGCGCAACTCCTCGGTATAGACCTCGCGCGCGCCGCGGGACAGCCGCCGGCGGTCGTCGCTTTCGACCAGAACCTGGTCGCCGAACTGCAGGATCAGGCGGTCGCCCATCTCGCGCAGGATCTCGGCGCCTTCGGGCCGCCGTTCGCGGCGGCGCTCGCGGCGTTCGATGCGCACGCCGTCCTCATCGATGAAGGGCCTCACCTGACGGGCGATCGTTTCGCGCTGGGCATCGCGGTCGTTTCTGGGCAATGGCCGGATCTCGACCTCGTCGACTTCGCGGTCGCGGCGCGCGTTCCGCCGCTCCTTGGCGCTGTCGAAAAGGCGCCTTTGGGCGCGGCGCTCCTGAATTTCGCCGTCGGACTCCGTGACCTCGTCGCGATCGTCATCCCGCTCCCGCGCCTGGCGCTCGCGAACACGCCTCTCCTCCGCCTCGCGGGCGCGCCTGACTCGCCGTGGCTCGTCTTCGCCCCGAGGCTCCTCGACGACAATTTCGCGGTCGCGGCGCACGCGGCGCTCGCGCTCCGAAGCCTCCTCGGATTCGGCCTGCCTGCGGCGAGCGGCCTGCTCGGCTGCGTCTCGGGCAGCTTGCGCTTTCCTGGCCGCATCGGCTTCGGCTTTTTCCCGACGCTTCTCGGCCTGCTCGCTTCTCTTCTCAGCCTGGCGAACTGCATTCTCGGCCGCATCCCTCTCTGCCCGACGCTTCCTCTCGGCGGCAGCTTCGGCCTGGCGCTTCCTGGCCGCGCCGGCCTCGGCCTCGCGCTTCCTCGCGGCGTCCGACTCGGCTTTCTCGCGGCGCCTCTCGGCCTGCTCCTGCTTTTTCCCGGCCTGGCGAGCCGCTTCCTCGGACGCCCGACGCCTTTTCTCGGCAGCGGCTTCAGCCTGTCGTTTCTTGGCAGCGCCGGCCTCAGCCTCACGCTTCCTCGCCGCGTCGGATTCTGCTTTCTCGCGGCGCCTCTCGGCCTGCTCGCTCTTCTTCTCAGCCTCGCGCCCGGCTTCTTCAGAGGCCTCTCGGGCTTTCTTCTCGGCGCGCTCGGCCCGTCTTTTCTTGAGAACTTCAGCGCCCCGGCTTCCTTCGCCTTGCGCGAGAATCAACGGAGCGGTGTTATGACCGGCAATCGACCGGATTTGCGGGCTGCCGGCATGCAAAGGCATGGCGGCGGCCGATCCGCAGGCCATCAACAGCCCAAGCGCCGTTCCCGCCAGAATCCTTGGTTGGCGTTTCATCGTCAAGATTTCTCCGTTGTGGCAGTCCCGTCCTGTGCCCAATCAACCGCACGGAAATTGGTTCCGAGTAGGGCGACGAGGCGGCAGCTCTGTGACTTGTGGGGTAGTCGGCTTCAACGGATCCGCCGGCAGGGCTCGACTTGCCTGTCAGGGCAGCCGCCCGGCTTCTACCTTCTAAGGTATAGCCACAGTGTCGTTGGCGCGAGAATCGCGGTCAGCGCCACCGGCGCGATCAGCGCCAGCGCGATCTGGCCCAATGTCGCCCCACCGCCCATCAGCCCGCGCAGCGCGGTGGTCATCAGCGACACCGGATTGACGTCGACAAAGGCGCGCAGCCAGTCGGGCATCGTCGCTGGATCGACCATGATGTTCGAGGCGAAGACGAGCGGGAACAGGAATGTGAAGCCCAGCGTCATCACCGTGGTCGGCGTGCGGATCAAAAGGCCGAGTACGATGAACACCCAGCCCATGCCGAAGCCAATGGCGACCAGCATGGCGAATGCCGCGAGAACACCGAAAAAGCCCGCCTCGGGCCTGTAGCCGAGCATGAGACCGATGGTGAGGATGATCGACGCGGCGATCAGATGGCGCAGGATGTCACCCACCATCAGGCCGGCGAACGGCGAGAGCGGCCAGATCGGCAGCGAGCGAAAGCGGTCGAACAGGCCCTTGCCCAAGTCGGTCGACAAACCCATGCCCGAATAGACGGCGTTGAACACAACGGTCTGGACCAGAATGCCGGGCAGGAAGAACTGCAGGTACTCTGCGGGCGAACCCGCAAGCGCGCCGCCGAAGACGAAAGTGAAGAGCAGCGTGAACATGATCGGTGTCATCACCAGATCGAAGAGCTGCTCGGGTACATGCTTGAATTTCAGCACAGCGCGCCAGCCGAACACGAGCGCGTTGGACACGGCCGATGGTGGGGCCGGCCGGGCGACCCTGGGCAACCGCCCAAGAGAGGTGACGTCGCTCATATCTTGGCGTCCTCGTGGCTGTTGGCCGAACTTGGCTGGCCGGTCAGGGCGAAGAAGACTTCGTCGAGGCTCGGCTGGCCCATGGAGAAATCGGACAGTTCGATGCCGCTGGCAACCAGTTCGGCGAGCGCTTCATTGGCCGCTTTCGCGGTGCCGGCCATGACCGAGAGTTGCGCGCCCTCGGTGCTGCGCTGGACAGGATTTTGCAGCCGCCGCTCCAGCATGCCCGCCGCCTCGTCGAGCCGCGCCGGATCGGAAATAGCGACATGGAGGAAGCCGGAGCCGGTGGCAGCCTTCAACTCGCGGCTGGTGCCTTCGGCGATCTTCCGGCCGTGGTCGATGACGGCTATGCGCGCCGCAAGCTGATCGGCCTCCTCGAGATATTGGGTCGTGAGCAGGATTGTCACGCCGGAGCCCGCGAGCCCGCGGATCATGCCCCAAACATCCTTGCGAGCATTCGGATCTAGGCCGGTGGTGGGTTCGTCCAGGAACAGGACGCCCGGAGTGACGATCAGCGACGCAGCGATGTCGAGCCTGCGCCGCATGCCGCCCGAATAGTCCTTCACCTGCTTCGTCGCCGCTTCGGACAGGCCGAAGGCGGAGAGCAGATCATTGGCCCGGCTTTTTGCGGCGCGGCCGCGAAAGCCCCACAGGCGAGCGAGGAGGACAAGATTTTCGCGGCCGGTAAGATCCTCATCGAGCGAGGCGAACTGCCCTGTCATGGCTATCGCGGCGCGGACCTCGTGCGGAGCCTGCACGATATCGTGGCCCATGACCGTGGCCGAGCCGGCGTCCGGGCGGGACAGCGTGGCGAGCATGCGCATCAGAGTGGTCTTGCCGGCGCCGTTCGGACCCAGGATGGCGAAAATCATTCCGCGCGGCACATCGAGATCGATGCCGTCAACCGCGCGCACCTGGCCGAAGGTCTTCACCAGGCCGCGGGCGGAAATGGCGGGCGTGATCTCGGTGAAGGCGATCGGAATCCTTGCAGGAGAAAAATCGTTCATGGCGATCGATCCGGCAATTGAAAAAGGCTGTTCACACACGCTGGGGCTGCGGCGAGCCGACGCATATATCAGCTTTGCAATGGCTGGTCAGCTTCCGAAATGCCTCTCCTGACATTTTCAAGCCATCCGCAATTCGCGCGGCAGGACACCCGCCGGGCCGGTCTGGCTATCTGCCTGCCCCTGCAGCGCGCTCAAATAAGCTTTGCCTTGGCGAGATCCCGCATGAGATGGCTCGTGCCGTAGACCCAAGGCGGGCAATCCGGCGAAAGCTTCACGCGGTTGATCAGCGTTCCCAGCGTTTCGGAGCTGATGGTGACGATGTCACCAATGTTGTGCGTAAAGCCCTTGCCTGCTTCACCGCGATCCTTCGAAGGCACGAACATCGTGCCTAGATAAAGCGCGATCCCGTCCGGATATTGATGGTGCGGGCCCATCGCGGCGGCAACCAGTTCCTCCGGAGAACGGCTGATCTCTGCCATCGAACTTGCCCCTTCGAGCGAAAACCCGTCCTCGCCCTCGACGCTGAGTTCGACGCGAGCCTGCTTCACATCCTCCATCGAGAATGTGCCGTCGAAGAGGCGGATAAACGGCCCTAGCGCGGCGGAGGCGTTGTTGTCCTTGGCCTTGCCGAGCAGCAGCGCCGAGCGGCCCTCGACATCGCGCAGATTGACGTCGTTGCCGAGCGTCGCGCCGACGATCCTGCCCGTGCTGGAAGCAATGACGGCGATCTCCGGCTCCGGATTGTTCCAGGTCGATATTGGATGCAGTCCGATATCAGCCCCAAATCCGACCGACGCCATGGGCTGGCATTTGGTGAATATCTCGGCGTCGGGGCCGATGCCGACCTCCAGATATTGCGACCAGACGCCACGCTCGACCAACCTTTTCTTGCACTCAAGCGCTTCCGGCGATCCCGGCTTCAGCTGGGAAAGATCGTCGCCGATCAGGCTGGCAATGTCGCCGCGGATTGCGTCGGCCTTTTCCGGATTGCCGCGCGCCTGTTCCTCGATCACCCGTTCCAGCAGGCTGACGACGAAGGTGACGCCCGACGCCTTGATCGCCTGCAGGTCGACCGGCGACAGCAGCCAAGGCAGCGCCGGATCGCGGTTTTCCTGAAAGCTGTTGCGAAGGATAACGTCGAGATTGCCAACGCTTCTGCCGGGAGCAGCCTTTACGAACCCTGCCGGATCGTCCATTTCGCAAATATCGCGGGCCGTCGGCGCAATGGCCGAGGTGATATCCAGCACCTCTCCGTCCCGCACCGTAACCACCGCCGGATGCGGCCAGCCGCCGGCCATTGCGCGTCCGAGATAGGCCCCTCCGGGGGGTGGGCTTCGAAAATCGGTCATGGTGATTCCTGTGCTGCCGGCAATGCTCTGCGAATGCGCTCCAACACTTTCGAGCCGAAGTCGCCGACGGCTTTGTAAAGCGTTCGCCTGCCTTCCGACAACACCCTTGCGATGGACCAAGGCAAAGTCTTGCCCGGTCGGTCACACACGCCAAACCAGATCAGGCCGCATTCACGTCGGCGGCATCTTGTCGAATTTCGGCAGGGTTGGATCGAGATGATCCCAGGCGTGGGCGGCAGCGTGCCAGGTAACGAATTGCGGCTCGTACCGGCTCGGATCATCGAGACTGCCAGCACGCACAGCGATAATGTCGGGATTGGCCGGAAATGTAATATACACCGGTGACCCGCACGTCGCGCAGAAGGCGCAACTTTTGACGGTTCCGCCATCACCAACCACTTCCCAGGCCTTCGCCTCGCCCTCGATCTTCTGTACAGCGCCAGAAAAGGTCAGATATGCTCCGTGGCCAGCGCCGGTTTGACGCTGACATTGGCGACACTGGCAGTCGACCGTCGCCACCGGCTCGCCAGAGATTTCATAGCGGATCGCGCCGCAGGCGCATCCGCCGGTATATGCCTCGCTCATGTATTTTCTCCTGTAGGGGTGATTGACGGCGATTCCGCCTGTCAGTTCTTCTCGCCGACGATGGCGCCGATGTTCTGGACAACCTTCTTCCAGCCTTCGCTCATCGTTTTGAACGCGGAATCGTTCTTCGGCAGGACGAAGCCGGAATGGACAAGGCGTAGGCGCGTGCCGCCTTCAACCTTGGAAAGGATCCATGTAACGACCGTGTCCAGCCGTGAGCCGTATCCGGTGTTTGCCTCGTGCCCGCCTTTCCAGGCAAAGGCCAGGCGCTCGTTGGGCCTCACCTCCAGCACCTGGCAATGGATGGCGCCGTCCCATTCACCCGCCGGCTTGGTCTGGAAAGTGAAGCGCTTGCCTTCCCTCGGCTCGAAGCCGGTCGGCGTCATCAGCCAGCGGCCGATCAACTCGCCGGTGGTCAGCACTGTCCAGATCGTCTCGGGTGCATGCGGAAAAACCTCGTCGACTACGATGTCCTGCGTGCGGGATTTCAAAGCGGCGTCATTCATGGGTCGATCTCCTTCAGCAATGTTCTGAGATTTGCAAAGCGCTCGCGCCAGAAGACGCCGTAATGGCTCATCCAGTCCACCAGCGGCTCAAGGCCATCCGGCTCGGCGCGGTAATAGACTTTCCGGCCTTCCGGGCGCTCGGCGACCAGACCCGCCTGCTTCAAGGCCTTTAGGTGTTGAGAAATGGCGCCCTGCGTCACACCGCTCCCCCGCGTCAACTCGACGACTGTGATCTCGTCGGAACTCACCACCCTCTCGAACACGGCTCGCCGGGTTGGGTCGGCAAGTGCGCGCATGACGGCGTTGATGGGAGCGGCTTCGTTCATGGCCAAACCATTAGTGAAGACTGATTGATTAGTCAACACTATTTGTTGCTATGGGCCGAAGTCTGGTGCGTGCCGCTTGAAATTCCGATCCGTAGGCGCTTCGGCGCTTACGGATCGAGCTGCCAGGGCGCCTTAACGGGGATGATCGTTGCGTTCATCGACACCGTCCATGCGGCAAGCGCATCGGCGCTCGGCAACCCGATTGCATCGGATTCAAAGACGGAGTCAGCCACGAGCCATGCTCCTCTCCAATGCCGGCGACGGCGTCCGTTTCCCGCGACAGGGCAATCTCTTTGCCCTGCCTGCGTAGCATATCGGGCCGTTCACTCGACCGGAACCAGGCAGGCGGTATGATCGGGCAGATCGATGTCGGAGAAGAGATCGGGATTGGCCCTGGCTATCTGCGGCAGCGCGATCAGGATCTCGCGCAGATGGCGGCGCATGGCCGCTTCGGCGCCGTCGGCATCGCCTGCTTCGAGACGGTCGACAATCGCTTCATGCTGGCCGATCAGCAGCGGCATTGGCGAGGCATCGGGGAGGCTCAGATAGCGCACCCGATCGGTCTGGATGCGCGCGCTCTCGACCACCCTCCAGGCATAGTCGCACTGGACGATGTCTGCGATGGCACGATGGAACGCCTCGTCGTGATCGTTGAAGCGCCAGTATTCGTTGCTTGCCGCCGCCTCGCGCTGCGCCGCCAGCAGCGCGCGCAGCCCAGCCACGGCCGCAGGCGTCGCCAGGCGAGCGGCGTTGCGGGTGATGTCGCACTCGATCGCCTCACGCACGAAGCGCGCATTGGCGACCTCGCGCACGGAAATCTTCATGACGAAGGTGCCGCGACTCGGCCTGATCTCGACCAGACCCGCCTCCGACAGCTTGATGAAGGCCTCGCGCACCGGCTGGCGGGAAACGCCGAAGCGGGCAGCGATATCCTTTTCAGACAGCGCCTCGCCGGGCCGCAGCCGCATCTCGGCTATGCCCTGGCGCAGCGCCGCGACGAGTTGCGGCGCGATCGGCTCTCTCAGGCGAATAGAAACGTCCAACATTCACCTGTTGTCATCGCTACGGCAGCTTGTATCATACCGGTATGGTGCCATACCGCAAGCATAGCCACGCTCGCGGAATAAGAGCTTCAACGGGAGGAAACGACATGAAATCCGGAACATTCGCATTGAACCGCCGAATATTCGTACAGGCTAGCGCAGTGGCGCTCGCCATGCCGGCAATCGCCGGCCGCGCGTTCGCGCAGGACAAGTTCGTCTTCAAGATCGCCCACACCGAGGGCATCGGTACGCCGATCACCAATGCCTTCGACAAATGGGCAGCGGTGCTGAACGAGAAGAGCGGCGGCCGCATCGACGCGCAGCATTTCCCCGCTGCGCAGCTCGGCGGCCTGGCGGAGGCTCTGGAGGGCAGCCGCATGGGCACCATCCAGGCGACAACCGCCGGCCCCGACTCGGAAGAGGCGATCGCGCCGGAGATCGCGGCTTTTGGCGGCGCACCTGGCTTCATCTACAAGAACGAAGCACATGTCGACGCCGTGCTGCAGGGACCGCTCGGCCAGAAATGCTCCGATATCGCCCGCGAAAAGACCGGGGTCGAGTTCGTCGCCTATGGCGAAACCGGCTTCCGCCACATCCTGTCTAAGAACGCAGTCACCTCGCTCGACGGGCTCAAGGGCCTGAAAATCCGCGTGCCGCAGCTACGCATCTGGGTCGACTTCTGGACGCTGCTCGGCGCTGCGCCGACGCCGCTGCCTTATTCCGAGCAGTATTCGGCGCTGTCGACTGGCATCATCGACGCCATCGATTCCGACGTCTTTTCGATTGTCGGCTTCAAATTCTACGAGCAGGCGAAGCACCTGACCCTGACCGGCCACTGGTTCCTGCCGAAGGCGGTCCGCGTCAACGCCGCCTGGCTGGACAGCCTGCCTGAAGACCTGCAGGCTCTCGTGCGCGATTCCGCCAAGGAAGTCTTCGCCGAGCAGCGCCAGATCAATCGCTCCAAGGCGTCGGAGACGCTGGAGGAGTTGAAGACCCTCGGCGTCGAGGTGCACGAGCTGTCGAAGGAGGAACTGGCCAAAATGGAGGAACTGACCGCTCCGCTGTTTGACGAGTTCGGCTCGAAGAGCCCGGAAACGGCCGAGATGATCAAGCAGATCCGCGCACTGGGCTGAGATCGAAGCGATCATGGAAGTTCAGGCCGAGACGGACGCCGCGCTTCCGGGGGCGGTGTCCGACACCGTTCAGACCGGCTTTCCACTGGTCGTGGACCGCATACTGGAGACGATCTGCGTCCTGCTGATGCTCGTGGCGGTCTCCGTCTCCTGCCTTCAGGTGGTGCTGCGCTACGGATTCAGCGCCGGCCTGCCGTGGCCGGAGGAAATCGCCACGTGGATGTTCTGCTGGGCCGTGTTCCTCGGCATGGCCGTCGCGACCGGGCGCGACGCCCACATCTCCATCGACGTTCTCATACGGGCGCTGCCGCCGCGGGGGCAGGACCTGCTGGGCCTCTTCAATCGCGTGGTGATGGCGGCGGCAAGCATCATGCTCATCGTGCACGGCTGGGACTATGCCAGCCGGACCATCTCCGCCTCGCCGGCCTTGCAGTGGCCGATGCGGTATTTCTTCCTCGCCGTGCCAGTCGGCGGTGCGCTCAATCTTTTCTTTCTCGCCTGGCCGCGGCCAGGCAGAACGATCGTCCGGGGCCTGACCGTCCTCGCCGGAGGCGTTCTCCTCTACCTTGCGATCCGCTTCGGCGCTGCGAGCCTCTACGGCCAGGCCGGCAGCGCAATCGTGCTGGTGATCGTCGGCATCGCCGCCATAGTCGTAGGCGTGCCGGTCGCATTCGCCTTGGCGATCGGCGCCTTCGCGGCCTTTGCGCCGTTCCGCGATATCCTGCTGGTCACGATCTCGCAGAACATGGCCGCGTCGCTCAATTCGTTCACGCTGCTGGCGATCCCGTTCTTCATCCTTGCGGCCGCAGTGATGAACGCCGGCGGCATCACGCCGCGCCTGGTCGATCTGGCGATGCAACTCGTCGGCCACATGCGCGGCGGGCTCGGCCAGGCCAACGTGGTCACCAATACGATGCTGGCGGGCATCTCCGGCTCGTCGACGGCCGATGCCTCGACCATCGCCAAGCTCCTGGTTCCCGAGATGGCGAAGCGAGGCTACGGCAGGCCGTTCGGAGCGGCCCTGACGGCCGCTTCGGCGACGATCGCCAATCTTATTCCACCCGGCCTCGGCCTCATCATCTACGCCGCGCTTGCCTCGGTCTCCGTCGGCGCGCTGTTCGTGGCGACCATCGTGCCGGGCCTGATGGTCGCGGCGACGCTGATGATCGTAGTTTACGTGATGTCGCGCAGCCGCGGCTATGGCGGCGACATGCCGAAAGCGTCGCTGCGCGACCGGATGTCCTCGCTTGGATTTGCTATCCCGGCGCTTATCCTCCCGGTCGTCATCGTCGGCGGCGTTCGCTTCGGCGTGTTCACGGCGACGGAAGCCGGCGCCATCGCCTTCGTCTACGCGCTGCTCTGCGGGGCGTTGCTCTATCGCAAGCTGACACCGTCGAACCTGCTCGCCGCGATCCGGGAATCGGTGTTCGACACCGTCGTGATCGTCGTCATCATCGCCACGGCCGCCCCCTTCGCCTGGGTGCTGGCGTTCGAGCAGGTGCCGCAGAAGATCGCCCAGGAGCTGAGCACCCTGGTGGAGCAGCCTTGGCTGTTGATGCTGGCAATCAACCTGTTCCTGCTGGTCGTCGGCCTGTTCATGGAGATGATCGCCTCACTCGTCATCCTCGTTCCGATTCTGGTGCCGCTTGTCATGGCAGCGGGGGTAGACCCGGTGCATTTCGGCATCATCATCGTCATGAACCTCGTCATCGGAGCGCTCACCCCGCCGCTCGGCGTGCTGGTCTTCACCACCGCCCGTGTCGGCGGCGCCAACCAGACCGAAACGTTCCGGGCCATCATCCCGTTCGTGCTGGCGTTAATCGGCGTGCTCCTTCTGGTCAGCTTCATACCCGCGCTATCGCTACTGCCGGTGGCATGGCTCGGTCCGTAAGGGGCATGCCTGCCCATATCGTATCGGAATAAGGATCATCTCCCATGAAGAAGACACGTATCGCGATCGTGGGCCTTGGCATGGCGGTGACGCCGCATGCGCGCGGCCTGGTGGATTTGTCGGATGAAATCGAAGTCGTCCACGCCTTCGCTCCGAGCGAGGAGCGGAGGCGCGCTTTCGGCGAAAAATTCCCCTTCCCGCTCTGCGACAGTCTCGACACGATCCTGAATGACGACAGCGTCGAGGCGGTCGCCGTCTTCACGCCCGCCAACACGCATCGCGACATCGCGATCCGCTGCGCCGAGGCGGGCAAGCACGTGCTGATGGAAAAGCCGCTCGACATCACGACGGCCCGCGCCGAGGACCTCGTCGCCGCCTGCCGCAAGGCCGGCGTCAAGCTAGGCGTCGTGCTGCAGCACCGCTTCCGGCCGGCGGGCCTGAAGGCGGCCGAGATTCTCGCTTCCGGCGAACTCGGCGCGATCGTCGGTTGCTCGACGGTTATCCGCCTTTGGCGACCGCAGAGCTACTATGACGAGCCGGGACGCGGCTCGTTCGCGCGGGACGGCGGCGGCGTGCTGATCTCGCAGGGCATCCACACGCTCGACCTGATGCTGAGCCTGGCGGGACCGATCGCCGAGGTGACGGGATTCGCGACGACGACGCCTGTCCACAGCATGGAGACCGAGGACATGGTCTGCGCCGCGGCGCGCTTCGCCAACGGCGCCTTCGGCACCATCGACGCCACGACGGCCGCCTATCCCGGCTTTCTCGAGGAGATCGCGCTGACGTGCGACAAGGGCACGGCCCTGCTGCGTGGCACCGAACTGCTGGTGCAGTTTCAGGATGGCCGAAAGATCGCGATCGAGCCGGACCGCTCGGCCGGCGGCGCCGGAGCAGACCCGATGGCGTTCCCGCACGACTATCACCGCGCGGTGATGGCGGACTTCGTCGAAGCGATCCGCACAGGGCGCGAGCCGAAGGTCACAGGCGAGGAGGCGCTCAAGGTGCACCGGCTGATCGACGCGTTGATCGAGGCCGGCAAGTCTGGCGGTTCTGTCCGCGTTGCCGGGGCGCAGGCATGAGCCGCCCGCTGCGTTTTGCGGCAATCGGGCTTGACCATCGCCACATCTACCACCAGGTCGGCGAACTGATCGAGGCCGGGGCAGAATGCGCCGGCTACTGTCCCGAGACGAGCGATCCGCGCGTACTCGACGGCTTCCGCGAGCGCTTTCCGGCGCTGCAGCCGGTCGAACGGGAACGCCTCTTCGATGATCCGTTGATCGACATCGTCGTAAGCGCCGCCATTCCGCGCGATCGCCCGGCGATCGCCATCCGCGCCATGCGCGCCGACAAGGACGTCATGGTCGACAAGCCGGGCGCGACGATGCTCGAGCAGGTGGCGCAGATCGAGGCGGTCGCGCGGGAGACCGGGCGTATCTTCTCGATCTGCTTCTCCGAGCGTTTCGTGGTGCGCGCCTGCGAGGCGGCGGTGCGCATGGTCGCAGCGGGCGAAATCGGCAAGGTCGTGCAGACGGTCGGCCTCGGCCCGCACCGGCTGAACCGCGCCATCCGCCCGGCCTGGTTCTTCGAGCGCGACGCCTTCGGCGGCATCCTCACCGACATCGCCTCGCACCAGATCGACCAGTTCCTGTTCTTCACCGGCGCGCGCGATGCCGAGATCGTCGCCAGCGCCACCGCCAACCACGCATTGCCAGACGTGCCGGATTTCGAGGATTTCGGTGAGATCCTGCTGCGCGGCGGCGGCGCGTCCGGCTTCATCCGCGTTGACTGGTTTACGCCCGACGGACTCGGCGCCTGGGGCGACGGCCGGCTGTTTCTGCTCGGCACCGAGGGCTACATCGAACTGCGCAAATATATCGACGTCGCCGGGCGCGAGGGCGCCGACCACCTTTTCATCTCCAACCGCACCGGCACTCGCCACATCGACGCCAGTGGCGAGCCGCTCACCTACTTCCGCAACTTTCTCGCCGACGTGCGCAACCGCACCTCGACGGCGATGCCGGATGGTCACGCACTGAGTGTCACCCGGTTGGCCGTACGAGCGCAGGTAGCCGCGACGCGCCTTTCCTGTCGAGGGTAGTGGCTCACAGGCAGGGTGCGCTCTCGTTTTAGAGCAAGATGGATGTTCGCGGACCGGATCCTCACGGCAGTCGGCGGGGGTGCTTGGCGCAGCCCTCCTCAAAGAGGCCCATCATGTAGCTGCCAAGCGGCACGCCTTTTGGGATTATCAACTCAACTTTCTTTCAGCGATTGTTGGCTCCTTGTCGGCCTGTTTCAGTTCGATCGCGGTCTTCGGCTAGTTGACCGAGAGGGGCAGGCGCGCCTCGGCGAGAATGTTGATCTGATCCGGCCGCAATGTCCTCAAACCGTCTAGAAAGCTCTTCGCATTTTCCGTGCCGTAAGCCCGGTGGCTAGTGGCATAAAGGAGAACGCCGGCCTTGTTGGACGCATCGCTGTACGGTGCGTAGCGATAGGCGTTCCATTCCACGATATACTCGCCCTTCGCATTCTTGGAACTGACGATGAAATCTAGCAGGGCTTCCCCGGTCGCCTTATTTTCGATGACTGACATGTTGACGAGCGGATCGCTGCCTTTGCGCTTGTTGAGCATGTCGACTTGGCTGCGCACGGCGTCCATGACCTTGATCTTGCCGATCACGAGTTCGACAAGCAGCATTTGCGCATAGGTTTCCACGTTTTGACCGGAGGGAACATACTCCTGCTTGACGTAGTGATCAGCAGGCTGCGAGCTCCAGGCGAGCTCGTAGGACTTACCGGCGAATTCGATCGGGCCTGGCACGCCGATATAGTCGGTCACCTCCGCGGCTGCGGGTGCCACCATGATCGCGACGACGAAAAAGGCTGAGACGAGCCGGCTCAATGTAATGGTGATGAAACCGATCTGAAACATCTGAAATCCTTCTACGATTGTACTCCGCACCGCTCGGCTTGAGGTATTCCTTCTGCAAACGGGCCAGTGGCGTTGACTTACTCAAAGATTGTACAAATTCGGGGCATTTTAGAAGGGTATTCTTCAATTCGGACGAGTGGTTGGCCGGAAGCGAATTCCGACGCCTTCGGGGCCATTTCCGTATATCTGGCGGCTGGTAGATATCTTACCTTATCAGATCCTCCGGACTGCCTATATCAACCTCCTTCACGGCTTTGCCGGAGAGATCGTAACCCAATTCCTTTGCCAACAAAGTGGCGACATACGGGTCGTCCACGCCGATGTCGTGGCAAGCTGCATAATAGAATATGTAAGACGTTATGTTATACCCATGAATACCCGACGCGTCATTCGGAGAGAGTTCATGCTCCGCCCATGCTCCGTCCCCGTATTGGAAAAGAAACCTCGGATTTCTATGGGAGCAGAACGCATACCAACTGCCGCTTGGCTCTTCTTCCAATAGTGCAGCGATGTCGTAAGAAGCGCCAGGATGATGCGACTGCCAGTGATTGTTATCCAGCTTATAAAGTGCTTCTCCAAGCGGTGATCGGCCGACGAGCGAGCGACGATGAATACTGAACCAATAGCAATAATCCATATGGCATCGTCCTCGGATGCGTTCGCCGATGAGGGAATCCGTCGAAGGCTCGTCGGCACTTGCCAAGGCTCTATCGCCATGCGCGAGGCGAATTAGCGTTCGCCTGCGCTCCTCGGTCATTATTTTTAGGCAGGCTGAAGCCTGCGTTGCGGTAAACACAGTCAGGCACCGCCCTCGAACGGCGAGCCATCTCCTTTGATCCTGGAGGATCCAATCTTGATTGCCGCTCGCCACCACCCCTTTGAACGCGGACCCCATTTCGCCATCGATCGCTGACAACATTGGATCCGAGCAAATAAGCCGCTCCTCTTGGGTGCCAGCTTCTCGACAGTCGAAACCGGCAGCAAAGACAAATGGCGAAAACCAGAGAAGCACGAACAACAGCAAGGCGCCTCGCATGTATCTACTCCAAGCATGGCTAAAACTTACAAATCTGCGTGTGAGCTACAGGAGAGGCTGAAGCTCTTCCGTTGCGGCTGTGCCTGACCCGGTGGGGCTCCAACTCCTACTTCTTCCGACAGATGCTA